>JAKEFD010000343.1 GCA_022616245.1 Gemmataceae bacterium
GGAGTGCCGGCATCTGTACCTTCCTAACTTCGCTCAAACTCACCTCGCCCTGGAAGGAGCGGGTAGGGGGACCACTCCAACTATAGGTCGAAAATGGCATTTACGCCGAAGAGAAAGGCTAGCCGAGTTGTCCGCGTGGTAAGGAACGGGCGGTTTCCAGGCGGCTGGATTTGCCACCCTTCCACTGATTCGGGTTGGCCCGCCGTCGGTTCCTAGGCAATGTTGAAATGATCTTTACGCGGGGACAAGGGAGTGTCACGGTGAACTCCCTGGTCCCCGCGTCCTGCTTTTGCTTTTGGGAGGCAGTTATGCCCCTTGGAAAGAAAACGCGCTGCGTGCTGGTTTTGCTGGGTCTGGCATGGCTGGGCGCTGGGTCCGCCCAAGCGACAGGCTTCAAGCTGCGACACTGCATCCATTGGCCCAGCGTGCGTTGTGATTGTGGGCATATCATTGTGGGCGAACAACCATGGGCCGGAAACCTCGCGCCCTGGTGGACATATTTTCCCAATGACCCAAGAATCGTGAATCAGCCGGTCAGTGTTTATCCTACTTGGCCTTCGCAGTTTCCGCCCGCTCAGTCCGAGCGCATTGCGAACCCGCAGATGGCCCCGCGTTTTCCGCCCAACCCCACGCCGATGCCCGCGAACGCGCCGACGAATCCAGGCCCGGCATATGGGGCCGGCCCCTTTCCAAATTTCTCATTCGATCGATAACGGGTTGGGGATGGGAAGCCCACGGGCGGGTGCGCTCGTGGGCTTTTTGATGCGCTCAATCTGCTGGCACGATCCCAATCTTTTTTTTGATCTTCGTCCTAATCCTATTCCTAATCGTAATCTTGATCCTGATCCATTTCTCTTCCACCTTTGTCAAGCCAGCGACACAACGAAGAAGACAAAGATCAAGACGGAGATTACGATTAGGAATTCGATTAGGATCCAGATTAGGATTAGGACAAGGACTTGTCCGAGTCGCGACCGTGAGAGAGCGGGGCTCCCGGCCGCGAACTTGTCCGGACAGGTTAAAAGCCTGCCCTATTTAGACGCCGGCACGACGCCCGACGGCAGCGGCACGACGTTGATCACCGTCAAATCAGGCTCGGTGAAGTCAATCGTCAAAGGATTGGTCGTTTCGCTGCGGGCGATATTGCCCGCCAGGTCGCGCACTTCCAGGCGCACAAAGACTTGTTGCGGCAGATCGCGCGGCAGCGTCCAGGTGTACAAGCCGTCGTTCTTGAGGCGCGTCGCCAGCATTTGCCAGGGACCGCCGCGCTGGGAGGCGTAGGACAGGGTGACGCAATCGCTGCCCAGGTTGCGCTCGCTTACTTTCCAACGAATGTCCACGGTCGAGGTCTTGCTGACCGGGTCCAATTCCAATGAGTGGATAACAGGCGCGGTCATGTCCACTTCAAACAAGACCGAGGGCGCTTCGCCGGCGACGGGAGTCTTGCCGCCGAAACCGTTGCCGTTGGTCGCAACCAGACGCAGTCCGAAGGGACCTTCGCCGGGCAATTCGACTTCAGCGCGGTTGCCATGATCTTTCACTCTGTCCAAGCGTTTCCAGGATTTGCCGTGGTCCGGCGTGATCCAGATTTCCAGTTTGCCCAGGCCGCTGGGACCGATGCGCTTCACATTGTAGTCAATGCCGACGCGAGTGGAATTCAGGAACTGGCTGCCGGGGTCTGACGTAGCCGGCGACTTTGTTTCAGGTTGCTTTTCCATTTGCAAAGGCGGCAGCACGTTGGGCGGTGGCAATGCGACGCGCTCCGGCGCGACGACGTTCTTGGTTTCTGGAGGAAGGGGCGGCAGAATTGGATCACGCTTTACGGCCTCAGGAGGCAAAGGCGGCGGCATATTGAATTCGCCCTTCGTCGCCGGCTGGTCTTGGCTCTTGGCGGGTTGGTTCTTCCCGGCCACCGTTTCCACGGTCAGGATCATGTTCGGCGGCTCACGCGTGAAATCCTGCGGCGACGCGTTGCCTTGCTTGTCGATGGTCACCACCGTCAGCCAATACTCGCCGTCGCGCGGCAACTGGCAAGTAATCTGCTTCACGTATCCCGTCGTCTTTTCGATGCACATCCACTCGCCCGGAACCGGCTTGACGAAAACGCACACGTCTTTCGTTTTCGAAGCTGTCGCCGGGTCGATCTGCAATGGCAGGCGAAACAGCCGGCTGGTCAGATGGATTCTCTTCGGCATCGGCCTTTCGCCACGCGCCAAAGGAGCAGCCTTGTCGGCAAAGACGGGGACTTGTTGCGCGCGTGCTCCCGGATAGGCGCAAACCGTTCCCAGCACCATTCCCAACAAAAGGAAACGCCCCAGTCGCCAAGTGGCTGCCATGGATCAACTCCCAAAGCGGACAATGGGCGCACGCGGCCCAAGTATGGATGGTTTCGGATGGGCAGGCTTTGCACTTTAGACAAAATGTGACGATTGTGCCGATAATTCCAAATCAGCGGACCTTTTCCATGATCGCTTCCGAGGCCCGGTCGCCGTTTTCCGACGCGACCAATTGCGGACTAGGCGGAGTCGGCGCGACGCTCTTGACCGCGGCTTCCAGGCGCGGCAGAAACAACGCCAAAACCGCCGCAGCGCCGAGCGAAGTGACGACCAGGAAGAAGAAAAAGGCCGAGTGCGACCATTCTCGCCAGAAGACTCCGATGGCGCCGGAAAGGTAGTTGCCAAACGCCGTGGCGACGAACCAACCGCCCATGAACAGTCCGGCATGCCGCGCGGGCGCCAGCTTGGACACCACGGACAAGCCCATGGGAGACAAGCACAACTCGCCGATGGTCACCAGAAAGTAGCCGCCAATCAGCCAGAAGACGGATACGCGCCCGGCATTGCCGCCGGCCAATCCGCCCATGGCCATTACCAAAAAGCAGCTGGCAGTCAGCACCATACCAATGGCCATTTTCTTCGGCGTTGAAACTTCCCAGCCGATGCGCTTGAGCCAGCCCCAGAACATCACGAGGATCGGTGTGAGCACGATGACCAAGAACGGATTGATGCACAGCGTCAGGGCTGCATTGTCCCTGAAATCGATGCCCAAAAACGGTTCGGTATGGTCGCGAGCCCAGCGGCTGAGCGTCAAACCGTTCTGATGAAACGCCATCCAAAAGAGCACGACGACGCCGAAAATGATGAACAGCGCCTGAATGCGCAGTCGCTCATTGCCGGCTACGGAGTTCGCAACGCCATCCCCGTTCACGGATGGAGTCTGCTCGACGACCCTCGATGCGGTTCGCTCCCCTTCGACAACAAGTTTTCGGCACAGGTAAAAAATCACCAGCGACAGCGCCATGCCGACCGCGGCCGCGCCGAAGGCGGTGTGCCAACCTACGGCGTTCTTGAGGCCGTTGGCCACCAACGGCGCGATGAAGGCGCCGATGTTGATGCCCATGTAGAAGATGTTGTAGCCCTGGTCCTTGAGGTCCGGGTTGCGGTGATACAGATTGCCCACCATGGTCGAGATGTTCGGCTTGAAGAGACCGTTGCCGATGATGAGCAGGCACAAGCCGGCGTAGAAAAAGGCCAACCCTTCGCCCGCCAGAGCCAGGTGCCCCGCCATCATAGCGATGCCGCCGGCGAAGATGGTGCGCGTGAAGCCCCACAGCCGGTCCGCGAGCAGTCCGCCGAATAGCGGCGTGAAATACAAGAAGCCTTTGTAGAACCCGTAAATCTGGCTCGACGAATTCTCATGAAAGCCCAGCCCGCCCTCCGACTCCGGCGCGTCCATGTACAAGGTGAGGAGCGCCATCATGCAGTAGAAGCTGAAGCGCTCCCACATTTCCGTGAAAAATAGTGGGAATAACCCGCGCGGATGACGGCTAAGCAAAGTGCGGCCCTTTCCAGAATTCACCCAAAGCAACTCTAACATTTTCTGCGCTTCAAGATAAGACAACAAGCGTCAAGCTTTTGTCCATTTCCGCACCACAGCGTCCTGCCAAGAACGCGGCAACATTCTCAAGATTCGCAGCCGCCACACCAGGCTCCGGGGAAATGCATAGTATCTCTTCTTTTTTCGAATCGCCCAAAGGATCGTTTCGGAAGCTTGGTGCACTTCCATCAGGCCCGGCATCGGCATCGGATTTTTCTCTACCATCGGCGTACGTATCCAGCCGGGGCAAATCGTGGTTGCGTGGACGCCGAACGAGCCCAGCTCGACACGCAAACCGTCCATGAGAGAATTGACGCCGGCCTTGCTGGCGCAGTAGCCGAACATGCGCGGCATGCCGCGATAGGACGCCAAGCTGGAGATGGCGACGACATGCCCCTTCTTGCGCTCGATCATGCCTTGGACGACCGCGTTGATGCTGTTCCAGACGCCGATCAGATTGACTTGCACGATTGCAGGGACATCGCCGCGCTCGTTGGTGACGACGGACGTTTCGTGACCGATGCCGGCACAGGCGATGACGAGATCGATAGGTCCCAGCCGGCGCTCCAGGTCAGATACGCCGGCTGTCAGATTTGCAGGATCTGTCACATCGGCTTGGGCCCACGCGAAGACGCCATTTGCTTCCGCCGCCAAGGATTGCAAGCCTTCCGGACGCCGATCGAGGCCTGCGACGGCGACCCCTTCGCTCAAAAGATCCTGCGCCAACTGCCGGCCCAGACCCGAGCCTGCGCCGGTGACCAGGGCTGTCTTATAATCGTCGCTAAGTTTACGCATGGCATCCTACCAGTTGTGGAATCCGATTTCTGTTCAGGGATTCTATTGTTGTTGCTGCTATTGTTCGCCTTCTTCCGCCGCGGACATCCGCCGGCGCAGAATCGTCGTCAAGGGCACCTCCAAGGGCGGCAGGTGGTCGCGCCAGGAAAGCGGCGGCACACGCGGCAGCTCGCGCGTATCCACGCGCACCTGAATCGTCTCCAAGCCTTTGCCGCGATAGGTCCCTTTGTTCGGCGGCACGTCCGTGAAGTCACGGCCGACCGCGACGCGCACAAACTTCTCATCCACTTGCTGATTGTTCGTGGGATCCATGCCGATCCAGCCCACATCCGGCAGCCAGGCCTCGCACCAGGCGTGGCTTTGCGATTCCTTGTTGGGCCGATGGATGTAGCCGCTCACATAGCGCGCGGGCAGTCCGAAAAAGCGAAGTATCGCGATCATGAGATGGGCGAAGTCCTGACATACGCCTTTGCCGTGCGCGAGCACATCGTCGATCGGCGAGCTGGCGTGCGTGACCGCGCGGGCGTATTCGAAATGGGTGCTGATGTAGTCGCACACGCGCAGGACAAGGTCGGCTATTCCGTCGCCGGGCCTTGGCTCGAGGAGGCGGCCAAGTACGCCATCATTTCCTTGGATTAAACGATGCGCTCCAACATCACCGTCGGACTGCCGATCGATTTGCTCGTATACGCCGACGGCGACTTGGAGATCAAGCGCTGGCGGCGCTTTGCCGCGACCGATCCGCAGTTAGTCGCCATCCGCACATTGTGGGAACAATCGCTGCGCTAGGCGGCGCAAAATCTGCCCACAATCAACTTCGCCTAATGCTGCTGGAAGGATGGATGGATTGCATTCCAACCTAGGGAGCCGAGGTGCAATCCATTCTCGGCGCCAGCGATGTTATTCATTTCAGGTAAACAGTTTGTGACCCAGCACCGATTTCGGCGCGATGTGCAATGCATTCGCGGCGTGGCTTACGACCAGATGGAGATTTCCAAATCCAATTCCAGGTGAAAACGATCCTGGACCTTGGCGCGCACCAAGTCGATAAGACGCAGGATGTCGCGCGCGGCCGTGTCTGGCTCGACTACAAGGGAATTGGCGTCGCGGTCGTTGACCTGGGCGCCGCCGACTCTGGTGCCGACCAGTCCGGCTTGCTCGACGAGCGCGGGGGCGCTCAGGCCGGCGGGGTTTTTGAAAACGCGCACCGCCGTCTGAAAACTGAATGGCTGCGTCGCCTTACGCTGTATCCAGCTCTTGCGCATGCGCTTGAGGATTGCATCGGCGCGATCCGGTTCCAGCTCGAAATCGGCCGCGACCAGCACGGGATCGTCGAGGTTGCAACTACCGAAGGAAAACCGCAATTCGTCGCGCGGCCGGGTCTGTGTTTGCCCGGCAGAGTCAATTACGTCGATGCGGTGCACGTGGTGGCCGACTTCGACGTTGCGGTCGCTGATATTGTGCTTGAGCGCGCCGCCTACCGTACCGGGGATGCCGACGAGCGACTCCAGACCGGCAAGGCCCGAGCGCACGGACTGGGCAATGAGGTGCGCCAGCGAAGCGCCACAGCCGGCGCGAACGGTATTGCCCTTGGTCTGAATCCGGCAAAAGGAAGGCGCGCTCAAGCGGACCACGACGCCGCGCACGCCTTCATCCTTCACTAATACGTTTGCGCCGCTGCCCAGCACGCGGGCAGGGATATTCTTCTCCCGGCACGCGCGCAAAAGGCCTGCCAGCTCGGCAATGTCGCGCGGTTCCGCCAGCACCTCCGCCGGTCCGCCGATTCCCAGCGCCGTGTACGCAGACAGTTTTTCTTCGGCCCTGGTGATGGAAGCAAACGCCGAAAGCTGCGACAAGGCATTCGCCATGAACCGCTCCTCGTGAAAGTAGTAGGCACACTCCGTGTGCCGTGGCAGCCGGACGGCACACGGAGTGTGCCTGCTACTTTGGCCTCATTGTATCGCGAGACGTTTGGCTCGACAGGGATTTGGCCGAGTCTACAATGAGGGAATGTTTCAAGTCACCAAGGAACTGCGCTTCTGCTACGGCCATCGCTTGCTGGATTACGACGGCAAGTGCCGGCATCTGCACGGACACAATGGCCGGGCCGTGATCACGTTGGCGGCGTCGAGCCTCGATTCCTTGGGCATGGTCATGGATTTTTCGATGATCAAGCGGGTGGTCGGCGGCTGGATCGACGCCAACCTCGATCATCGCATGCTGCTGCGCAAGGACGACCCTGTACTCCCTTCGCTCCTTGCACAAGACGAACCGGTTTTTCTCATGGATGTGAATCCGACTGCCGAGAACATTGCCAAACTGATCCATGATTTCGTGGCGTCGCAAGGATATCCGGTTGTGGAAGTGACACTGTGGGAAACCGATGATTCCTTTGCGGTTTATCGGGGCAAACAGTCGCCAAGTTAGCTAGGGGTCAGGCTTGACAGCGCGGTTTGGCCGCCGTACCATGAATTGTGGTTGTGAAACGAACCCGTCTTGAGGGATTGTTCCTTAAGTAAGAGCGAAAGCCAAGCAACAAGTCAGCCGTTCCGGTGGTTGGGCTTTCGAAAATGTTGCCGTCTGGGCGCCTTAACAAGACATGCATTGGAAAAAGCGGACACAGGGACGTTAAGTCTTCTCGTCCTGTTTTGCGTGAATACTTCCGGAAGCGTCGCATCCGTCCCTTGCCCCCCTGGGACCAGCACGCTTCCGGATGTTTTTTTCGCTTTGCGGATTTGTTTAGCGTTCGCAGGTTCAGACGGTGAACGAATTGTTCGCAGGTACAAGCGAACGCTAAACGGTCACTCCAACAGCCACTGCAGGAGCGCCTTCTGCGCGTGCATGCGGTTGCCCGCTTGCTGAAAGACTACGCTTCGGTCCCCTTCGAACACATCCTCGGTCACTTCCTCGCCGCGATGCGCCGGCAGGCAATGCATGAACTTGGCGTGCGCGGGGGCCAATTTCATGAGATCGGCGTTCACTTGATAGTGCTCGAAGGATTTGCGCCGCTCGTCCACCTCACCTTCCTGGCCCATGCTCGCCCATACGTCGGTGTAGACCACGTCGGCATCGAGCACAGCTTGAAAGGGATCCAACTGCTCCGACAGGTGCCCATTAACCGCGGATTGTTGATAGACGTCCAGAAAGGCCTGGTCGAAGCCGAATCCCTTCGGCGCGGACAGAACGAAACGCGCTCCGACTTTGCCAGAGGCCAATGCCAGCGAACGGGCCACGTTGTTGCCGTCGCCCACAAAGGCGATGGTCTTGCCTTTTGCGTCGCCGAAGATTTCCAGGATGGTCAAGAAATCGCCCAGCGCCTGGCACGGGTGATAGTAATCGGATAGGCCGTTGATCACCGGACAAGCCGCAAAGCGGGCGAACTGCTCAACGGTGGCATGCTGAAAGGTACGCAAAACGACCGCATCGACATATTGGCTGATGGCGCGGGCGTAGTCGGCGATGCTCTCGCGTTTGCCCAGTCCGGCGTCGGCCTGCGAGATGAACAGGCTGGTGCCGCCCAGCTGGGCCATCGCCGCCTGAAAACTCACGCGCGTGCGCAGCGACGGCTTTTCGAAGATGAGTCCGAGCACTTTGCCTTGCAGGATCGGCTTGTTCTTGCCGCGTGCGTGGGCCTTTTTCAGCTTCAATGCGTTCTTGAGCAGTTGCACGATGTCTTCGCCTGTCCAGTCGAGTAAATCCAAGAAGTGTTTCATGGCTTTCTTCCGCCTTCGTAAGACAGCAACACGTCTTCGAGAATGTCGCAACCGTTCTCGAGTTGATCGTCGGTCAGATTGAGAGCGGGCAACAGACGCAATACGTTGCCGTGCGTGCAGTTGATAAGCAGGCGTTTCTGGAGGCATTGATCGACAAGGAGCGCGCCGTCGATCGACAATTCAACGCCGATCATCGCCCCCTGGACGCGGATTTTCTGAATGAGCGGGCAGCGTGCCTTGAGACTCTCGAAGCGGCGCCCGAATGCATCACCCAGACGCAGGGCCCGCTCCAGCAAACCGTCGGCTTCGATCGTCTCGATGGTGGCCAGGGCGGCAATGCAGGCAAGGGGGTTGCCTCCGAATGTGGCGGCGTGCGTGCCGGGGACGAGCTTCTCCGCGAATTGGGGTTTGGCGACCAGACCGCCCGCCGCCACGCCGCCCGCGAGCGCTTTGGCCAGCGTCAAGGCGTCGGGCTGCACCGGCCAATTCTGGAACGCGTACCACTTCCCCGTGCGGCCCATGCCGGTTTGCACTTCGTCAAAGATCAGCATCAGCTTGTGGCGGTCCGCCAGCTCGCGCAACCCTTCGAGATAGCCCGGCGGCGGCAGGTTGATGCCGCCCTCGCCTTGAATCGGCTCCACCATGAGGGCGCACGTTTCGCCGTCCACAAGCTTGGCGGCGGCATCCAGGTCGCCGAAAAGGGCGTAACTGAAGCCGGCCAGCAAGGGTTCCAGGCCCTTGTGATACTTTGGTTGCCCTGTCGCTGTGAGCGCGCCCAACGTTCGGCCGTGGAAGCTGTTGAGCATGGTGATGATCTTGTAGCGACCGGGCTTGCCGCACAGCCGCGCCAGCTTGATCGCCGCTTCGACCGCTTCGGTGCCGCTGTTGCAGAAAAAGCAGCGGCCGTCAAAGCCCGCGCGCTCGACGAGCGCTTTGGCCAATAGCCCCTGCGGCTCGGTGTACCAGGTGTTGGGCACGTGAATAAGCCGCGCGACTTGCTCTTGCACGGCCTTCACCAGCCGTGGCGGACAATGGCCGATCAAATCGCAGCCCCAGCCGGGAAAGAAGTCGAGGTAGCGGTTTCCCTCGGCGTCCCATACGTAGGAGCCTTCGCCGCGCACTAGCGACACCGGATAGCGCTTATAATTGCCGATCACATAGTACTCGAACAAAGCGATGGTTTCTTGCGTGGTCATGGGAAGTTCTCGACATTAGTAAACACTGCGATCCTCAAGGATTGGTCGTTCGAGGCAAATGACTAACGGCGAATGACGATTTCGGTGCCGACGCCGTGGTGGGTATAGATCTCAAGAAGGAGCGAATGTCGCAAGCGGCCGTCGATAATGTGGGTTTTTTTGACGCCGGCATTGAGAGCATCGATGCAGGCTTCGACTTTGGGAAGCATGCCCGAGTCGATGACGCCTTGGCGCACGAGCGCTTGAATCTCCTCCGTGTCGAGGCTGCTCAAGAGCGACTGCGGATCGCGAACGTCGCGGAGAATGCCCGGCGTGTCGGTCAGGAGCACGAGTTTTTCCGCGCCGAGTTGGGCGGCGACGGCGGCCGCGGCGGTATCGGCGTTGATGTTGAGCCAGCGTCCTTGGGCGTCGATGGCCAGCGAGGGTATCACCGGCACAACGCAGGCGGCGCAGAAGTCGCGGATCAAGTCCACGTCCACGCGTGTGACCCGGCCCACGCGGCCCAGGTCGATCGGCTGCCCGTCCGCGCCCGGCAGCAGCGTCTTTTCGCCGTGCAGGTAATGGAGTGAGCCGCCGTGCGGCCCGACGGCGCGGCCGCCCAGGGCGCGAATCTGCTTTTCGATGTCGGTATTGATTTCCTGCATGAGGACGCGCACGACGATTTCGAGCGTGGCGTCGTCGGTGTAGCGCCTTCCTTGCACCTTGCGCGGCGCCAGGCCCGCTTTGGCCATGGCGCGATCGATGGGTTTGCCGCCGCCGTGGACGAGCACGGGCCTCAGGCCCACGGTTTCCATGAAGATGACGTCGAGGAGAATGGCCCGCAGCGCCTCGGGATCGTCCATGGCGCTGCCGCCCAGCTTGATGACCGTGAGGCGATCGCGGAACTGGCGAATATAGCTGAGCGCCTCGATCAGGATGTCGGCTTTGTAGATGGCGTCCATGGGCGCCTGCGCCCCGACGTGTAATGGAAAAGATTGATTGTAGGCGGTCGGCCGAATGCGTCAATGGTGCCGAGTGGGACAGTAACTTTTCATCCCAGCCACTGCCGTTTTTCAATTGCATTTGGACTTGCCGCTTGGTGCTCACCACTGAATCCGAAACCGCGGATCGAGCAGCCCGTTCTTGCGCCGCCGGAGAAGCCAGAAGTCGGCCAGGCTGCCGAGCATGGCCCAGAAGTGCAGGCGGAAGGCGAGCTTCATCCAGACCGTGGCGGGGTTGTGCATTTCCGCGAAGTTGCAGCGCACATAATGCGCGAGGAAGAGAATCCAGGACAGGACGAGGATGCCGAACAGCGTCAACGAGCCCCAGGGCACCAGGTGCTCAAGATGCGGCGGCGTGGGGATGACGTTTTTCTCCAGCAGTATCAGCGTGATGCCCAGGGGCAAAGCCAGCCAGTAGAGCAGCAAGTAGAAGACGAAGATCGCGTGACCCGACGAGGAAAACGCCAGCTCCCACAGGTTGAGACTGACGAGCTCGGACCGCTGCCAGGGGAAGAACGAGAAGACGAACAAGAGTGCGAGAGAGAGGGCGACGAGCCAGGCGGCGAACTCGCGGCGCAGGTGAAAGGTGATGCCGCCATGGTATTCCGTCTTGGGCTTGGGCGGCGGCAGGTCCGCTTCCACTTTCCTAAGCGCCGGATGCGGGGGCGGCACGGGCAGCGCGGGCGCGTACTTCATCGGGTATGGCTCTTCCAAAAGCTCCGCGGCCGGCACATCGTCATCCGCTTTCACTTGGATCGGCGGCTCGTCGAGGGAGAGATTGGGCGACCCCCTCACCCCTGCCCCCTCTCCCTCTTGGGCGAGGGGAAACGGCGGTGAACTCTTCACCTCTGCCCTGTCTTTCTCGATTGAGGGGACAGGCGAAGGCGACCCCCTCACCCCCGACCCCTCTCCCTCAATGGAGAGGGGAGAAGTTGTCCCCGACCCCTCCTTCTCCAGGGCGAGGGGAGCCGAAGGCGTTTTTGAAGTGTTGGCGGCGACCTGCAATGGTTCGGGAGTTGGACCCCAACCTCTCACTTCGGGGAGAGGCGGGGCGCTGACGGGGCTTGGCGGCGGCGGTGCAGGCGGCGCCGGCGGGGCGGGAGGCGGCTCGTCCGGCTGCGGACTTTGCGCCAGGACGATGGCAGCGCAATGTGGACAACGCACCATCTGGCCGGCGAACACGTCGGCTATTTCCAAGGTCTTCGCACAGGTGGGGCAAGGAAATCGCATGTGCTTTGTCACGTATCGTAGCCGAATTCAAGAATCACCGCAGAGGCGCGGAGCAGCGCAGAGAAAA
>JAKEFD010000344.1 GCA_022616245.1 Gemmataceae bacterium
ACGGCCTTCGGTGCCATTTTACCCCCAGTTGGCACTCACGGGAGAATTGCCATAAACTATTTAGCTAATCAAACTTACAATTCTCAAAAACCCTCGTCTGTTTTATGATGTGTCAGCATTTATGCCGGCACAAGAATTCTCCCACGCATGGTCATTGAATTCAACAGGCACTATCGACCGGAGCGGGGTTGCGTAAGCGCCCCGTGTGTTGCGGGTTACTTGTGTTTCACGGGGCGCTTACGCGACCCCGCTCCATCGGAAGCGGCCTGAACTTAAATTCAACCGCTTACTGCGTGCGCGGCTCTGCAATCCATTCCGGCTATTTCCCGGCTGGCTTGGGACGGTCCTTGTCCTTGTTGACGCCTTTTTCGCCGAGGCCGGTGCAGCCGGGCAGAATCAACGTGACGAGTAGCAAAAGAAGGAGCGACAGGTTGTTTCGCATGAAGCACCGTGAAAAGAAAAAGGCCGGACACACAGATGCATCCGGCCCGTCGTATTACTAAGCAGGGACACGAAACTAGGGGGTCTTCTTCTTGTCGTCGGCCTTTTTCTCGTCGGCCTTTTTTTCCTCGGCTTTCTTCTCTTCGGCCTTCTTCGAGCAGCCGACAGTGCCGAGGCCCATGCCCGCGACCAGACCGAGCATCAACAGACAAGCGAGAATCTTCTTCAACACGGTTTGTCCATCCTTTCCGTAGGGTTCAACAAAACATGGGGAGTGTCACAAGGTTGATTACGTCAGCTGCCGCCCGACTATGGCCGACAGTTCATTGTGGACCAAATAGGCGGTCACGTCGCGTTCGGGAACGCCGAAGAGTCGAAGGGCCGGCGTCAGAGCGGCCTTCTTCTCTTCGCCCTTCTTTTCCTCGCCCTTCTTCTCTTCACCCTTTTTCTCTTCGCCCTTCTTGGCTTCGCCCTTCTTCTCCTCGCCCTTCTTCTCCTCGCCTTTCTTCTCCTCGCCTTTCTTCTCCTCGCCCTTCTTCTCTTCGCCCTTCTTTTCCTCGCCCTTCTTCTCTTCACCCTTCTTCTCTTCGCCCTTCTTTTCCTCGATGGGCGCCTTCTTTTCCTCGCCCTTCTTTACTTCGGCTTTCTTTTCGTCCGTTTTCTTCTTGCTGCAGCCCGTGGCGCCAAGGCTCAAGGTGAGCGCCAGCCCAACGCACAGTAGCAACCCAAGCAGTTTTTTCATGATGAATCCAACCTCCCAGAGTACGTCCGAACGAGTTGTCGCGCCGATTCACCCAATCGACGCCTCTTTTGGATAGATACACAAGTCACTAGATTATTCCCGT
The DNA here is from genome assembly GCA_022616245.1 of Gemmataceae bacterium. Lineage (GTDB taxonomy): Bacteria > Planctomycetota > Planctomycetia > Gemmatales > Gemmataceae > JAKEFD01. Next base: position 1,287 of record JAKEFD010000344.1, read on the forward strand.
TTTGGCCGATGACAAGCATTTTCTGAGGAAACAGACGGATTTCCGAGCTGTGTCACTGCTGACCCGCAAGCGGCACTGTGCGCCGTTCGTTGCTTCCGCGCAACACCGCAATTACAATGGGCATGTTCCACTTCGGGCAAAGACGCCATGTCGAAAGTCCAAGGCGCCGAGTCTTCTTCCACGCCGCCCAAGCCGCGTTTCAGCTGGCCGATGCGGTTTTTCCTGGGGTTTTTGCTATTCGACATCGTTTTTCACAGCTTTGCCGCGCTGGCGCCCTACCGCGATTGGCTCGAAGAAATGGACCTGGCGCGCTTTCCTAAGAGGCTGCCCACTTGGCAAGAATTGCAAGACATGAAAGAAGGTGAGCTGACCGACAAACTATTGGCCTCGGCCGATTCGGTCTGGGAATACTTCAAACCATGGCCGGAAAAACGCGTGCGCGACAAGTTGACGACCTTCGAAGACCATGGCATGTACGCTCTCAGCTGGATGACCAGCCGCTTGGATCTTTTCGAGAATCTGGTCGGGGCGCCGCAGCGCTGGACCATGTTTTCACCCAACGCTTCCACCGAAGCCACCGTGGCGCGCTTTCGACTGGTCTACAAGGACAAAGAGCAAAAAATCGTACGCATCACCGGCGATCCGGAAGACCTCACCAATTACACCCATTGGTTCGAAGAGAAAGTGCTCGATGCGGAGTTAAAGGTGCCTTACGACTATGATGCGCGGGTCGGCTACTGCAATTACCTTGCCCACCAGCACGCTCGGAACCAAGCCGGCAGCCCGCTCTACAAAATCTACATTTACAAAGTCACCTATCGCTACCCCGCCCCTGGCGAAGACATCCGCAAAGCCTTCGTCGACCAAAGCGGCCCTCCTTTCTGGGATCGCGGCGGACCGCAATGGTGCTACAACGTCGCCGACAGAACAATCAAAAAGCTGAAGAACGACGAACGGCTCGAGACGCAACGGATGCTGGACAAGTATGGCAAGTGAATCCGCGGTTGGCCGCAACCTAAAGAGTTGCGGCTACAGGCACCGAATGTAGCCGCAGACTTTAGTCTGCGGACATCCGCGGTTCCGATTGACTCCAATGCACGACACCACGGGCTGGTCCACCTGGCAGCGCTTTTGGCATGAGCCGGTTCGCGCCGAGCGCTTGGCGCTCACGCGCATCCTGTTGGCGTTCTTTCTGCTGCTCGATCAACTCATCCAGTACTGGCCCCAATTCGCGATGTTCTATGGCCCGGAAGGCGTCGCGCCCGCCGGCACGCACGACGAATGGTGTTTGCAGACCTGGCGCTGGACCGTGCTCTTCTTCAACACCGATGATCTGACCTTCTTGACGATCATGTTCTGGCTTCGCGCGGCGCTGACCGTCGGCTTGCTCGTCGGTTGGCACACGCGGCTCATGAACGTCGGCGTCTGGTTCCTGACATTGTGTTTCATCAACCGCAATCCGGCCCTGAAGAACGGCGCCGACGACGTGCTCATGGTGGGCTTGTTTCTGCTCATGCTGTCGCCGAGCGGCCGGGCCTTTTCGTTGGACGCCTGGAGCGAACGCCGCAAACTGCCCCGGGAGCTAGCCGTAGAGCCCTTCTATACGCCCGCCTGGTCCGTGCGCGTGCTGCAGATTCAAGTGTGCGTATTATACATGACCACCGGTCTGGCCAAGCTGGTGCGCGTGATCTGGGACGGCGACCTTCCAGACGATGGCATCTGGAGGTTCCATGGCACGTGGTGGGAAGGTTCGTCGATTCACTATGTCCTGTGCGACACTACCATGAGCCGCTTTTCCTATGCCCAGCTTCCCATCCCGTACTGGGTCACGGTAGTGGCAACCTATGTGTCCGTTTGGTGGGAAACGTTGTTCCCCTTCCTGGTCCTGTGGCGGCGAACACGCAAATGGGCCCTGTGGTTCGGCGTGCTCTTCCATCTGGGTATCTTTCTGACCATCGAGATCGGTTGGTTCAGCTTCTACACCGTGTCGCTCTACGGCGTCTTTGTTCCCGGCGAATGGTGGGACCGTTGGCGGCGCCGGCCTGCGACGGCGCAGGAACGTAGCGAGCCGCTGGCCGCCGGCTCTGTTTTGGGAATAAAACAGTAGTGACCGGCTCATCTCTTGTGGAGACCCGCGCATGCGCTGGCCCGGCACAAAACGAAAGGTTGAAGCACTGGTCCAGGCGCATTATGCGGCATTGTACCGGTTTGCGTTTCGTTTATCGGGCACCGCCTCCGAGGCCGAAGATTTGACTCAGGAAGCGTTTTGCCAGGCCCAGGCGAAATTCGGGCAACTGCGCGATGTGCACAAGGCGCGCGGCTGGTTGTTCACCATCCTTCGCAACGTCTACTTGCACAAGCTGCGCGACCGAAAAACCGCCAATGCCGTGGCCTTGGACGAAGTCGGCGACATCCCCGACCGGCTTCCCGATCCATTGCCGGACATTGAGCCCCAGCGGCTCCAGATAGCGCTGAGCGAGATTCCTGAGGCGTTTCGCACACCGTTGATCTTGTTCTACTTCGAGGATTTCAGTTATCGCGACATTGCCGAGCAGCTTGAGGTTCCCCTGGGCACGGTAATGTCGCGCTTGGCGCGGGCCAAGGCTTTCTTGAAAGCTCGGTTGCTCGTGCCGGTTGCCGCAGACGCTGCCCGGGGGGAAGCATGATGGATTGCACAACGGTCCGCACACTTCTGGGTTTTGCCCGCGCCGGCGAGCTGGACGACGCCGAACGAGGGGCGCTCCAGCAGCACCTCGACGCCTGCGCCGACTGTGCCGCCCATTCCCTGAACGAACAGCGTTTCGACGATGCCCTGGCCGCCGCCATGCCCAGGGTGCCGGTGCCTTCGGGGTTGAAGTCGCGCGTACTGATCGCCCTGGCGCAAGCGCGCCGGCCCCGGCCGTGGCCGTGGCTTGCTGCCGCCTCGTTGCTGTTGGCGGCGGGCATCGGCTGGTACATTTGGCAACTGTCCACGACGGAGGTCGACGTTGAAGTTCTGATTTCGAAAGTCGACGGCGGGACCGCGGCCACACCGGATGCCGTGGAAAGCTGGTTCAGCGAGCAGCGCAACATTTCCATGCAAGCGCCGCGCGAGTTTAACTTCGAACTTTTGGAATCTTACGACGACGTTGACTTCCAGGGCCGGCGCGTGCCGCGCTTGACTTTCTTCTCCCGTGGCGACCGCGACAACCGCGCGTCGTTGGCTCATGTCTATGTCCTGTCCAGCAGCCACTTTCATCTGCCTGGTCCGTTGCAAGGGCAACACTACCGGCTATCCACTGCGACGCACCACATCGAAATCCGGGATTTGGGGGAGTTTATTTACCTCATCATTCATACCGGCAGCTCGCTAGAACCCTTCCTCCGCCGCGCCGCTTAAAGACGAAGATTACGATTAGGAATACGATTAAGAGCAAGATTCGAATGAAGACTCGGACGCTTTGCGGATTCCTGTAGCGGAATTCGCCAGAATTCCGGCGGGTTCCGCGTCGGAACTCTGGCGAGTTCCGCTACACCAATGTGAACGCGCTCTAGGACGCCACATCCGCGCTTTTGACTTGTGGCGTTAGGCGCAGCGAAGTGCTCGGAAGCGAACCATGATGCATACGTCGTCCACAAACATTTGGTTTGCCCTCGCGCTTTCGATGCTCTTTTCTCAACCTGCGAGCGCCCAGGAGAACACCTGGCAACAAAACAACGACGTTGGCTGGCAGCATTTTCAGGAAGGCCGTTATGTCGAAGCCGACCGCTTCATGACGGCGGCCTTAAAGCAAGCGGAATCGTTCGGCGATGGCCGGCTGTTTCAAACGCTTAATCGGCTCAGTCTGATTCGGCATCAATTGGGCAAGAACGACGAGGCCATTGATCTGGGCAAGCGGGCCTTAAGCGGCGCCGAAGGTCTGGCCGATCCCGTGGCCGTCAGCGATAGTCTGAACAATCTGGGCATGATCTTGTGGTCGAAGGGACGGACCCAAGAGGCCGAGCCGTATCTGCGGCGCGCGCTCGAAACGTTGGAACGCGTGAAGGCCAAGGACCACGAGGCCAGAATGGCGAAGACCGTCAACAATATCGGCGGACTGTATTTCAACAAGGGACGCTGGAAGGAGGCTGGGGAACACTGGCAACGGGCCTTGGCGCTGCATGAAAAAATCCAGATGCGCGATCCATTGGCCTGCAACACGCTGGGCAACATAGCCCAGTGGCATTGGGCCAGAGGCGAGCGCGACAAGAGTTGGGAGTTTTTCCGCCGGGCGCTCGAGCACGTCGAAAAACTATTGAACAAAGAGCATCCGTTGTACGGCGGGCTCATCAACCTCACGGGCTACAACTATCTGGAAGAAGGCAAGCTGGACGAGGCCGCCGCGGCTTTCGAGCAGGCCATGGCGATTTTCCAGAAGCGCAAACTGTCGGCCGCGCAACCGATGGTCGCGGATTGCTTGCGCAACTTGGGCGAGCTTCATCGCCTGCGCAAGCAGTATGCCGAAGGCGAACAGCGCTTCCGTGAATCGTTGGCCGGTTGGGAAAAGTCCGTGCTCAAAGTGCCGCGCGAAGCCAAGACGCACTTCAAGCTGGCTATGCTCTACGCGGATCAGAAGCGCTGGAAGGAAGCCGAGGCGGGCTTCCAAAAATCGCTGGAGGTGTATGACAAGGCGATTGGCGCGGCGCATCCGGATATCGCCGAAGTCTTGGAGCAATACGCGCTCTCGTTGCAAGAGACCGGACGGCGCGGCGAAGCCCGGGAGATGCAGGCGCGGGCCAAAAACATGCGCGCCGAACACGCGCGGGCGAATGGCCTCGACTAGTGCTTCATTGCAGCGGAATAGACGAAATGCCACTCCGTTCCATCCTCATCACCGGCGCCGCCGGCAATCTCGGCGGTAAACTGCGCCGACATTTTGCCGGCCGTTTTTCGTTGCGTCTCATTGATGCCCAGCCGCGCGGCGATCCGGACATCGTGGCCGCCAACCTGGCGACATGGGACGAGCGCTGGGTGTCCTTGTTCGCGGGCACGGACGTGGTCTTTCATTTCGCCGCCGATCCGGAAGCGTATCATCCCTGGCCGGACCTGGTGGGTCCCAACCTCGATGCCATGATCCACGTCTATCAAGCCGCGGCGCGGCAGGGCGTACGGCGTTTCGTTTTCGCCAGCTCCAATCACGTCATGGGCGGCTACCAGGACGATCCCGGCGTGCGCATCACGACCGACCTGCCGCCGCGCCCCGGACTGCGCTACGTCGCCCACGGGCACGAGCGCGACAGCACTGCGTACGCCTCGGCGAAGCTCTTCGGCGAACGGCTTGGCAAGTGTTACGCCGAGTCGCACGGCATGGAAGTCATCGCTGCGCGCATCGGCTGGGTCTATCGCGGTGGGCCCAACGAGCCGGCGTCGCTGCCGGCCGAGCGTGGCCCGTGGTTCCGCCTGATGTGGCTGTCCGACCGCGATTTTTGCCATTTGATGGAGCGCTGCGCGCTCGCCGAACTGCCGGAGAAGTCCGCGGCGGGCGCCCCGCTCCCTCACGGTCGCGGCTCGGAAAAATTCGTCATCGTCCATGGTATGTCCGCCAATAGCGGAATGGCGTGGGACCTGGAGTCGCCCCGGCGAGTCCTGGGATATGAGCCGCGCGATGATGTAACAAAGTGAAATGGACTTCGATCACCAACCTGGCGCGAACGTCTATAACGTAGGTTACTCGACTTTCCATTCCCACGGAGGCTTTCGCGATGCGACGGAGTTTGCTTCTATCGTGCCTGACGTTGGCGATCGGCGTATCCACGGCATCGGCCGACGATTGGCCGCAATGGCTTGGGCCCAAGCGCGACGGCGTCTGGCGTGAAACGGGCATCGTGGAAAAGTTTCCAGCCGGCGGGTTGAAAGCGCGTTGGCGGACGCCGATCGGCGCCGGTTACTCCGGCCCGTCGGTGGCACACGGCAAGGTCATCATCACCGATCGCGTATTGCACAAGGGCGTCGCGAACCCCGAGAACTCGTTCGGCCGCGATACGGTCAAGGGCGTCGAGCGCGTGCTGTGCCTCAATGAAAAAGACGGCTCGATTGTTTGGAAATACGAATACGAGTGTCCTTATCAAATCGCCTATCCCGCCGGCCCGCGCGCCTCGCCGATTGTCACCAAAGATCGCGTTTACACGCTAGGCGCGATGGGCGACCTGTTGTGCTTGGATCTGGCCAAAGGGACCAAGATCTGGCACAAAAAATTGCCCGAAGAGTTCGAGGCCAACGTGCCAGTTTGGGGATTCGCCGGTCATCCGCTCCTGGACGACGACCGTTTGATCTGCCTGGTTGGTGGAAACGGCAGTGTGGTCGTCGCTTTCCACAAAGACGACGGCCGCGAGCTGTGGAAGAAACTGTCCGCCAAAGAGCCTGGCTACGCGCCGCCCATGATCTACGAAATCGGCGGCAAGCGCCAGCTCATCCTGTGGCACCCGGAATCGATCAATGCGCTCGACCCACAGTCCGGCGAACTCTACTGGACGCAGCCTTACAACGGAATTGGCAAGAAAGGCATGATCAAAGCCGGACTGTCGATTCCCACGCCGCGGCTGTCCGGCGACCGGCTCTTTCTTACCGCTTTCTACAACGGCCCGCTGATGCTCAAACTGAACGGCGTTGAGAAACCGGAGGTACTTTGGCGCGGCAAGGGCAGCGGCGAGATGCCCGACGACACCGACGGCTTGCACAGCATCATGCCCACGCCGGTCTTCAAAGACGGCTACATCTATGGCGTGTGCAGCTATGGCGAATTGCGTTGCCTGGACGCCAAGACCGGCGAGCGCAAATGGTCCACGCACCAATACACGACCGGCAAATCGGTGCGTTGGGGCAATGCGTTCCTCGTCGAGCACGCCGACCGGTACTTTCTGTTCAACGAAGGCGGCGACTTGATCATCGCGAAGTTCTCGCCGGAAGGGCACAAGGAGATCAGCCGCGCCAACATCTTGGAGCCGACGAACACCATGGCGGGACCGCAAGGCCGGCGCGTGATCTGGTCGCACCCTGCGTTCGCCAATCGCTCCGTGTACGCGCGCAACGACAAGGAGATCGTGTGCATTCCGTTGGCGGCGAACTAAGGCACGCGGCCAATGGCTTGCAAGTGCTTCTTGGCGCCCGCGACGATCTGTGCCGCGGGAACGGTGGTCAATAGAGTTTGGAAGTCGGCCAAAAGCGCACGCGATCTTTGCACCGTATCGCCCGCGGCCTTCTGCACTAGGATGGAATGCAGGTCATAGTCGGCGAGCGTGCGGTCGTTCCGGAGCGTATCGACTCGGGCCGCAATACCAGTCGCTGCGGCAAAGCCACAATGCAAAAGCCCAGAGTCCAGATTGAAGTGGCTTTGCCCGCTTCGACCCAAATCGAGACCGTGAGTCTTGAAGAAATCGCGGAAGGAGTGAAAGACAGCGTAGTAGGCCCGGCTGACCGCTGACTGCCAGTCACCCTCGGTGCCACCTTGAGCAAGTCGAGCGGCTGAATCGAGAAACTCTGTCCACTTCATCCCTACTCCACGAATCTCAGAATTACGCCGAATAGGGGACACTGCTCCAGTGGAATCTCAGACACAAATCGTTCGTGATAGACTCGTTCTATGTCAATAACTTCATCGGTCGAAATGGCAATCGGAAGACTCGGTCTGAAAACCACCTTGCGGCGGTCAATCTCATCGGGGTCGTCCCACAGTTCAACCGCAATTGCGACAATTTGCGGGTAACAGTCGCGCACGAGTTCGAGCACCTTCAAGAAGGCCGCCTCAGCATTATTCGTTTGCAGGAAGTCGCGCACCTCTGGGGGCGTTGCCAATTTGTCGATCAATCCCGTGCCCATCTCTGCAAGTCTCCCAAAAATGAAGCCCGTTCATTCTAGCCGATAAGAAAGTGGATCGGCAGTGCGAATTCACCTGTCGTGTTGATTGTTGACTTGTTGACTTACGATCCAAATAAGCTATGATGAAAATGAGATTCAGTCTCAAAAAGGACTCGCGTTGTTGCAAGATCTGATCCCATTTGAGCTTCTAGGAATCGGTCAATGGGCCGACGTCTCGGATATTGGCGGCGACTCTAGGTGGGTTAGCCGATTGGCTGAATTGGGGTTGCGCATCGGCGCCCGCGTACGCATCCTGCAACCCGGTAGTCCGTGTTTGGTTCAAGTAGGAGAGGCGCGCTTTTGCTTGCGCGGTGACGACTTGGGTCAGATTCTCGTTCGTCCAGTCGCCGCCCACTAGACTGAATTGTTCACCACAGAGACTCAGAGACAGAAAAAATGGAAGAATGAATAGGATCTTGCGGGTCATTCATTCTTTTTCACTCGGTGTCTCTGTGGTTAGTACTTAGAATCCGTGTTTGCTCCCGCCTGCACATGCCAACTCTCGATCAACTCAAGCTCGGCGACTGCGGTTGCATCCTCGCCATCCAAGGCGAGGACGCCCTCGTCCAACGGCTTTATGAGATGGGCTTTCTTGAAGGTGAACAGATCGAAGTGCTTGGCTTCGCGCCTTTGGGCGACCCGATGGAAATCCTGCTGCGCGATTATCGCTTGAGCCTGCGCCGCAGCGAGGCCGCCCGCATTTTCGTGCGCCACCCGGTCCCGACATCAGCCCGACGTTCCAGCGAAGGCGACGCATGACCTCAACGCACACAGCCACGGTTGCGCTCGTCGGCAATCCCAACGTCGGCAAGACGACTCTCTTCAACGCGCTCGCCGGCATGAGGCAGCGCGTCGGCAATTATCCAGGCGTCACCGTCGAAATCAAAAAGGGCAAGCTTCGCCATAAGGGCCAGACCTTCGACGTCATCGATTTGCCCGGCACCTATAGCCTGGCGCCGCGCAGCCCGGATGAAATGCTCGCCGTCGAAGTCATTCTCGGTCGGCGCCCGGACGAGCCCAGGCCCGACGTGGTGGTCGCGCTGGCTGACGCCGCCAACCTCGAACGCAATCTGTATCTTTTGACGCAGGTCCTCGAGTTGGGCGTGCCCGTTGTCCTCGCCCTCAACATGGTGGACGTGGCGCGCAACCTAGGACTAACCATCGACCCGGAACGCTTGGCGAAAAACCTCGGCGTGCCGGTCGTACCGTTGCAGGCCAACAAAGGAATCGGCATCGAAGCGTTAAAGGACGCTATTGCCGGCGTTCTGGCCAATCCCCAGCCAGCGGCCGGGCCGACGTTTCCTGAAGCCTTTGAAAAAGAAGTCGGCGCGCTGACGGACGCGGTGGGGGAAAGCACGCCGCGCTATCTCGTCCGCCGTGCTCTCTTGGACGTAGGCGGCCACATGGAAGAACTGCTCAGCCGGGGCCGGGACGACGCGCTGGGTGAGCGGCTGCGCGGGGCGCGGCAACGATTGGCCCAGGCCGGCTGCACTGTCCCCGGCGTCGAAGCGCGTACGCGCTACGGCTGGATCCGACAGGTCACCCAGGACTGCGTTCAAAAGCCGGCAAAGCGGCATGTGCCATACACGGAACGCATCGACCGGGTGCTGACCCATCGCGTGTGGGGAACATTGTTTTTCCTCGCGCTCATGTTTCTTGTGTTTCAATCCATCTATACGTGGGCGGGGCCCTTGATGGATGTCATCGACAGCGGCTTCGGCTTTCTGGGCGACTCCATTACCAATGTCATGACGCCGGGCCCGCTACGTAGTCTTTTGGTGGACGGCGTCATCGGCGGCGTCGGCGGCGTTTTGGTTTTCCTCCCGCAGATCCTCATACTGTTTGCCTTCATCGCCGTCCTGGAAGACTGCGGCTACATGGCCCGAGCGGCTTTTCTCATGGACCGGCTCATGGCCCGGTGCGGGCTAAACGGCAAAGCCTTCATCCCACTGTTGTCCTCGGTCGCCTGCGCTGTTCCCGGCATCATGGCGGCGCGTGTCATCGAGAATCGCCGCGACCGTTTGGCGACGATCCTGGTGGCGCCGCTCATGAGCTGCTCCGCGCGGTTGCCGGTTTATCTTTTGCTCATCGGCGCCTTTCTCGGCCCGGCGCGCGGCTTTTCCTGGTGGGTGCCGGGTGTGACGCTGTTCGGCATGTACGCCATCGGCCTGGTCGTGGCCCCCCTGGTGGCGCTCTTGCTCAAACGCAGCCTGTTGCGCGGGCAGACGCCGGTGTTTGTCATGGAAATGCCGCTTTATAAAGTGCCGTCGCTGCGCCAAGTCGCGCAGCGCTCGCTCGAGAGCGGCTGGATGTTCGTGCGCCGGGCCGGAACACTGATCCTGGCCAGCATGATCGTGGTGTGGGCGCTCTTGTATTTCCCGGTGACCAATCCAGTCACGGGTAAGAGTTTCGATTTGGAAATTGCCGCTCTGGAGGAAGATTTGACGGCGCCGCGCGAGGACAAAGAGCAACTGGAAAAAGAGCTCGCTGAGCTGCAGGAGAAAGCGGAAAGCGATCCGCGCAGCGCGGAACTGGAAAAGAAACTCAACGAAGTAAATGCCGCACTGGAACCCATGGAGCAAAAGCTCCGCGACATGGAACAACAGTGGAAAGGGCAAAGCGCACTGGGGCGCGTCGGCAAAGCGCTGGAGCCGGCGGTGCGGCCCTTGGGTTGGGATTGGCGCATCGGCATGGCGGCGCTGGCGAGTTTCCCTGCCCGCGAGGTCATGGTCGGCACCTTGGGCATTATCTTTAGCCAAGGAAAAGGAGACGCCGGCGATGAGGGATTCCGCGAAGAACTGGGCGATACCTTGCGCACCGTCACGTGGGACAACGATCCCGAGCGGCCGCTTTTCAGCGTGCCGGTGGCCCTGTCGGTAATGGTGTTTTTCTCCCTGTGCTGTCAATGCGTTTCGACCTTGGTCATCATCAAACGGGAAACCGCCAGCTGGCGTTGGCCCATTTTCACATTCGTATACATGACGGTGTTGGCATACTTGGGTGCGCTTGTCGTCTACCAGATTGGCGGTTTATTTGTTTAGGCATGACCCATGGACACACAGCTGAGCGTGGCACTGGTGCTGGTATTTGTTTGCAGCTGCTATCTAGCCTGGCGCGGTTGGCGAGTCTGGAAGAGACAGAGTGCCGGCTGCGGCAGGTCATGTAGTTGTGGGTCTAGCACCGATTCAGCTGCGCAACCTGGAAAGGCGTCGTCGCCTATCCTTATAGAAGAATTGAAGTTGCGTCAAAAAAGCGGCTGATCGATCCCGTGCGCCTTGTTTTGTGAATTCTTGCTTTTTTCCTTGACACATCGTTGAAAGCTTTTACTATCTCTTTTGCCTTTTAATTCTGGCCTCTTCTCTGTTCCGGCCCCGCTGTTCGCCTTCGTTGGAAGGGCAGCGGGGTTTTTCGTTGGTCTTGAAGACTGTGTGGAATCGGTGACGCGCTGGATGCCAGCTATCCAAACCAGGCCGGCATTTCCCCCGGCGGCGGCAACTTCACCACTGACAGGCTGCTGATCTGCGGGTGGCGGCGCACTTCCTCAAGAGCGTCCGGCGGCGGCGGATTGTCCAGGTTGAGGACCGCGATGGCCTCGCCGCCCGCCAACTGTCTGCCCACGTTCATCTGCGCGATGTTGACGTTGTGCTTGCCGAAGATAGTGCCGATGAAGCCGATGAGGCCAGGCACATCGCGGTGCGTGAAAATGAGCAGGATCCCGTCCATATGCGCGTCGAGGTGGTAGGGGCCGAGCGTGACCAGGCGCAGGAACTGGTTGCCGAAAAGCGTGCCGGCGGCCGTGTAGGTCTTCTTGTCGGTGGCGACGTCGATGCGGATGAGCGTGCTGAAGTCGCCCTTCTTAGGGTTGGACTGCTCGGCGATCTCGATGCCGCGCTCGCGCGCTAACAGCTCGGCGTTGACGATGTTGACGCCCTGGTCGAGGTGCTTTTCCAAGAGGCCGGCCGCGAAAGCTGCGGTGATGAGCCGGGTGCTGCGGCGGGCGACTTCACCGCGGTAGGTGAGCTCTGCCTTCCGAATTGTCCCCCGGCACATCTGCGCGTGCAGTAGCCCAAGCCGGCGGGCCATGTCCACATAGAGCCGCACTTCGTTGAGCTCTGTGCGATCGACGGCAGCCATGTTGATCGCGAAGCCGATGACGCCTTTGGTGAGATAGTCGACCAAAAGCTGTGCGGCTTCCAGTGCCACCGATTCTTGTGCTTCGATCGTGGCGGCGCCCAGGTGCGGCGTGACGACGACGTTGGGCAGAGCCAGGAGTGGATGATCCGGAGAGGGCGGCTCCTCAACGAATACGTCGAGCGCCGCGCCGGCAAGTTGGCCGGATTTGAGCGCTTCGGCGAGGGCTTCCTCATTTACGATGCCGCCGCGGGCGCAGTTGAGGATGCGAGCGCCTTTCTTCATCTGGGCGATCTCTTTGGCGTCGATGAGATTCGTCGTCTCAGGCGTCAGCGGCGTGTGTACTGTGAGGAAATCCACGCGCGGCAAAAGCGACGCCAAATCGGGGACAGCTTCGATGCCAAGCTGGCTGGCGCGGTCGGCGGTCAGAAACGGATCGTAGCCGACAACTTTCAAGTCCAGGCCGGCGGCACGGCGGGCGACCTCGCGGCCGATGCGTCCCAGGCCGACGATGCCGAGCGTCTTGCCGGCGAGTTGAGTGCCGACGAACTTGGTGCGGTCCCATTTCTTGGCGTGCAGGCTGGCGTCGGCGGCGGGGATGTGCCGCGCCAATGACATGAGCATGGTTATGGTGTGCTCGGCCGTACTGACCGTGTTGCCGCCGGGCGTGTTCATGACGACGATGCCCTTACGAGTGGCGGCAGCGACGTCGATGTTGTCCACTCCCACACCGGCCCGGACGATGGCGCGCAGCTTGCCCGGATGTTCCAACAGTTCCGCGGTCACCTTGGTGCCGCTGCGGACGATCATGCCGTCCGCCTTTTGGATGGCTTCCACAAGCGCGGCGTCCTTGAGGCCGGGCCGATTGTCCAGCTCTAGGCCGGCACGCTCTAAGAGGTCCAGGCCGTTGGCTTCCAGTTGGTCGCTGATGAAGACGCGTGGCATAAGAAACGTTGGTTTTGTCAGTGATTGGTTCGTTCTTCGGTTTCTCGCTTGCGTTTCGCGCTCGCAGCGTTCCCTGCGAGCGCGAAACGCAAGCGCCAAGTTCACTCATTGGCGGCGAACACCTTTTGCGCCGCGGCCAGGCCTTTGCCGAGCTCGACGGGATGGCCCATTTCCTTCAGCACCAGCTCGACGCCGGAGATGGCCGCCAGGATGTCGAACATGTCGATGTAGCCCATGTGCGCCAGGCGGAAGATCTTGCCTTTGAGCTCGTCCTGGCCGTTGGCGAGTTTCAGTCCATACTGTTTTTCGAGCTTGGTCAAAAGGACAGTGCTGTCGATGCCGGGCGGGCTTTTCACGACCGTCAAAGCGTTGTTCGGCGGGTTGGCGAAGAGCTCCAGACCCAGCGCTAGGAAACCGGCGCGGGCGGCTTGGGCGTAACGTGCTTGCCGCATCCAGATGTTCTCCATTCCTTCCGCGAGGATCTTTTTCAATGAAACGCGCAGGGCGCGCACCAGCGTATGTGCCGGCGTGTAGGGCGTATCGCTATTCTCCAGGTTCTTGCGTGCCTTCTTGAGATCGAAGTAAAAAGCCCGTGGCGCATCGTGCTTATCGATCGCTTGCCAGGCTTTGGCGCTCACCGACACGAACGCCAGGCCCGGCGGCAGCATCAGCGCTTTCTGCGAACCGGTGCAGCACAGGTCGATGTTCCAGTCATCCACCCGGCACTCCATCGCTCCCAAACCGCTCACCGCGTCCACGAGCAACAGCGCCGGCGACTGCGCTACGATCTTGCCGAAAGCCGCGATGTCGTGGCCGATCCCGGTGGATGTTTCGCTCAAGGTCGAGCAAACAGCCGCGGCGTCAGGGTGATCCGTCAACGCGCGCTTGAGCTGATCCGGCTGTACGGCCTGCCCATAGGGAACCGTCACGGTGATCGCTTCCAAGCCAAACGCTTTGCAGATATTCTTCCAGCGCTCGCCAAAGCGGCCGGCAATGAGACAGATGACTTTCTTCCCGGTCGGCACGCTGTTGACCAACGCCGCTTCGAGCGCCCCGGTGCCGGAACTCGTGAGCGGGATCACTGTGTTCTTTGAGCAATAGACCGTTCGCAGATCGTCGAGCACTTCGGCCAAGAGTTGCCGAAATTCGGGCGTACGGTGAAACGGAACCGGCTTGGCAAGTTCGAGCAGCGTTTCCTCAGGCACAGGTGTTGGACCGGGAGTCAAGAGACGAAACTTCATGAACGGGACGCCTTTCTAATTCCGAGTCGTTTCAGACATTATAGGAAGGGCTCTTGCGCATACAAAAAGGGTAGGCGGGAGCTTCCCCAGCCTACCCCTGTGCACTTGCCCGGACGATCAACGTTGCACAACCATCGCTCCATCCCGGTCAAACTGGATGCGCACGAAACGGCGAATGCCGTAGTCGAACTCGATTTCGTTGCGACGAACGTGCACGCGGCGCGGCGATCCCTCCGGCAATGTGAACCGGACGGCTGTCGGCTGGTTGTTTGTCGGATTGATCAGCGTCACCTCATAGTTGCCGGGCTTCGCCTCGAACGACTTGGCGAATTGGTCCAGAGTCATCGCACCGTTTGCCTGGGGAAGCGGGGCTGGTGGGGCCTCTCCTGGCACTGGCTGCGGCGGTTTCGCATCGGGTTGAACTACCGGCGGCTCCGTCTGTGTGGGTGGCACGAAGAGTCGTGGCTGCGGCGCCAGGTAGACCGGCCCGGACGGGGGCGGATAATAGCTGGGAACGAACATGTTGACGAAGGGAGCGCGGACATAAACGCCGGGGCCGCCGACTTGTACGCGCACGAACGGCGCCCGCACGAACACTTGAGCGCTGGCCGCGGATGCGAACAACAAGGAGGCCAAACCAGACAGCAAGGCAAAGCGTTTTACACTCATGTCAACGTCCTTTCTTGTTAACGAACCCTCGCTCGCGCGTCGGGCTAGTGTTATTGGTCCCTCGCTCGCGCGTCGGGCTAGTGTTATTGGTCCCTCGCTCGCGCGTCGGGCTAGTGTTTACGGTCCCTCGCTCGCGCATTGGGCTACAGATAACGAAGGAGTGTCCGTCCTACGCACTAGTTCATTATCTCTCGCGAAATGGGAGGTGACAAGCCATTGTCAAGGAAACGGTTTCGCATGCAACATGTATTAATTCTCTCGAATCGACAGCGAATAGGCTCCGGTTCCTCCCATGAGAATTGTGGCGATGACCCGGTATTCGCCGTCCTGGGCGGGACGAAACACAATGCGCGAGTTGAGGCCGTCGCCGCCGTCGTCGTCCATCATGAGATTGACGGCGCCCGGGGATTCGACGCGCAGGAAAGCGTCGAACTGCTGGCTCATGTGATCGATGACATAAGTCTTGTTGGCAAACATCTTGACCGTGTAAATGTGGCACGGAGAATTGCGCCGCACGGTGTCGCGCCGATCGCTGTTGGTGAGGCGGCCGCTCGTATGGAAGCCGCCGGGGCCGACGGTGATAACGCCGCCCGCGGGCGCGCCGCCGCCGCCGCGCGTGACAAAGAAGATGACAACGCCAACCACGATCAAGAGCGCAACCACGCCGCCGACGATCAGGCCGACTTTGAGTCCGACCGGCATTCCGGAGTCGCGGCGCTTGCGGCGGCGCGGCCTATCGTCGTCTTCGTCTTCTTCGTCGTACTCTTCGTCGCGGCGCGACCGGCGCGGCCGGTCCTCCACGGTTTCCTCAGCTCGCTGACGTTCCCGGCTCGCCGGTTCACGATTTCCGTTGTCGCCGCGCGTGGCGCGCTTGGTCCCGCCCGAAAGCAAGTCACCCACGTCGAGCGCGCTTGCCTTGCTCGCGAACAAGGTGCCCTGCGAGCTGGCCCGCACCCAATCCGACATGCCCTCCGACCAGACTAGGTCTGTCGGCTTGAGCAAACCCCGGCCGGCGAGCTGCTTGAGCTCGTCGAAGGACACCGGGCCCATTTGCTGCTTGTTGGTCGTGTAATACCATTGGGCCATGGTTGATACTCCTTGGATTCTATGCTTGATGCTCAGCGCGCTACACTAAGGCCCGTGCGGGTAGTGCTCGCACTTACTTCTGAAGAGGCTGCTCTTCTACGCGCAGCATGTAGCCGCCCATGATGCCGTTGTGCGATCCCGCGACTACACGATAAGTACCGGCCGCAGTCGTCCGGTGCGTGATCAGCGAATTCAGTCTGTTGAAGTCGTCATTTTGGGCAAGCAGTACGTTGTTGGAGGTCTCCAGATACAAGTGCGGATCGAACCCGAGCTGCTCGTTGTCGATGCCGTCCATTCGGAAAACATAAGTTGTGTTGGCCTTGAGGTTGACGGTGTAGACTTTGCACGGATGGTGCAGCGGTTTCCAGAAGACGCGCGCGTCCGTTTGTAGCAACTCGCCAGTGATCTGCAAGCCATTAGGTCCGACTTCATGCGGTCCCGACGTCACCGGCGGATGCGTCTTAACGCTGCCCGGCACGACCGGCTTGGCGAAGTTGGGCATCTTGAACTTGGGCTGTATCGGAGGCTGCTGTATGGGAGGCTGCGGATTGCCGCCGATGCCTTTCATCTTGCCCTTCTTCTGTGGGGGCGGCATCACCGGATTTTGCTGCGGGTTCCCTGGTCCAAGCTCGGTGATCGTCACTGTGGCGGAATTGGGCACCGGAGGTTCCGGAAAGTTGTAGACTTCAACCTTGAACCGGCCGGTATAGGGCGCTACCCATTCGAAATGGGAATCGGGCAGTTCGCTGTCGTCCGACATGAGATCCATGTTCTGTTCATCCATCAAGTACAGGTCCAAATCGCCGCCGCGATTCTTGGCCTTGCTTTCGAACCGGTAGCGCGTGTTTGCTTGAAACTGAAAAGTGCGGCGATCGCTGCCGTCGGGCTGAATGTTTTCAACCGTGTAGGACGCGAGGATGTTGCCCGCTCCAGGCTTTGCAGCGACACCGCCGCCGCCCGCACCGGGGTTGACGTTGCCGCCGCCTCGTCCGGAGTTGGATATGACGACAATAATGATCACGACAACGGCGATCAGTGTGGCCGCGCCGCCCAGTATGATGCCCACTTTCGCGCCGCTTGACAGGCCGCTTGCTTCGCGGCTGCGGCGACGCCGCGGGCGGTCGTCGTCTTCATAATCGTCTGCGTCACGGGATGGCTTGCGGCAACTTTCCCGGCCGAGTTCTTTGTCCTCTACATCTTCGAAAACGTCCTTGACATTCGACTTTTTCGCGGCCCCCGAGTGTCCCAGAGGGGCCAGAGGCACCGTTTCTCCAATCCCTTTCGATGTCGTGGCCAGCTTGGGCGCTGGGGACGAGGCGGCCAGCTTGGGCGCCGCGGTCGACGGGTACGAGACCGTAATGCCTTCCTGGGGAAACAGCTCCTTGGCGGTGCTGGCGCGCACCCACTTCGGCATCCCTTCCGTCCAGACCATGTCGGTCGGCTTCAGCATGCCTTTCGCTGCCAATTGCTTGAGCTCGGCATCGCTTACCGGCTCCATTTGCCGGCCTTCGCTTGTATAGAACCATTCTTTAGGCATGGCAGCTTCTCCCCAGAATTAGTCCCACTGGCTGCGCAAACTGGTCTAATTTTAACCTCTTTTTTCTACCTTGGACTAAAGGCAAATTCAAGCAAAAATGGCGTCTTCAGCCCGTGGACGTAGGCTCACATTTCTTCGCACGCTTTAAGACGAGATTACTCTGTTTTCGTTTCTTCCGCCTTACCGAGTTCCAGGTTGGGCACTTCCAGTCCCAGGAAGCCGCGTGCGTTCAGGCAGGACTGCATCAAATATTGCCGGGTGGCACGGTGATCGGTCAGGATTTCCGTGGGTACGCGCATGGGCTCACTCACGGCCACGTCGATCCGCCGCCAGAAATCTAGACGCTTATTCTTGGTCGGCGGTCCATTCTTATAAGAAAAATAGCAGCCCCAGCCCCCTTCGATCCAGCAACAGACGACCGGGGTATCGGGCCGCTCGTTCAGGATATGCCAGACGCCCTGGCCGAAATTCTTCACCAGTTGTACTTCTTTCTTGCGCATGCCGCCTTCCGGAAAGACCATGAGACAGCTGCCGGAGTCGAGCACCTTGATTGCTTCCTTCAGTTCCGGGACTTCGCGGCGAAAGGTAGCCGCCTGCACGCGAATGGCCTGCGCCAGGTTCTCCATCACCCAGCGCAGAATCGGCAAGTCGTAAAACACACTGGTCATCATTGGTATTATGCGGCGCGGCAATACCTTGCCCATCCACACCGGATCGAGCCAGGCGCTGTGATTGGCGATGACGAGTACAGGTCCGCGCTCGGGCAACGCGTGCACGCCCGGGCCATGAACGCGAATGCGATACATCGGCCAAATGATGAACTCCGTCAAGAGCTCTGCCACTTCGCGCAAAAGAAAGCGCCAGCTCAGCACCGCGAGAACGGCGGCCGCTCCGAACACCAGCCAGAATTGACCGTGATAGTCCATGCCGGCCGCGTGCGTGAGCACGAAGAACAGGCCGGCCACCAGCGCGGTAACCAGGTAATCGGCAAAGTTACGGGCGGCCATGCCGTTGCCGCGCCCGTCGGCAGGCAGGGCCGCTTGATACGTGGCGGCGAGCGGCACGTTGACAAGGCCGGCAAGAATACCCAGAAACACGCAAAGCACCGGCCCAGGCACGCCTCCCAGCGCCACGAGCAATAGACCAAGCGCCATCCCGGTCGAGCCCCAGGGGACCAGGCCAAGAATGCGGCGCGGATGCTTTTGCAAACCGGCAAGGAGGGAGCCGGCCGCCACGCCCGCCATGATCCACAGGCCGATTTCCAATAGCTGTTGGACGTAGCCCGCGCCGCCGTCGACCGCGCTGGCCAAAAGCGCGCCCATGAGCGCGGTCATGAGGCCGCGCAAAGACGCCAGGCCGAGCATGCAGCCGCGCGCCTCTTTCTCCAAAAGGATACGGCGAAAGTCGCGGAAAAAGCCAGCGAGCGCTTGCCGCGGCGTCTCGGGACGAACCACGTCGCTTGGAAACCAAACCACAAAGGAAAAGACGAGCGGCAGCGCGAACAAGCCCACAAAAACGGCATCAGCGCCTGTTGAGCCATCCGCCAGCAGGGCGCCGAGCGTCAGCCCGCCCACGATGGCCAGCCCCGAGCCCATTTCGAAAAACGCATTCAGGCGCGTGAGCGGCCAGCGCGTGTCCTGTGCGGCGGCGGGCAGGAATGCGAAACGGACCGGGGAATTGACGGCGGAGCTGAGCGTTATGCCGGCCCAGCCGATCAGCATCCAAACTGGATTAAGAGCGGAGTTACGCGTTGGCGCGAAGAAAACGGCGGAAACAATAAGGGCCGCCCACGCCGCCGATGACCACAGAACGCGCTGCTTGGGCAGGCTGTTGCACAAGGCGCCGTTGAGCGGGGCCAGAACCACCGCCGGCAGGATAAGCAGCAAAGTGACGACGTGCCAGGCGCCGTCGCGGTCGCCTTGACGGGCCAGGTGCAAGGCGACAAGAATACGAAGTGCATTATCCGCCAACACGCGCGTGACATGAGCGACCCACAGCGCGGACAAACGCAGACGGGCGGACAACACAAATGCACTCCCTTGCCCAAACGCAACGACACGACTTCGTGCGCCTATTCTCAAAGGAAAACAACCCCGAGGCAACGTGCTTTTCCGGGACCTAAGCATAGTTTAAGGTTAGCAAGTTGATTTCTTGGGTTTTCCTTTGCGCCTTCGAGCCTTTGCGCGAGTTTCTTCTTTCAAATCTCACGCAAAGGCGCAAAGAAGTGGAGAACAAGATGAAGCAACGTTGGATTGTCGCGCTGGTTTTCTTAATTGGCATCGGCGGTTGGGCCATCGCTCAGCGCGAACAACCCAAAGCCGATGTAAAAACCCAGCTCCTGGACGCCGACAGGGCCTTCGCGAAGACTGCCGCGGAAAAAGGATTGGAAGGCTGGTTGAGCTTCATGACCGACGATGCGGTCCGCATCTCGCCGCTTGGAGGGAAGGCACATGTCGGCAAGGCGGCGATAAAGGAGTTGGATGCCGCGCTTTTCGCCGACGCCAAGCGCCTGTTGACTTGGGAACCGGCGGACGGCGGCGCCTTCGCCGACGGCAAGCACGGCTTCACCACCGGCAAATTCAAGATTTTGAGCAAGCCGGCGGAAGGGAAGGAAGAGGTCGTGCGGACGGGGGCGTATGTGACCTGGTGGCGCATGGGCGAAGACGGCCGCTGGAAAGTAATCCTCGACACGGGCTCCGTTGATCCGCCCAAGCCATAGACCAAGCGGATGCCCAAAAGAACAAACATGGCTCACGAGGGTGACATCATGTCTGAATTGCAACTGTCGTTGACGGGCGAGGAGTGTGCTTATCTGACCAATCTCCTTGAAACAGTATTGAAAGATGCGCGCGTTGAAGAGCACCGCACGCGCACGCCGAGTTACCGCGAGCTTATCCTGCGCGACGAGAAACTGATCCAGAGTCTGCTGGACAAGCTTGGTAAGCCCACGGCTTAGTATTCAACCGCAGAGGGCGCAGAGAACGCGGAGGAGGTGCAAATTGAAGTAAGAGTTGACGATTCTCTGCTCTTCTCTCTGCGTTCACTGCCCTCTCTGCGGTGCATTAGTGCTTCGCACCGGGTTGCACCGCCTGGATCACGAATTCCAAATACTCGCGTGCGCGCCGGGCCAGCGCGTCGACGCCGTCCGGCTTGCGGGGCCGCGGCACGCCGTGGGCGAAGATGTTTTCGCAACAAAGCGGAATCGTGTGGCCCGTGAAAGCCACGCGGTGCAAAAGGCGATAGTGGTCGACCTCGCCGAAGCCGGGGCCGCAGTCGCGGTGCGGCGTCGGGAAGAAACGGTGATCTTTGATGCAAAAGCTGCGCACTTCACTCGCACAGGCGTCGAGATCAGTGAGCGGATTGACTTTGCCATCGAGATAATCCATCACGTTGCCGGCGTCGTAGTTGACCTTGATGCCGGCGTCGTTGACTTCGCGCGTGATCTTGGCGCAAGCGGCGCCGGTGCCGGTTTCGCCGCCGTGCTGCTTGACGACCAGGAGGACGCCGTTTTGCCGGGCGACGGGGCCGAGTTGCTTCAGGCGTTCGACCCAAAGGGCGTGGTTGCCGCCGCGGGTGTGGCCGAAAGTGAGCACCTGCGGAACCTTTCCCGCCGCTGCTTGCAGTATGCGGTGGCGCAGCACTTCCAGGCCATTCTTCGCTTCCGGGTAAATCGTCGAAAACATCATCACCGGCTCGAGGCCCATGTCCCGGCAACGCTGCGCGAGATCGCGGGCCTGGCCGACCGGCGCATCCTGCGCGAGCACGGGCACGTTCTTGCCGTTTTCAGAATGGTTCACGCCCCAGGTGACGTAGCGATAGCCCGCGTCGCGGATGCCGGTGAGGGCGCGCTGCAAGGGAAACGCGGAATAGACGAGCGTCATGCAGGCGATCTGGAAGCGCGTCGGCGGGCCCTTTTGGTCTTGGGCGGCGGGTTGCTGTTGAGCGAAGGCAGGACCCGTGAGCGCTGCAATCGACAATCCCGCGGCGCTTGTTTGTATGAATTCACGACGCGGCAATCTGTTGGTCATGATGACACCCTCCCGGAGCACGTGTCAGCGATGTAAGAACCAGTTTGAGAAACTTCAAAGCTTGGTTATGAATTCCTCGCTGCGTGCTTTCGCGCGGCCCTGCGATATTCAATATGCTCACGCCTTTGTCCGCGATCCACCTGCGCACGGCTTGCGGCGGCAATGGCCGCATCAGATTCACCGTCTTGACGGGCTTCTTGTGCTTCTTGGCGAGGCGCAACGTCAACGCCGTGCCGCCGTCGGGTTTGTCCCGGGTGAGAATGAGAGTCGCATCCGCGGCCAACACATTCGCCTTGGTCCGCTCCGGGTAATGCTCGGTGGCGGTTTCCTCCAGCTTGTAGCGCTTTGGAATAGGCCCATTCTCCGCGCGCCGGCCTTTGGGACAAAAGCCGCCGCACTCTAGACCAAGTTCCAAGGCCGCATCGAGCGCCGCTCGGTCCACGCCGGTCTGTCCGCCGGAGATGATCTTTATGCTCCGGGGGAAATCTGTCGCGATATTACTCTTCGCGTTCCCCACTCCGCGCTCCACGTCTTTGATTGATCTTCTCACGTAGTTCCTTGGCGCCGACTTCATATAGCGAAAGCAGTTTTGCGGACGCCGCCGGCGAGCCGAATCGTCCCTGCGCGCGAATCGCCGCCGCTCCTTCTTCGATCTGCTTCAAGAGGGCAAGACCGCTGTCCAGGTCGAACAGACGTATGCCCTTGATCTCCACGTAGACCGGCGAGGTGTGCGCGAACAGTTGCCGATCCAGCTCGTTCTTGGTTGAAGAATCGATGCGCAACGCGAACCAGCCTGGCTCATCGACGCGCATTTCATGTGTCAGGCGCGCATCGAATCCGTTCTTGGTTTTCCGGGCAGATTCCGTCTTGACGACTCGGCCATTGTGCACGACCTGCAGTTTCTGGAAATCATGCCGGCCCACGCCGCTCGCCTCGATCTTCAGCGTTTTGGGCGCTGCCAACTTCACTTCGCCGCCCAGGTCTTGCCCGTCGACCTTGAGCGACAAGAGCGGGCTATTCGTTGCCTGGCAGCGGCCCGCCTTCACCGCTTCCAGCCAGCTCGCGATGGACAGCTCGCCCTGCACTTGGGCATAGACGCGCGAGAAATCGTAGAGGAACCAATCCGTGCCCGTGCTGATCGGCATGCGCAGGCCGACGTTGAGATAGCGGTAATAGGTATCCTCATACGAGCCCGTGCGGCTGCCGTCGAACACGTTGAGCGCGTGCAAGCGGCCGCCCAGCGCGTTTAGGACATCTTCGAAGCCGTTGCCGTTGTGGCACCAGATGACGGTGCCGCCCTGCTTGCGCGCGTCGTCGATGCCGGGTCTGAGCGGCGAATCGTCGAAACCGTCGCCCATGATGCCCGGACCAATGCTCACGGGCTGAACGAGTTTCTTGATGTTGAGGAACATGACATGGCCATAGCCTTCGCCGTACGCTTTGAAGTTGTGGCGGTGTTCTTCGCCGTTGTTGAAGAGGACGCCCGTGGCATCGAACTGTGGCACAGCGCCGATGGGATAGAGGTTGGTGATGTAGTCCTTGTCGTCGGGCTTGCGCTCCAGGTAGGAGATGAACATCACTTTCAAAAGCTCGGCGGGTGGAATCTGCTTGAGATAACCCTCGGCGTCTTGTTTGGTGAGCTTCATGAGGTGCAGGTGCGTGTTGCCGGCGACGAGGTTAGACTTTTCCGGACGAAAGAGGAAATCGAGCTTGAGGGTGATTTCGTTGGGAGCGTTGTTCTGGCAATCGACAGTCATTTCCGTCATTGCCGTTTCCAGGCCCGCGAGCGCCTGAACCCGCACCTTGGCGCGTGGCAGCTTCGTGGCAGCGCCGCTGGCCGGCACGACATGCCAACCGCCCACTTCGGTGGGCAGTTTCAAGCCGCGCAAACGGTCGTACAAGCCGGACAGAGGCACGGGTTTATCGGCAAGGACGCGGACCAGACCGGGCATGCTTTGGCCCGTGGCGGCGTCGACGAGACGGATCTTGACGGCGACTGCGTCCGCGCCGGCGCCGCTGCCGAGGTAGGCACAAATACCGAGTAGCGCAACACAGAGAAGAAGCACGACCATCGAACGCATGACGATGACTCTCCGACACAAGAACGGGCGCATGGATGGGCTCATTCTAGTCCAAATCCACTCCGATTCGCCAGCCTCAATGTCCCAACACGGATTGGACTTGCCTTGTTGCCAAATGGCACATACGATGTGGACATGTGGCATCTATTGACGCTATGGCAACAAAGCGTGCTCTGACAGCTATGTCGCGCCGTTTGTCTATTGGTGTATGAGAGGAGGGCTCATGAAATCCCTTGGATTGCGAGAAACTGATTATTCAGGACTGGCAAAGATCATGAGCGCGGGTCTGCCTTTTGCCCGATTGACGCGGTTTCAAAAGACCAGTGGATTCCCTCTCGAACGCATCGCGCGTGTCCTGCATATTCCCGCGCGCACTCTGGCACGCCGGAAAAAGTCGGGACGACTAAAACCCGACGAATCCGAACGCTTGCTGCGCTTGGCTAGGCTCTTCGATCAAGCCATTGATCTGTTTGAAGGCGACGTGGCTGCCGCTGCTCAGTGGTTTCGAGAGCCGGTCCGTGGCTTAGCAGAGCAAGCGCCTCTGACCTTTGCGGAAACGGAATTTGGTGCTCGCGAGGTTGAGAACTTGATTGGCCGGCTGGAACACGGGGTCTATACTTGAACGTCACCACGTGGCGGCTCGTCAAGCGCAGGCACAAAGCTGGCATGTTCACGGGTGCAGGCGCGCGCCGTTATGGAGGCCGGTGGAACAACATCGGTGTCGCTGTCATCTACACTTCGCAAAGTGCTTCGCTTGCAGCCCTGGAAATGTTGGTGCATGTGCAACGGCGAGAAATAATGGCGACATACTTCTTGGCGTCGATAACCTTTGACGACTCTCTCGCCGAGACAGTTGACCTGCGACAGCTCCCCAAAGACTGGCGCGCGGAGCCACCCAAGCAGGCGGCAAAGGACTTGGGCGACGAATGGGTAATCCAACAACGGTCCGTTGTACTGAAAGTGCCGAGCGTAATCATAGAAACCGAATTCAACTACTTGCTCAATCCTGAGCATCCCGCTATTGCCCGTTGTCTCAGGTCAAAGCCAATCCCCTTTCGATTCGATCCAAGACTCGCCATGGATTGACTTCGGCGCGCGCGACAGTCAAGCCCGTCTTGATCGTCTCAGTGCTTGCAGGGTATATAGCTCGCATGGAAAAAACGCGACGTCCCGCCGTCTTTCTCGACCGCGACGGCACCCTTATCGAAGAGCGCGGCTATCCGTCCCGCGCCGACCAAGTCGCGCTCGTGCCCGGCGCGGCGGCGGCGGTGCGGCGGCTGCGTGCGCTGGGTTTTGCCTGCGTCGTCGTCACCAACCAGGCCGGCGTCGGCCGCGGCATCATTACCCTCGAACAAATGCATGCTGTAAACGCGGAGATGCTGCGACAATTCGAAGAAGCCGGCGCGCCTTTTGACGGGCTTTATTACTGCACGGTTGCGCCGCTTTCGGATGACAAAACCGTCATCGAGCATTCTGACCGCAAACCCGGTCCCGGCATGCTGCTCCGCGCGGCCCGCGAAATGCATCTCGACCTCGCGCGCTCCTGGATGATCGGCGACTCGGTGAGCGACGTGTTGGCGGGACGCAATGCCGACTGCCGGGAAAGCTTGCTGGTTGGTTCGGCCCATCCGCTTCCTCACGGGCGCGGCTCTGACGGTGTCTGTCCGAGCCGCGCCCGTGAGGAAGCGGATAGCGTCGCCGATGCCAGGCCCTTCGAAGACCTCGCGGCGGCCGTGGACTACATCGCGTCCTTGGCAATCGCCGCTTGATAGAGATGCGGCACGGTGTCACGATGGTCGCCTTGCACGTAAAAACTCTCGCCGCCGTCCGCGACCGTGCGCACCAGAATCGTCTTCCATGGCCGATAGTAATAGCGCGGATCGGTCTTCGGCGCTTGCTGGCGATGGTCGCCTTCGAGCGGGATGAGATCGAAGACGCCGGTCGAGAAATGCCGGATCACTTTGCCCTCTTGATGGGCGACGTTGCGGGCCATCGACAACGCTTTGAGATACACTTCCGGACCCATGACGGCCGAGCCCAGGCTGAGGAGCACGCCGCCTTCCAGTCGCGTGACGCTCTGGGCGAAGATCAAGAAATCCTGGTAGCTGGTCTGGCCGAGAGCAGCGCCGTCGCAGTTGGGATGCTCGTGGATGATGTCGTAGCCGACGCCGACGTGTACGGTCACCGGCACACCCAGGCGCACCGCTTGAGCCAAGACGCTCACGTCCTTGTGCGGAAACGGGCCTTCTAGAATCGTGCGGCCAAGCGCTTCGCCCATGCCCACACCGGCCTGAGCGCCGGCGCGAATAGCGTCGTTCATGCGTCCGGTTTCTTCCCAAAGGCCGAATTCGCCGGTCTGGATGTAGCGCGCGACGCTTTCGGTGGTCGCCCCGATGAGGGCCAGCTCCCAGTCGTGGATCGGCCCGGCCCCGTTCATGGCGAGGTGGTCGAGCAAGCCGCGCCGCATCATCTCGATGAGGTAGCGCGACACGCCGGCCCTTAGCACATGCGCCCCCATAAGCGCGATCCGCGCCGCACCCTTCGACTTCGCCGCGGCCAGGCGCTCGCCCAGAACTGGAATGGCCGGATGCGAAAAGTCCGGCAACGGCGCGTCGAGCGGCAACAATGCGGATAGATCGAGATCGTGCACGCGCTCGGCGAGCGGCTTGATCTTTAGGCGCGACCGATCGAAAATTGGAAAGGGCATGGATTCAACTTCACGCTTTCAGAATTCTTCGTTATTGTGATAATTAGATGGGAATAGACGCCAAGGCAAACGTCGCCCGTGAAAAACATCTTGAGAAAACGCCGGACTCGAGAGCACGTAATCGCGGACCTGAGCGTCAATTTCGTTGAACGACAGGCTCTTTTGTGCGGTTACACGGTCGAGCGAATTGTCCACGACTACGGGATCGACCTGGAAATCTTTGTATTCAATCAGCGAGGGGAGATTCAGGAAGGTAAGATCCTGGTGCAATTGAAGGCAACCGCGCGAGTGAGAATCGAGCCTGGGAAGCGTTTCTTTTCGTTTCGTGTCGCCCGATCCGACCTCGTCCTTTGGCTTGCTCAGCCAATGCCGGTTGCGTTGATCGTGTACGACGCCGCCAGAGATCTCGCCTATTGGCTTTATGTCCAGAACTACTTCGCAAAACGAAAGAACTTCAATCTGTTTGCGGCTGGAAAACAGGTCGCCGTCCACATACCGGTTCAGCAGACAGTGAATCCAAAAGCGATGCGGAAATTGGCGCGCTTCCGCAAGCGCGTTCTCGAACAAATGAGGGACGAGATCCATGAGCAGGACTAAAGCGGTTTCGTTTGGTGAGTTGGCTCGATTCCTAAGTGAACTGGGCTTTCATGAGAAGCGCACCACGACGGCGCAGGTTTTGGAGCACCCGAAAGAAGGAATGCTGGTCTTTCGATTGTACAAGAGCGACGAACGAGTCGATGAAGGCGATCTTGTCAGCACGCGAAAATTCCTGGATTATCGCGGGGTGTTGGCAGCAAGAGACTTTGACGCCTTTCTGCATCGCGCAACGACTCCTGCGTAATGCGCCGGGCCCTCAATTCAGCAAAGATAACCACTCAAGAACTGCCGGGAATGCTTTTTTGATTCTATCTGCCTGTTTCCTCACTTCGTCCTGGGACCAGAGTCCAGAAACCACATACAGACATTCCGACTCAAACCTCGCCACCCACTGACGAAGTAACGCTAATTCATCCGTGGGTAATCGCCCAAGAACCTCATCAGGTCCGTGTTCAGCGACTAGCTCCATCACGCCAATAAGAAAATCTTCATCCCGCATGTTACCGGACTTATGAAATCCTAACAATGTGTGCAATTGCATCATTGAGCAGCCCTCGCACGCCGCAATGCTCGGCTAGTTCCTAGCCACGCGCGCCGCCTTTGCTTGCACCTCGGCCCAATGTAGTCAATTCGTGAATGCTCCCCGCGCTGTGGCGCTGCATTCGCAAGCGATAATACTTCACTCCCGGCACCAAAAAGCCGAACGCCGTCACCACGCCGAACAACAGCGGACTTAGCGGAGGGCCCAGGACTGCCATCGGTATCGCGGCAGCAAAGGACAACGCCGCGGCCACGTAGAACCAGCCCGACAAGGTGCCCGCCTTAAATAAGAACACCATGCCCGCGACCACCGCCAGCACCGGCGACAGGATGAGCACCGGCAACCCCAGAAGCACTTCGACAATGAAAATGCCGATGGTCGCCGTCACCCCCGCGCCCCAGGCATGAGCAATTTGCCGTTCGACAAAGGTCACCGGCCCGCCGCGCCGGCGCAGATTCCAAAAGATGATGCCCCAGAGCACGAGGCCGACGCTCCACATGCCAAGGTACGGCCAATGGCTGCGCAGGCCAGCAGCGTACAGCGCGCTCGTGGCGGCGCACAAGAGCGTGATTTTCACGCTGTGCCAGATCCACAACAGGCCCCAATGTTCGAGCACCGGCGCGTGGTGCGTCTCGCGAAACAGCCGCGTCACGAAATAGACGAGGCTGCTCGAACGCGCCGACACGGGTTCGCCATGCAAAAACGCCTCTAAATCGTCGGCCAAAGCGGCGGCGCTGGCGTAGCGATGCTGCGGCCGTTTCTCCAGACACTTGCGGCAAATAAGTTCCAGGTCGAGGTCAATGCGCGGATTCAAAAGGCGCGGCCGCACCGGCTCTTCCGAGCGCGCCAAGAGCAAGGTATCGACGGCAGTGGCTGCCAGAAACGGCGGCCGGCCCGTGAGCAACTCATACAGAATCGCGCCCAGGCTGTAGACGTCCGTCGCGGGAGTCGCCAGGCCAGCGCCGGCCGCCTGTTCGGGCGCCATGTACGACGGCGTGCCCAGGATCGCGCCGGTTCCGGTCAGGCTCGCGTCTCCTTCGACGCGCTTGGCCAGGCCAAAGTCCATCACGAGCGGCTGGTCGCTTTCGTCCACGAGCACGTTGCTTGGCTTGAGATCGCGATGCAGGATGCCCTTTTCATGCGCGTGATGGACGGCGCGGGCGATGTAGACCAAATACTGGGCGGCGCGGCGCGCAGGCAGCGGACCCTCGGCGACCATGGCCGACAGCGTCTTGCCCTGGACATATTGCATGGAGAAAAACGCCTGGCCGTCGCACTCGCCGACCTGGTAGACCGGCACGATATGGGAATGCGCCAGGCCCGCCGCCGCCCGGGCCTCGCTGCGGAATCGGCTCAGATCCGCGTCGGACGCCAATTGCCCGCGCAGAACCATTTTGAGCGCGACGAAGCGCTTGAGGTCCTTGTCCCAGGCCTTGTAGACCACGCCCATACCGCCGCGGCCCAATTCCTCAACCAATTCGTACGTGCCGAAACTGCGCGGCAACGTCTCGCGGGCGAACACCGTCTGTTTCGCGGCGGCATTAGGCGAGAGGGTAGAAGCGCTGTTCCGCGCGACGAAATCGACGACCTGCCCCATGGCCAAAAGATGCCGCAGCTCGTCGGCTAGCTCCGGGTAGTCGCGGCAAGCACGATCGAGATCACAGCGCTTCTGCGCGATGTCCTCGAGCACGCCGGCCAGGCGCGCGTCGCGATCTTCGCTGTGTTGTTGGGTATCGGCCATCGGACTAGCCCGAAAGCGGCCGCGCTCGTTTTATTAGTTGCAATCCCACGCCCCAGGGGTCGCGCAGGAACGTCATCTCATCGCCGGCGGGCGTGACCGTAATGCCGGCGGCCGCGCTCGCGCCGGCCTGGAGCAACCGTTGCCGGTCCTTGGCAATGTCCTCTGAATGAAAAGCGACGTGCAGGGTCAGCGGGTCCCACGCGGCGTAATTCGGCATGTCCACTTTCGTATTGCCGTAGAGCTCGAGCACGGCGCGCCCGGCCGCATCGGCGAGGAAATGCGTAAACGGCGCCTCGGCAAGCTGGCGCAGCACGCGCATGCCCAGATGGGCGACGTACCAGCGGGCCATGGCGACCGGATCGGGAACGTTCAGGGCGACGTGTTCGATGTTCATGATGTGATTGTCGCTTGTCGCCGGCGATTCCGCAATCTCCACCTGGTGCGCATTTTGGTGACAACCACGCGCGACCAATAGGACTCCGTAACCCTTTGCCATTTAACATATTTGTGAAATAGGTCGCGCCACACACCCACACCCCCCCTCCCCAAGCGCGAATGGCCGCGCCTTTGCCTTGGCTCTTTGCGTGCCGCGATCTCCAATTGTAAGGCGGATGCCTGATCATTCGGTCCATTGGACTGGAATGACGACGCCCCCCATGGGTTGACTCATCTGAACGCGCACGAAGCTTTCCAGAGTCTTGCCAAGAGCGCGTCCCGTCTCCACCCGCACCCGAACCGTCGCCGAAGAGCCCGGTCCTGCTGCCCAGGTACATACGATGGCCGGGTGGTCGACTTCGATCTTGTCGACGACGACGGCCTCCGTGCCGCGCGGCCGCAAGCGCACGAGCTGGGTGGCATTCTGACCGCGCAGCTCGACGCGCTGCGGAACGGCCTGCACCGGCGCGGCGGACAGGCGCGTCAAGGTCAGCGGTATTTGCAAGAGCGCATACTCCGGATCGTCTGTGTAGATGCTCAAGAGCTCGTCGTGCCGGCCCGGCGTCAGGTCGACTGCATTGGCCTCCAGTATGATCTTCGTCACGCCGCCGGTCAGCGGTTTGGTTTGGACCACGAGCCCCTTTGAAGTGGATTCCACGGCGCGCACCAAGAGCGGCGTCGTGCGCGTGTCCGTCAGCGTGACTTCTTGCCGCAGAGTTTTTTCGACAAAGAAGGCGAGCACGGCCGGTTGCACTGTGACTTCATTCTTGACGGTGGCCAGCATGGACACCGATACGTCGCGCGTGACATTGTCCTGCCGATAACGCACCGTGGCCTTCCAGGCGTGCGGCCCATCCTTTTGGCCCAAGGTGCGCAGGTCGAAAGTCAGCGTGCCCTTTTCGCGCGGCGCCAGTCTACGCTTTTCCAGACGGGGGGAGACACAGCCGCAGCCGCGGTTGACCTCGACGATTTCCAAAGGAGTCGCGCCGGCGTTGACAAAGGTGAACGCGTGCCGCAGCGGAATGCCGCCGCGGATTTCACCAAGCTCGGCAATCGGCTCAAAAAAACGCAGTTCGGCAGAGACCGCCTGACAAAACCAAAAGAGGCAACCCAAGGTCAACGCGGCTTTAGACATAGAAACTCCCGAGCGGAATACGCGCGGGAGGTTAACCAAACACGCCCGCCACCACAAGGCCGCGCCGGCGCTCCACCTCCCCTCGCCCCTGGGGGAGAGGGGTCTATCTGGTCAAGACCTTCTCCAAATCCAGGTCTTGCGCGGCCTGCCAGGCTTTTTCGTCGCCGATGGGATACCAGAAAGCGGCGCGAACGACGTGAAAGGGCTGGCGGGCGGCCAGTGTCGTCACATAGTCGGTGATTTCATATTCGCCGCGCGGCGAGAGTTTCAGGTCGATGTCGAACACGTTCCTGGGAAACAGATAGGCGCCGGTGTTAGCCAGCTGCGGCGGGTCCAATTCCGGCTTCTCGACCAGCTTGTCCAAGGTGCCGTCCTGTTTCAAGAATGCGATGCCGAACTTGCGCGGCTCCTCGACCGGCGCGACCAGCACGCCTGCGGGGGTTCGCGCAAGCTGCGCAAGATCGGCGGCCCCGAACAAATCATCGCCGTTGAGGACCAGAAAGCGGTCCGAGCGAAGGTGCGGCCGGCATTTGCGCAGGGCGTCGCCGGTGCCGCGCGGCTCACCTTGGGGCGCCACCGCCCACTGCGCGAAATGCGTCTGCTGTGCTAAATAGGCTTCGATCTGGTCGGCCAGGTAATGCACGACGACGACGACGCGCTCGACCGACGCGGGCAAGGCGCCCAGCGTCCAGTCGAGGATAGGCCTGCCGCGCACGGGCAAGAGCGGCTTGGGTGTGGCCAGGGTGTGCGGCCGCAAGCGCGTCCCCAGGCCGGCGCAAAGCAAGACTGCCTCCATGTCAACCTCCGGTGTCAGCACGAACTTAGCAATTGTTTGGAGAATACGTTGTTTTACAGGCTTTCCACGCCTGACAAAAAGGACTCAAGTGCCGCCCTTTTCCGGGACGATGATAGTAGTGAATTTAGGGGCCGCTGCTCCCGTTTACCCCAGTATCCCAAATTACATCCCGCGCGGAACCCCGCCCGCGCCATGTAAGTAGGGCGGATGGGACATCCCTCCCACAAGCAGGTCGGACATTCCTGTCCGGCCAGACGGACGGAATGCCATCCTACAATGAGGAAAGGAAGCCTTATGCGTCGATTGCTGTTTTCGTTGTTCGCCCTGTGCTTCATGGGCGCCATGGCCGGCTGCTGCACAACCCACGGCGTTTGCGATTGCGATTTCGAAGATCACTGCTCCACCCGCGCGCCGTGGATTCAAGTTAGCGCTCCGAGCGCGAGCACCGGCGGCACGCACACCGCCGAGAATTTGGACACCGCGCCCAACGCACAGTAAACCTCTTTCCTGTCGTGCTGGATCGTCTCACCACTCGAAGCGAGCGGACCTCTCCGCTCGCTTTTTTGTTTGCCCCGAGCACTTGCGATTCGACGGTCCAACTCTTAATCTTGATCTTGCTCCTAATCTTCTTCCTAATCCTAATCTCAATCCTGATCTTTGTCTTCGTGCCGCGCAGATTCGAGGATCCCAATGTGCAACACCTTCAGCTGCCTGGTCGCATTCTGTCTGGTCACCAGCGAAGCCAGCGCGCAACAAAGAAAGACCGAAGTCGCCATTCAAGACGACATGTTCCTCCTCAACGGCAAGCCCACATACGCCGGCCGAACGTGGAACGGCAAGAAAATCGAAGGTCTCTTGTTCAATTCGCGCATGGTCCAGGGCATCTTCGACGATCTCAATCCCCAAACCCGCAAGCTCTGGGTTTATCCCGACACCGGCCAATGGGACCCCGAGCGCAACACGCGCGAGTTCCTTGCCGCCATGCCGCAGTGGCGTCGCCACGGCTTGCTCGCCTTCACCATGAACCTCCAAGGCGGCAGTCCCCAGGGCTATTCGAAGAACCAGCCCTGGCACAATTCCGCCCTTACCGAAAAAGGCGAATTGCGGCCCGATTACATGAAACGCCTGGAGCGCATCCTCGACAAGGCCGACGAGTTGGGCATGGTCGTGATTCTTGGCCTCTTCTATTTCGGCCAGGACGAACGCTTGGAGGATGAAGCCGCCGTCTTGCGCGGCCTGGACAACGCCATTGGCTGGCTCTTCGAGCGCGGCTACCGCAACATACTCATTGAAGTGAACAACGAATGCAACGTGCGCTACGATCACGCCATCCTGAAACCCGCGCGCGTGCATGAATTGATCGAGCGCATCAAGAAAATGGAAAAGAACGGCCGGCGCCTCCTCGTCAGCACCAGTTACGGCGGCGGCGTGCTGCCCGGTGAAGACGTCGTGCGCGCCGCCGACTTCCTCCTCTTGCACGGCAACGGCGTGGGCGATCCGGCCCGCATCGCCGACATGGTCAAGAAGACGCGCCAGATCAAAGGCTACAAAGCCAAGCCCATTCTTTTCAATGAGGACGACCATTTCGATTTCGACAAGCCCAGCAACAACTTCGTTGCGGCAGTCTCTGAGTATGCGTCGTGGGGCTATTTTGATTTCCGCATGAAGGACGAGGGCTTCGACGAAGGGTTTCAAAGCGTGCCGGTGAATTGGGGCATCGCCAGTGCGCGCAAACGCGGGTTTTTCGAGTTGCTGCGTGCAATCACTGCGGCGCCTTGAGCGCCCGAGTGTTCTACTTCCGGGGTAACCGTTTGATGGTCAACTTGCCGCGCGATCGGACTTGCATTTTCAGTTCATAGCCCCTCAAGAGCGACATGCCCACCAGCGGATCGGTGTCCTTTGATTCTTAATTGAATTCGCCTGCGATGTTGGCACTTGCATTGTATCGCATCTCGGGCCGGCCCGGGCAAAGCATCAAGATGCCCGCACATCTCTAATCCGAAGCGCTGTCCTCTGGGAACCGGCCGTCACGGCAAATACCGTTTGGGCAACTCCGCCCCGGCCACAAAGCACAGTTTGAAGATCTTGCACATCTGATAGACATGGATGCGGAAGTCCGGACAAGTGCTCACCAGGCAATAGGCGTCCGTCGGCGTGAAGCCGTGCTCGGTGATCATCCAGTCCATGAGATTTGTCGTCGCGGTCTCGACGGCGACTTCCAACGGCCGATTGGCGCTAAGCGCGATAATCGAATCCGGTTTTTCGATGCGCAGCCAGGGGATGTACTTTTTCTTCAGGACTTCGAGCTTGAGGCGCACCGTCGATTTGGTTTCCGCCGCGGTGCCGGTGAACTCCGTGTCGCCCTGGCTGGCGTGCACGTCGCCCAGATAGAAAAGCGCTCCGGGATGATAGATGGGCAGATACAGCTTGTTGCCCGGAGCGGCGTCGCGGACATCGATGTTGCCGCCCCATTCGCCCTGGCCATCGAGACTCGTTGTGACTTCGCGGTCCGGGGCGACGCCGAAGGTGCCGATGAACGGCGTGATCGGCCAGGAGATCTTCTCCGAGAAGTGCAGAGTGCCGTCGCGGTTTGTGCCGCTGGGGCCGGGTGTGTGCTGAAAGATCTTGGTCGTGTAGTCGGAGGACAATTCCGGCCAGCGCGTCGTTTCCCCCAGCGGGCCGCGGCGCGGACCAATGGCGACCCAGGAATACGAATCGACGATGATATCCTCGATGGTCACGACGAGCACGTCGCCGCGTTCGGCCCCTTCGAGAAACACCGGACCGCCGATAGGATTGACCGCCGGCGGCATGCGGTCGAACCCTGCCCGAAGCGAGGGTATCGCTTTGTCGGCCGCCGTCTTGATGAAGCCGGAGCTGGCGTCGTAGGTCTCGATTTCGAAGCTTTCGCCGGACCGGACGCGCAAGAGCGGCTTGTCTTCCCAATCGAAGGCGTACTTCTTGGCTTGTTCGCGGAGGATGCGCTGCATGGGAACTCCTTTCCACCTCAGTGACGATTATTTCAAGAGGCTATCAAAATCCTTCAGCGTTATTATGCGCACGTCCTGGAATTGTTCCACTCTTAGCCTCGGCGTCTCACTACCATGCGATCGATTTGGAGATCGGTAATCCCTCTTTTCTTCATTTCCGTTGTCACTCGAGCCTGTTCCCTTTCCCACAGTCTTTTTTCCAGCAGTTCGATTCGTCTCCGCAGGCGCGCGAGTTCAGCGGGACTGAGCCTTTCGGCCGCCTCCACGATTTGCTCTACGGTAGACAAGTGCTCGCCTCCCTTAAGGCTTCGCGGAGCTGTGGCCCAAGACGGCGTCGAACATGTCGAGGCCGGCGCCGACTTTGTCGGCCTTGTTCCGGAAGATGTCGTCGCCCCCGAAACCGGCCTTGCGCGTGTTGACGAACTTCACGCTGCCGTCGGCGAACAGGACGTTTTGCCCTTTGCCGCCGTGATTGGCGCTATTGGCGGTGTCGGCGTCGGGCGGCAAGCAGTCGGCCATCAGCGGGAACAAGCTGGCAAGGTGGTCTTTGGGCACTTTCGGGCCGCGCGGTTTTCCCTCCGCATCAAGGTAGCCTAGCGAATAGGCATAACACGGCGAGAGCTGCTCGGCCTGCTGAAAGAAGACCTCGGGCGGCATGTCGCGCGTCCGTTCCAAGGTCGTGGGACAGGGGGCATGAGGTCCGGTGCTGGGGCAGCGCACGTTGGCGTTCTTGGCGAGCACGCCGGCGCTGACCAGTATGGGCATGACCATGCCGGCGGCATGGCGCGGATGCTCGGCGGCCACGTTGGGAAACTGCCCATGGTGATCGTGAAAAGAGCGCAAGGCCATCGCATACTGGCGCAGGTTCTCCTTGCACGCTTCCTGTTTTGCTTTTTCGCGCATGCCGTAGATCGCCGGCACGAGGAGTCCGACGACCATCAGCATGATCGAAGCCGCCACGAGGAAGTCCGCACGCCGCCACCACGCATACGAAATGCTCGCGGCCTCTGAGGGAACCGTCACCGGGGCGCGCGGCAACTCGCGGTCCTTGCACACGTGCTCGGCCACTCGGGCGAACGTTCGCACCGCCAGGTCCTTGGGTGGAGCGAAGTCCTCGCGGTCGACGGCCAAGGGCTCCAAGCCGGTCCGCAGCTGTTCCAGGCGCAGCCGCGCTTCCGGGTCCGATTCCAGGCGATTCTCCACCTGGGCCTTGGCGCCGTCATCCACGGCGTCGAGCAGATAACCGATCAGGTTCTCGTCCAAGCGTTGCATGTTCATGTCTTCTTCCAAGTAGGACAACCCTCACCCCCAACCCCTCTCCCTGAGGGCGAGGGGCGGATACACGGGTGGAGAATCTGTCCTACGGTTTGAGTGCAGGGGCCGTCGCCCAAGCTTCTTGCAGCTTCACCAGGGCAGCGTGCAGCCGCGATTTCACCGTGCCCACTGGAATGCCGAGAATGTCCGCCACCTCCTTGTATTTCAGTCCCTGATAATACGCCAGGATCACGACTTGCCGCAAAAACTCCGGCAAACGATTGACGCTCGCGCGGACCAACTGCCGCGTCTCTTCGCCTTGCGCCTGATCGATCGGGCCGGGCGTGCGGCTTTCCAGAAGGCCCCAGAGCTGCGGCGAATCGACCGGCATATTCTCGTCGCGGTCCTGGTCCAAGCTGACCGCCACGTGCCGCCCGTTGCGGCGCAGCGCATCGATCGCTTGATTGGTTGCGATCGTGTACAACCACGGGCGCGCGGGTCGTCCTTGCTCGTATTTGCCGATCTTGAGATAAACTTGCAGGAAAGTGTTCTGAAATACGTCCTCGGCTAATTCCCCGTCGCCCAGGTACCGTCGCAAATAGCCGTACAACTCGCCCTCGTAGCGGCGCACGAGGACCCCGAAGGCCTCGCGCATTCCTTTGCGAAACGAGACCAGCAACTCCTCGTCCGTGCAACAGGTCAAATCATCGGCGGAATTCACGATTCCCTTATCCTTGCTACGCAGGAGAGGGGCAAATGGTTCGCATTGCGAAGTATACTGCGTTCAACGTTTAGAGTTCAACGTTCACAGTTCAATGTTCCGCACGAACGTTGAACTGTGAACCCTGAACGTCGAACTTCGTATGCCACGAGGCATGCAACGCCGCTCGCGCCAGCTATTTCTTTTTCGTTTTCTTCTTACTCGCAGTTTTTTTGGGCTTCGCCGTCGCCTTGGCCGGTCCTCTCTTCTTGCTGAAAATGGCGTCGTAGCCGTCCGCAAATTTCTTGGTTTCCGCCAACCCAACTCGAACAATACTCACTTTCGTAACCTCCGAATTCTTAGAAGCTCGTCGTGGTGGTTAATCGTCTACTGTAAAGGATTGCCGAAAAAATGTCACGCCGGAAACGTCCGAGCCGCGCCCGTCAGGAAGCGGTTTGGACGGTGTCCCGCTTCCTCACGGGCGCGGCTCGGACAAGGCCCTTAGCGCGGCTCTGCGCAAGCGAATCGATAGAGAATCTCCACCGCTTGCTCCAATTCGTCCAAGGGCAGCCATTCGTCCGCCGTGTGCGCCTTGTCGATAGCGCCGGGCCCGAACACCACCGACGGAATGCCGGCCACCGCCATCGTCGAAGCGTCGGTGCCGTAGGGGACCGCTTCGACCTTATGGCTGCCGCGCACCGCATCGATGGCTTGGCCCAATAGCGCGGTCACTTCCTCCGAGCCTTCCGGATCGAGCGTTTCCTTGGCCATCCAAGAGGTCGGGCCCTCGAAAGCAACGTCGCCGGCTTCCTTTTGCAAATGGCGCTTAAGATCACTGGTTGCTTCGACCGGATCCTCGCCGCGCACCAGCCGGCGGTCGATCACGATTGTGCAGCGATCGGGCACGGTGTTGGGACTCGCGCCGCCGTCGATCAGGCCGACGCTGAGCGTGGCCGGCCCCAGCAAGGGATCAATGCGGTATTGACGCAACTGACCGGCGTAGCGCTCGATCGCGGCGAGTAGCCGGGCCATGCCGTAAATCGCGTTGCTGCCTTTTTCCGGAGCGGAGCTATGACACGATCGGCCCAGTGCGGTCAGGTGCCAGCGCACAGCCCCTTTGTGCGCGTGCACGATGTTGAGGTCTGTCGGCTCGGCGGCAATCGCCATGTCCGCCTTGAGACCGCTTTTCACCAGATGCTGCACGCCTTCGAACATGTGTTCTTCGTCCACGGTGCAGGCCATGATCACGCTGGCCGCCCCGCGCGGCTTGTCGCGCACGAGGCGCGCGAAGGCGGCCAGCATCGCCGCCATGCCGCCTTTGATGTCGCAGGCGCCCCGGCCAAAGAGGCGGTTGCCCTCGATGACGCCGCCAAAGGGATCGATGGTCATGTTGTCCGTGGGCACGGTGTCCTGATGGGCCTCGAAGACGATAGTGCGCCTGGCGCCAGGGTTGTCCCAGCGGGCGACGATGTTGTCGCGCTTGGGCGCCACGCTTTGCCGCTGGTACGAAACGCCCAGGCCGCGGAAAAAGTCGTCAAGGTAGGCGGTCACGCGGTGCTCGAGCGTGATGTCCTCGGGCAGGTTGCGGCCCATGGGATTGACGCTGGGCAGGCGGACCAGATCGCGGGCAAGACGGGTGGCTTCATTCATGTTCGTACAACCACGAAGTCACCCCTCACAGTAATCACCGGCAACCTTCACGGCAATGACATGTCTGTGTGTTTACGTTTCGCGCTCGGAGCATGCCTGCAAGAGCGCGTCTTTATCGATGTTTCGGGAGCAGCCGCAGATCATCGTCTCGGAGGCGGCTAAGATCGTGCTGGTTGACTGAAGTGTTGAACGTAGCTATCGACTGCATTCGGGATCAGGGAAAGATTCTGTCGAGCACAGTGCTGATCAGCCAAAGCAAAAAAATGAATGTGCAGAATATGCCTCCCACGATAAGTATTTGGCGTGCGCTCGGACCTCGACGCTCCTTGTCATGGCCCATTTCTCTCAAGTTAGCCCTTATGCTTTTTTGACAGGCAGCGCAAATTCTTGAACGGAGCACACTTCTTTTGGACTTCTTCTCGAGTCTGGCATCGCAAAAGCTGCATTTGTATTCGGCAAGTGGGTCAAAGGCAGTCCACCATTCTCCCGAGAATGGATCGAATACAAACAGGCCTGGAAATCTCGATTCCAACAATTCAACCGCCGACTCCGCTTTTTCGACAATGTGCTGATCGTCGTCCTCGCACCAAATACTCAAAAGACATTTGCAACTGGCAACAGTTTCTCTTTTTGAAGCGTCCGGATACGAGGCGGCCATTTCGCGACAGATTTCTGCCAGTTCGGGGCTGTCGTTGAATTCCAATAAGAGACGAAACCTTCCAATGCTCACCTGCAACTGGATTTCGGAGACCCGCACCACCGTAATGCGTCGCCGATTCAGCCCGGACTTGAGACATTCTTCAGCAGCAGAGAGGGTAAAATCGCTTTCTGGGGCGATCAGGAGTGTCGCTTCGAAGGATTCCATCACCTTATTCTAGCCAACGGCGATCTTCACTTCTTTTTGAGATACGCCTTCCACAATGGCGCGTCGTACTCCCCGGTGTACGTCCAGCCCAGAGCGCGATTCTGCACGCCGGTGATGCGCTCCAATCCTTGGCAAGCGAAGCGCAAGACACCCCAATCCTCGTCGTCGAGCACACTGCCCAGTGTTTCAATGTCGTTCTTGTCGCCGAGTTTGCCGATGGTCTCGGCGGCGAAACGGCGGTCGCCCCACTTCGATGACTTGAGCAGTATCTGCATCATGGGCCTGCCGGATTGGTCGCCGAGCTGCCAGAGCGCCTTGGCCGCCAGCCCCTGGTTGTACTCGAGTCCCCACAGCGAGTATTCCTGATCTTTGCCGGGCGTCTTCAAGATGCGTTTGAGCTCGGGAATGGCTTCCTTGTCGCCGAAATCGCCCAAGAGCGGAATGATGAGATGACCCAGATACGCCCGGCCCGGTCCCTTCTCGGCCAACACGTTGATGAGCGCCGGCGCGGCCCGCTTCACTTTGCGGGCGCCGAGCGCCGTGACGACCAGATCGCGCCCGTCCGGCCACCACGGCGGAGTATGGCAGCAATAGATGCGTCCCTCGCCTTTCACCGTCCACGCGTCCGGTCGGAGCAGTGAGATCAAGATGTCGGCTTCCTTCTCCGCGTCAAACATCGGCTTTTCGGTCAAGAGTCCCCAGCGGAGCTTCGGCATATCGTCGCCGGCCAGTGCTTTCAGGTAGCGCTCGCGCGCGGGCTTGATGGCGATCGAGCTGTGATACTTGACGACGTAGTCCCACGCCTGGCCACGCAGCGTTTCGTCTTTGTGCTCCAGGCCGGCGACGGCGAATCGGCACGCGGCGTCAAAATCGAAGCGGTTGAAATGATAAATGAGCTTCCACTTCTCGGCGTCGCCCACTTTGCTCCAGCGCTCCTTGATTAGATCATGGACTTCGACGGGCATCATCTCTTTAAGCGCGTGTCCGCCATAGGCAGCGGCGTAGCCATTCGTGCTCACAATGGTGTCGAGCAGCTTCGGCACGGCGCGTTTGCCGAGGGCCGAAAGGGCCCTGATCGCGCGGTTGGTGTCCTCGAGTTTGTCGCCGTTGCTGGCGTCCTTGTCGCCGATGACGGCGATGAGGGCATCGACCGCCTTGTCGGTGTATGGATCCTGGGCGATGACAGAAGTGACTCCAAGACACAGCACGGCGCCAACCAAAACAAATCGTGGGATGCGCATCGAAACCTCGCGTGAGATTCTATCCACCCGAATAGACGTATGACACCGCAGTAAGGTTGATGCGCATGCAGTTTTCATCGGCGGCAGAGTCGGTGCGGACAGGTTGGAAACCTGTCCTACGTTGATATAAATAGCACGATGATTCCGCGGAGAAATGCATGAAAATTCACGAATACCAGGCAAAAGAGCTGTTGGCCGCCGCGGGCGCAGCGGTGCCGCGCGGCATCGTGGCGTCGAGCCCGGCCGAGGCAGTCGCGGCGTTCGATCAGATTGGCGGCAAACCGGTGGTCCTCAAGGCGCAGATTCACGCCGGCGGCCGCGGCAAAGGACGGTTTATATTAGCCCGACGCGCGAGCGCGGGGGACAAACTCTCGGATTTCGGCGGCGTCAAATACCTCACCAAGCGCGACGACGTGGCCGCCGTCGCCGAGGTCATGTTCCAGTATCCGCTCGTCACCAAGCAGACCGGCGCGGAAGGGCAAAAGGTGTCCAAAGTGCTGGTGCAGGAAGCGGCCGACATCGCGCGGGAAATCTACGTCGGCATCGTGCTCGACCGCGCCATCGGCCTGCCGGTGCTCATGGCATGCGCCGAGGGCGGCGTCGAAATCGAAGAAGTAGCAGCCAAGAGTCCGGAGAAAATCCTCAAGGCGGTCATCGATCCCGACGCGGGGCTGCATCTCTACCAAGCGCGCCGTTTGGCCTTCGAGCTGGGCTTCACCGGCGACCAGATCGCGCAAGCCGAAAAGATCGTGATCGCTCTGGCCAGCGTCTACCTCGACAAGGATTGCAGCCTGGCCGAGATCAATCCCTTGGTGGTGACACCCAAGGGCGAAGTCGTGGTGCTGGATGCGAAAATCACGTTTGACGACAACGCCCTGTTTCGCCATCCCGACATGGAAACCCAGCGCGACGAGGGCGAAGAGAATCCCGCCGACCTGCGCGCGGCCAAGGCGGGCCTCACTTACATCGCGCTAAATGGCACCATCGGCTGCCTGGTCAACGGCGCCGGCCTGGCGATGAGCACCATGGACATCATCAAGTACCACGGCGGCGAGCCGGCCAACTTCCTCGACGTGGGCGGCGGCGTCACCCCCGAAGGCGCCATCGAAGCCTTCCGCATCATCCTCGACGATCCCAAGGTCAAAGGCGTGCTCGTCAACATCTTCGGCGGCATCGCCAAGTGCGACCTGGTAGCCGAAGCGCTGGTGAAAGCCGGCCGCGAGGTCGGCTTCAAGGTCCCCGTGGTCGTGCGGCTGGAGGGCACCAACGTCGACAAGGCCCGCGTCATCCTTGATTCCGCCCGCAAAGAGCTGCCGACCATGCAGAGCGCGACGGACCTTACCGACGCGGCGAAGAAGGTCGTGGCGGCGGCGAAGGGATGATAGGATGGAGTGTGTAATGGACATCGAAGCTGAAGACACACCGCGGTCATGGCCGGAAGACGCGGCTGAGATCTATCGAGAGATTGCCGACGAGGATCGACGCCTCGCGGAACGAATGTGGCCTGGCGTGCAATCGACTTGGCCGACAGGGGAAAACGGGGAGGGCATTTGATCATGGCAACTGTAGCAACCAAACCGATGACCGCGGAAGAGTTCTACGAGTTCACCCATCGGTCGGAGAATCGGGATCGGTTGTTCGAGCTCGAGCGGGGGGAGGTGGTGGAGAAGTCTAGACCGGGCAAGCGACACGGACTCGTCTGCGCTAATGGCGCGGGGATTCTTCGGGATTACGCCAAAGCTCGAAAAAAGGGCTACGTCTGCTCGAACGACACCGGAATCGTCGTCGAGCGCGATCCCGATTCCGTGCGCGGCCCGGACATTGCCTACTTCGAAGACGCCCGAACCATCGACGACGTGGAAGAAAAGTACGGCGACACGCCACCGCTTTTGACCATCGAAGTGATGTCACCGAACGACAACATCACCGAGGTGATGCTCCGGATCAAAGAGCAGCTCATGTTCGGCGTCAAGATCGTCTGGCTCATCGACCCGGAAAAGCACGCCATCACTGTCTATCGCTTGGACAAGTTATTTTATCAATTGAAGGAACACGAAGAAATCACCGGCGAGGACGTGCTGCCCGATTTTCGCTGCAAGGTCGCCGAGTTCTTCACGCTGCCGGGGCAATAACATGCGACCATCGACGCGCAGTTGCTCGACGCGCACACTCTTGCTGGTCATGCTCGTTGGAACACTGGTCCCCGCTGTCTTGTTCGCTCTCTGGGGCGGGTGCTACGGTTTTTTGAAGTGCCCGCAGATCGGCGATTCGCAAAACGTTTGGTTCAGACCCGGCTTTGGCACCGGGGTCTTTTGTGCAGCGGCTTTTCCTGTCGTGTTTTGCGGCTTCTGCTTCTGCAGCGGCATCATAAACGGGATGGCGTATTCAGGGAAAACAGAGGCGACGCAAGCGGTAAGGGAGACACTGTTCTGGCTTCTTCTTCTGAGTTTCTTTTTGGCGCTATTTCAAGTAATTAAGTACGGTTTCCTTTTGGGTAAACTGTTTCACTGAGAAACCCAATGTGTGGTGGAATGTGGGACCGAACGACCAAGCACATTCTGACCGTGCGGTTGAATCAACTCAGGACTTGGCCGACATCATCAAAGCCGACGTTCCTCCTCCCAGTATCACTGGTCCATTGGTGCTGCTCGGTTTTGGTCTTGTCGCGGCGGTCTTTTACTTCTTTTGGGAGTTTTGGACTGTCTTTGAAGTCTGGCACAAGATGTTGCCCTCGCGCGTGAAGATCTTCTTGCTGACGACGCTGACTGTCGAGTTTTTTGCTTTTTTCTTCACTCTTTTCGTCGGTTACAAATTCTTCTGGAAAAAGAGAGCCGCTCAATTCTGGATGATTGCGTGGCTATGGATCAACGTCGCATTGGCAGGACTTGTCTACTGGCATGCTTTGTCTGTACCCGAAATCGAACGCTTCGCTGCAATGGAGATGCAGTTTGGCGTTTCGGTGGCGCCGTTCATTGCGGGTGTATGGACACTTTATTTGCTGTTTTCCAAAAAGGTGCGTAAAACATTTGTCTGTTGAAGCAAGTGAAACAGGATTCAAGTACAGGCCCTTTCATGAGCATTCTCGTCGATAAATCCACCCGCCTCCTCGTCCAGGGCATGGGCAAAGCCGGCACCTTCCACGCCATCCAGTGCCGCGAGTACGGCACCAATGTGGTTGGCGGCGTGTCGCCCGGCAAAGGCGGCACGGCCAAAGACGGCTTCCCCCTCTTCAACACAGTGGCGGAAGCGGTGTCGAAAACCGGGGCCAACGCGACCATGGTGTTCGTGCCGCCGCCCGGGGCCGCCGACGCCATCATGGAAGCCGCCGACGCCGGCATCGCGGTCATCGTCGCCATCACCGAAGGCATCCCCGTGCTTGACATGGCGCGGGCGATGCAATTCCTGAAGGGGAGAACAAGCAGACTCATCGGGCCGAATTGCCCAGGCATCATCACCCCCGGCCAGTGCAAGATCGGCATCATGCCCGGCTACATCCACAAGCCCGGCCCGGTCGGCGTCGTCAGTCGCAGCGGCACCTTGACTTACGAAGGCGTCTGGCAGCTCGGCAATGTCGGCCTGGGCCAATCCACCTGCGTCGGCATCGGCGGCGACCCGGTCCACGGCACCAACTTCGTCGACGTCTTGGAGCTGTTTCAAAAAGATCCGCAGACTGAAGGCATTC
Source organism: Gemmataceae bacterium (assembly GCA_022616245.1). GTDB lineage: Bacteria > Planctomycetota > Planctomycetia > Gemmatales > Gemmataceae > JAKEFD01. The sequence continues at coordinate 45,212 of JAKEFD010000344.1, forward strand.
TCATGATGGGCGAGATCGGCGGCACGGCGGAGGAGAAAGCCGCCGAGTTCATCAAGAAGAATGTGACCAAACCGGTCGCCGCCTTCATCGCTGGGCAAACCGCCCCGCCCGGCAAGCGCATGGGCCACGCCGGGGCGATCATCTCCGGCGGCAGCGGCACCGCGAAGGAAAAGATTGCCGCCCTCAGGGCCGCAGGCATCCTGGTCGCGGATAGCCCGGCCGATCTGGGGACGACGATGAAAAAAGCAATGAAGAAGTAATCCGAATAATCGTTTAGCGTTCGCTGCGACACTCCGGTACAACATCCCACAAGCGCTAAACGCAAGGAACTGATATGGTCTTCCCCCTCTACGACGACAACGCCGACCGCCGCACGTTTCCCTTTGTCAACTACGCGCTAATCGTGCTCAACGTGCTCGTCTTCATCTTTCCGCAACAGATGAGCGAGCGCGGCAACAAGTTCACCTACGCGTTCTCGTGCGTGCCCAAGGAAATCGTCACCGGCCAAGACCTTACCGAAGTTATCGAATTCAAGCATCCGATCACGAAAGAAACCATCGAAGCGATCCAGCTCGAGCCGACGCCCTTTTCCGTGTACATCACCCTCTTGACCTCGATGTTCATGCATGGCGGCCTGGCCCATCTCATCGGCAACATGCTGTTTCTGTGGATTTTCGGCGACAACGTGGAAGATTTTCTGGGCCACGTGCGCTACGTTATCTTTTATCTCATCTGCGGCGTGGCGGCGTCGTTCGCCCATATCGCCGTCACCTACGGCTTCGGTATGGACCCGCGCATCCCGTGCTTGGGCGCATCCGGGGCGATTTCCGGCGTCCTGGGCGGGTATCTGCTCTTGTACCCGCACAAAAGCGTGGCGGTGATTCTGTTGCGCATCATCACGACCGTGCCGGCCTGGGTGGCCATCGGCATGTGGTTCTTGTTCCAGATCATCAACAGCCTGGGCGCGCTGGGCGACGAAACCGGCGGCGGCGTGGCCTACGGCGCACACATCGGCGGCTTCATCGCCGGCCTGGTGTTAGTCAAGCTGATCGGCGTCGGTGTCGATCCGCCGCCACGCGCTCTACCACCCCGGCGCCGCTTTTGAACCCAATGAATCGAATGGACGAACTCTTCGCGAATCTCAAAAGTCAGAGGCGGAAGGCGTTTATTCCTTTTCTGACCGCCGGCGATCCCGATCTGGACACGACTGCGCGCCTCGTTCAGGAATGCGCTCGCCGCGGCGCATCCTTGGTCGAAATCGGCTTCCCGTACAGTGACCCGATCGCTGACGGCAGCGTCGTTCAGGCGTCCTACACGCGGGCGCTCGACAAGGGTTTGCGAATTGCCGATATCTTTGCCGCAGTCCGGAAATGGCAAGCTTCCGTGCCGCTCGTCGCCATGGTGTCGTATAGCCTCGTGCACTTTCGCGGACCGCACGAGTTCGTCCATGAAGCCGAAGAAGCGGGCTTCTCAGGCGCGATCGTTCCTGATTTGCCGATCGAGGAAGCGGCAGAATTGGCGGAAACCTGCAAGGAACACGAGTTCAAGCTGATCCAACTGGTGACGCCGACCACGCCGCGCGAGCGGGCCGAACGCATTGCCCGGCTCTCGACCGGTTTCCTTTACTGCGTCAGCGTCGTCGGCATCACGGGTGAACGCGCACAGATTCCTGCGGAATTGTTCGAGCAGCTGCGCTGGCTGCGTACCACAACGAGCCTGCCCCTATGCGCCGGCTTCGGCATCAGCAAGCCCGAACACGCGGCCCTGTTGCGCGACCACGCCGACGGCATCATCGTCGGCAGCGCCATCGTCCGGCGCCTCGAGCGTATCGGCGCCGCGGACCAAGCTATTGCTGAAATCGGAGAACTCGTCGAATCACTGGTGAAAACCGTCAATGCCGGATAGACTGCTACGCGCGCCACGCCGCTTGGCGGCTTCGCGCTCGGAGAATCCTATGCGTTTGTCTCTCCTTCTCACTCTGTTGCTCGTGCCGGCAGCTTCCGGTCAAGAGGCAATGATCCAAGTCCAGGACTTCGACGATCACCTCGCGATTAAGACCGATCAACTTGAAGCGAAGATTCGCAAGAAAGGCTACGTCAGCGGCATCGCCCAAGGCTCCTTTGTCGACAAGAAGACCGGCGCCCGCGAGGCCGGCTTCGGCCTGCACATCATGGACTTTTTGCTCGCCCCCGGCTGGCGCGACGACGGCTACACGCGCGATCAAAAACTCCACGGCGACTTGCCCAAGCACTATGTCGAAGGCCCGCAGATTTGCACGCAGGCCAAGGCGCTCACGCCCCGGATCGCACGCGGCAAGGATTTCGTCGCCGTCGAACTGAGCTATCAGTTTCACCAGCCCGGCAAAGGCTACAAGGCCGGCAGCGTCTGGACGCAGACGCTTGTTTTCCAGGCCGGCAAGCGCTATGTCCTTTGCGGCGAGACGATCAAGTCCGTCAACGCCGCCGACAATCTCTTTTATCGCATCGACATGCCGGGACACGTCAAGCACAAAGCCGGCGACACGTTCACGCAGGTCTATCTCAGCTACCACGGAGTAATTCCCGCCAAGGAATTCAGGCGCGATTTTGGCCCCGATGAAAAATTCCTCTACCAGCGTGGCAAAGGCAAAACGCCGGAGCGCTTCATTCGCGCTTATCAATTGAAAGTCGGCGGCAAGCCGGGCCCCTGGCTCGCCGGCATGACGCTCGACCCCGACCTCGTTCACGAAGCCTGGTGCCACCAGCGCGGCTACATCTGTTTCATCCAGGAATTGCATGGCCGGGCGGTGCGTGAGGGTGAAGTCTTCGGCGCGGCCTACGTCGTCGGCTATTTCGATGATTTGGACGACATGCACCGCACTTATGACCGCTACAAGGGCAAGCGAACTTTGTTAGTAACCGGCAACGGTTTTGCGCTTCGTTAAACTCAGAATAACCGCGGAGGCGCGACAAATAACTATCCATAACTGCCTGCTGCCACACAGAGTTACAGGATAGGTCGCGCAATGCACACAGACACCCCCTTTGTGCATGAATAATGGATTGCATCTCAACCCAGGGAGCTGAGGTGCAATCCAATTTGGGCA
>JAKEFD010000345.1 GCA_022616245.1 Gemmataceae bacterium
CGGCAAAGGCATCGCCGGCAAGGGCACGGGCGGCAAGGGCGCTGGCGGCAAGGGCCAGATTCCGCCGCAATTCGCCGGGGGAGGATTTGGCGGCCCGCTGGTCGCGCCCGGCGTCTACCGCATTGTTCTGGCCGTCGACGGCCAAGAGATCGGCCAAACGCTGATCATCGAACCCGATCCGACTCAACGCGGCGCGGAGCTGATCACGGATGAAGTGGAGGAAGAGATGCTCTTGCGACGCCTGCTGAAGGAATTGTCCGGTGCGCCGAATCCGTAAGGCGCGCTATGGTGGCCGGGGCTTGTCCTTCCCTGACACGGCCTCGGCCACGCACTCGGCACTAACTCAAACGGCTACATATCAATAGTCTGCAACTTTGCCCATGCCTTGCGAATTGCAATGACGGCTATCCGGTTCATCGCCAGGGCATCCACGGTCGCACGTCCAGTCGGCGTCAGTCCTATGACGCGCCAGTTTTTCGACCAACGAAAGTGTTTCGCCCATTCGTCTCGGCGACGGTGAAACAACGCGGCGGAGATGTGCTGGCTCATGTTTTCTTCTTTTTCGCGGCGACCTGTGCACGAAGCCGCATGAGAGACAACATATCTACGAGTTGCGTCAACGCGACCGCCTCGCGCCGTTCCTTGGCCCCCAGTCTACCCTCCAAGTCCTGGCGGTCGAGCAACTCTTGAAGCCGATTATGTAAGGCGGCCGGCATGCGAAACTTTCGCCAGTCCTTCGGAAGATCAAGTTCGACGAGGACCGTCATAGTCAATCCCCCAATTCCGGTGAGTTATTCTACCATTCTATTTCTTTTCGCCGAGCACCTTAAACGGATACGTGGCGGACGGCGTGTGGCTTTGCACCATAATTTCTTCGATCCGGCGGACGGTTTCCGGATGCCGGTCGGCCAGATTCTTTGTCTCGCTCAGGTCGTCGGCCAAATTGTAAAGCTCAATCGTCTTGTTCCCCTTGTGCATGTTCATGCGATAGCCTTTCCAATCTCCAAGCCGAACTGCTTGCTGGCCCCCGTAGCCGTGGAACTCCCAATAAAGGAAGTCGCGTTTGGACTGCGCGCCTTTGCCGAGGAGCGTTGGCAGCAGGCTCACGCCGTCAAGCCCGCCGGGCGTTTTTGCGCCGGTCAAGTCGCACAGCGTCGGAAAGATGTCCCAATTCGCAGAGGCGAAGTCATTGGTCGAACCGGGCCGGATGCGGCCGCGCCAGTAGGCGATCAAGGGCACGCGCACGCCGCCTTCATAGAGACTGCCTTTGAAGCCGCGGAAGAGGCCGGTCGAGGCGAAGAAGATCGAGTCCGAGCCGCCGACGCCGCCGTGGGTGGCGCCGTTGTCGCTGGAAAAGAAGATGACTGTGTCGTCCTCCAGGCCCAATTCGCGCAAGAGGTCCAGGATTCGGCCTACGGTGCGGTCCATGCGCGTGACCATGGCGGCAAATGCGGCGCGCGGCTGCGGGTGCGGCAGATAGCCCTTCTTGCCAATGTAAGGCGGATCGTCCCACTGCCCCTTGTACTCGGCGAGCGAATCCTCCGGCACCTGCAAGGCGACGTGCGGAATAGTCACGGGCAGGTAGAGATAGAACGGCCGCTCCTTGTTTTTCTTGATGAAATCGATTGCCTCCTGCTCGAACAGGTCGTGCGCGTATTGCTTGCCGGTGACGTCGTCGTTCGTTTCCAATTCGATTTTCTTGCCGTTGCGCCAGAGGAACTTGGGATAGTGCGTATGCGCGTGCCGCTGGCCGTAATAGCCGAAGAAGTGATCGAAGCCGTGCTTGGCGGGATCGCCGCTGGTGCCCGGCGCGCCCAGGCCCCATTTGCCTATGCCGGCGGTCGCATATCCAAGCGCTTGCAGAATCCGGGCGATGGTGACCGCATCGTCGGGCAAGGGATGCTGCACGTCGTTTCCCACATCGAAATTGTTGCGGACGACGGCGTGTCCCGGATGTTTGCCGGTCATGAGCGTGCACCGCGACGGCGCGCACACCGGGCTGCCCGCGTAGAACTGCGTGAAGCGCATGCCGTTGGCCGCCAGCTTGTCCAGGTGCGGCGTCTTGATCTTTTTTTGACCGTAGCAGCCGAGCTCCGCGTAACCCAGGTCATCCGCGAGGATGAAGATGACGTTCGGCTTGCGCGCGGGTTGGGCTTGGACTATGGACGGAAACAAGAGACTGCCAAGAAGAAGAAGAAGTGTGAGACGAGTCATAGAGATCATCCAAGAACCCGTTTACGTTTCGCGCTCGCAGTATCCCACGCAAAGCAGAGGATGCTGCGAGCGCGAAACGTAAACGGAAACTGAGGGACTACATCACCCGGGGTTCCCAGCCCTTCTCGTACTCGCGCGACCAGTAGCCCATCGCCGCCTTGTCGTTGTCGATGTGCCCGTTGGCCGCGTTGCAATGCAACGTCCGGCCGGTGCGCTGGGCTATGTTGCCTAAATGGCACAACAGCGTGCTCTTGTGCCCCTCTTCAATCTCGCTGTTGAGCCGAGTGTTGTTGCGGATGGCGTTCAAGAAATTCTCGACGTGCATGGCGTCGCCGGTGACGATGGGCACGCGGCGCACTTCCTTGCGGGCCGCATCGGTGATGACGTACTCACTGTCGGTCATGGACAGGATGCCGTTCTCGCCGTGGAAGCGGACATGATCCACCGGACGCGGCCGGCTGCAGCTTAGGCCTTCCCACGAGATCATCTTGCGGCCCTCGAACTCAAAACTGACGACGTGCGTGTCCGGCGTTTCCTGATCGTCCTCGTAGCGATAGCGGCCACCTGCAGACGTCGCCTTGATCGGGTAATTGACGCCGAGGCCCCAGCGGCACAGGTCGATGGAGTGGACGCCGTTGTTGCCGAGTTCGCCGTTGCCCCAATGCCAGAACCAGTGCCAGTTGTAATGGAGATAATTCGACCGGTAGGGTCGGCGCGGCGCCGGGCCTTGCCACAGGTCGTAGTCCAGGCTCTTAGGCGGCGGGCCTTCCTTGCCGCGGCCGATGCTCGGGCGGTTGTTCGTGTACCAGGCCTGCGCGAAATAAACTCGGCCAATGACGCCTTTGCGCAGCTCGTCCATGGCTTCGATGACGCGCGGCCAGCTGCGGCGCTGGTTGCCCATTTGCACGTGGCGCTTGTGCTTGCGGGCGGCCTGCACCATGAGTTCGCCCTCGCGCGGATTGTGGCTGCACGGCTTCTCGACGTAAACGTGCTTGCCGGCATTGCAGGCGGCGATCGTTCCGGGCGCGTGCCAGTGATTGCACGTGGCGACCACGACGATGTCCAC
>JAKEFD010000004.1 GCA_022616245.1 Gemmataceae bacterium
GACGCCTCGCCGGCGATCGTCGGCAACCAGCTCTTTCTGCGCGGGCACCGGTATCTGTACTGCATCGCGGAGAAGTAGGTGTCTGGAAGATCACCTAGCCGTCAACGCCCGTCGCATCACTTGCTCTCACGCAGTTTCTTGAAGAAGGCCCTTGAGTCAAAGACATCAGACTTGGCCTTCTTCAGCCAGCGACGAATCACCTTGGGGTCGATCTCGGCGGCATCAGCGAACAAAGCTTGCGCCGCCTGGTATTTGCCCACAGGTCTAAGGCCGGGCTCGTCGAACGCCCGCCCATTCCAAAACAAGAGGTTGACGGTCTTCGCAGTCGCGTCGTAACCAACAACGGGGTTCTCGTCAATGAACCAAACGGGGCTCCCGTGCCAGACCTTGGACGTCGCCTTGGGAAGAGCGGTTGTAATCAACTCCCGCAGTACATCGCAAATCGACCGAAACGCGAGCGGTTGGGCTCGCGAATACGCGGCGATCAGGTCGTCACTTTCAACGCTTTTCGATTCACTGGATTCTCGCATGGTCAATGGCCGAGTCCGGGTTTTCATCGATTCTCCTTTTGGGTTTGGGTCGATGCCAACAGCTCCGCAAGCTGGTCGTAGCCCATTGCCATGCCGTGCTCCATCGGGGTCTTGAGCACCGCATCACGGGCTTCGCGTGACGAATAGAGCACCGTATTGGTGAGCGTCGTCTTGCCGTCTCGCTCGATAAGGACGATGGTCCCCAGCGCCTCGCCGCCCGTCCAGTCTTGGTCGAACAATTGGGTGCAGACGATCCGTTCCGGGCGCATGATCTCGCGATGGACGCCGCCCATGCCCATCTCGGCTCCGTCGGGGCCGCGCCACACCCAGCGGTAAGCGCCGCCCACTCTCAGATCAACCTCGCAGACCACCATCGACCAGCCAGGCGCTCCTGTCAACCAGCGCTTGAGCAGCTCCGGCTTGGTCAGGGCGTCGAAGACCAGGCTGCGCGGTGCATCGAAGACGCGGGTCATCACGATCTCCCGGTCGCCGCGCGTCGTCAGTTTGAGAGTTCCGGTGTTTTGCATCGATAATCTCCTTGCATCGCGCCAGCACGCGCGGAGCGCGAGGACTACGATCCGTGTTTGGTCTGTCCACCATGCTTCTCGTTAGTCTTCAATTCATCGAGCAGGGCGTCGAGTCGTTGGAAAGCGCCCTCCCAGAGTTGCCGGTACCCCTCCAACCAGCCGTTGGCGTCCGCGAGCGGCTTGGCTGCGATCCGGCACAGATGCGTGCGTCCCACCACTCGGCGGCGCACCAGCCGAGCTCGCTCCAGCACCCGCACGTGCTTGGAAGCCGCGGGGAAGGACATGCGCAGCGGCGCCGCCAGGTCGCTGAGGTTCCACTCTCCCGCGGCCAGGCGGCGCAGCATGATCCGGCGCGCCGGGTGGGCCAGAGCGTGAAAGACCCGATCCAGGGATGGGGATTGATCCTTAACCATGTGGTTTAGTATATCGGCGCGAAAGAGAATTGTCAACCATTTGGTTTAGAATTTTGCCAGCGCTCTCCAGCCCGTCCCAACGTCGAGTGCGACGCATCCGCGAATGGTCTGCGAGGCGCCACTGTCGTTCTCAAGCGAACCATCTCGTCGCATCGTTGCCGAGAGAAAATTTGATAGGATGTGCCTGTCGAAAGGAACAAACCGGATGAGACAGATTCTCCCACACTCACTTTGGCTCGGTCACGCCGGTGACGGCCGAGATTTTCGTCTCATTGTGGACACAGGGATTCGGGCCGTGGTGCAGCTTGCCGCCGAGGAACCAGTGCTGCAACTTCCGCGCGAACTGGCCTATTGTCGATTTCCGCTGGTTGATGGACTAGACAATGAGCGGAAACTACTTTCTCTCGCGGTTACGACTGTGGCGAACCTACTCGAAAAGAATGTGCCGACATTGGTCTGCTGCGGTGCTGGCATGAGCAGGTCGCCGGCGATTGCTGCCGCGGCGTTGTCGATGGTGTTCCAAGAAGCACCCGACGAGTGCCTGAAGAATATCGCTGAACACTTTCCTGCTGATGTGGCTCCGGTTCTTTGGAAAGAAATCCGAGACCTTCTGGACGCTGACCGCCTGTAGGCGGCAGCGATAAGATGAATCGGCCAAAACGAGAAAGGAAGCTTGATGTCTGAACAACTGAGCGAACCGCGTCGCCAGGAAATCTTTCTGGCACTTGTTGACGCACAAGACCACGAGATGCCGGTCGCCGAATCGCGGACGGTCATCGCCGGTCGTTTCGGAATCACCGAAGGTGAATTGCGGCAGATTGAGCGCGAAGGACTGGAAAACAACTGGCCGCCTCTGTGAGCAGCTATCTCTTGCTGAGCAACAATTCAATCGTGCCGCTGTCCGGGGAATCCTCGGCAGCTAGCTGGACAAGGGGAGCGGCTCGCGTGAGTCGTTCTTGAAGCTGGCCTCTGAGTTCTTGCCAAATGTCGCTCCAGCTATTCCTTGAACCACTCTTCAAGAAGGTCCGCCAGGCGATAGCCGGCCAGGGCAATTCGCCGATGGGCTATCGCTTGGCATTCAGTGGAGTAACCCTTGGGCAGCGGAGTGCCATTGTCCTCGTCGCGGCTTCCTTGGAGCTTTCCATTCCGGTATGCGGCCGTCTTGGCCAGTTCAAAACTCTCCGCGGCCCACTTCGAAAAGGACTTTTCGGCCAACTCTTCAAGGTCTTTGCGAGAGAACTTGTTGCGAATTTCGATACCCCGGTTCTTTACCGACTTTGGTTTGTCCGAACCAATAACTAGACCGTCCCAGAATGTGTGCAGGCTCATCGTGGTCTTCGCAGTCGGCGTAGCACGAATGTAGAAACGTGTGCCGCCACGGTCACCGTTAGGAAAATCCTCTGTGAACAATGTCGAAGTGTGCAAGGGCTGGTGAACGTCGCCGACAAGATGAAACACCCAACATAGCGCCACCGCCCTCTTCTCGTCGTCGAGCTTGCCGTTAACAACTCTCTTTGAGTTCGAGTCAAACTGCGTCAGTATGTTCACGTCCAATGGCGGCTTCGTCTTTACCGACTCGGGCTGACCATCGGGTTTAAACGGGAAATTGATAAAATGCCACGGTTCACGCGGCTTGCCTCCGAACTCGTCGTCATCGCGGGCATCATCGGGCCATCTTGCGGCCTTCATGAAAAGGTAGAGGTCCCGGTCTTCGGCTGGCAATAGCGCGATTATCGGCGCCCAGTCCTCGAAATGCGGATGCTCTTTGAGCAATTTGACTACCTTGGCAAGAGCCTGTGGATTCTTGCTCTTCAGTTCCTCATAGGCGATTGCCCCAGAGGTCATGTGCCCCGGTTTGTTCCACGCGAGAGCAGCGGGGACGGCAAAGCAGACGACGAGAATGCCAGAGAGACGGCGCAGATTCCAGCTGAACATGGCTGTGCCTCCTAACCGGTGAAGTGTCCCCGTAGGGTCTCTCATGCGGGATCACCTGTCAAGTGTTTTTTCCGAGAAGACTCGTCACGGCGCGAGGACCGTTTGAAGCGGCCGTGGCGCATTTGGCCGTAGTCGCTGGTTGACGCTATCCACGGTAGCTCGTCAGCAATCCCCTCAGCCGGTCGGTGATGGCTGGCGGGCGTCAACGCGGTTCGAACTCGAAGTGTAACTTCTGTGCGCGCTGCTTGGGTGTGCGCAAATCCATGTCGAACGGCCGGGCGGGAGTGTTGCCGGCGACATCTTCCAGGTCCGGGCTCACGCTCACGCGGTGCGGACCTGCCTGCCACGGCCGGGTCGGCGTGAAGTGCCAGCTCTTTTCGTCCTTGCCGATAGCGATCGTGCCGTCGATCGCGCCCTTGGCGTTCGTGACCGTCAGGCCCGTTTGCAGCGAGCGGTAATCGACGCTCTTCGGCAGGGTCAGTGTCAGGGCGTCGCGCGTACCTGCGGGTGGTGCGATCAGTTTCCAGTCGCCGAGCTCGATGCGAACGCGGTCTTCAGCCGTCGTGCGAAACTTCTTGATCGTGTCCTTGCCGATCTTGTTGCCTTCGAGATCGGTCCATTCGCCGCGGACGACCAGCTGGTAGTTGCGCTTTTCGAAGAGAACCGGCCCCATCAACTGGCGCAGCTCGACGCCCCATTTGATGCGGCCGGGATGGATGTAGAGGATCAAGCAGTTGTTCTCTTCGTCCCAGATTTCTTCGATGAGCCACGGCTCGTCGATTTCCTTTCCCTTCTCGTCGAGGATGGCCAGGTGTTTGAAGAGTTCCGCGCCGCCACGCATGGGCCGGTCGAAATAGATGTAGAAGCGCAGGTGATTGGCGGGCAGAACGTCCGCGCTCGGATAGATCTTGACGACCTTGGGCGGCGCCTTAGCTGCGGCCATGGGTACGTTGTAGTCGAGCGACGTTGTCTTCCCCACAACCGTTAGGCTGGCACGATATGTGGCGCCCGCACTGAGCGGAAAGCGCGGCGTGAAGGTCAGCTCGTTGCCGCTGCGCTCGTACTTGCCGAACATGCTCGGGCCGGGCTTCTTGTCCTGCAGAAGCGACAGCGTCAGGACGGCCTCGCCTTGCTCTTGCGTGAGCCGGCCGGCGGGCAACTTGCCGGCAAAGTCGGCGGGCAGCCGCGCCACGACGTGCCGCCCGTCGGACGTCGTCTCAAAACGGAGCGGCGCGTCTGTGCCTTGGACGCACAGAAGGACCGCGATGCCGATGAGGAATCTCATGTGCACCTGGATCTTGGAGTGCGGCGCTTTTCCGCCGCTTTTGTTTCTTCTGTTTTCTGAAGTTGAGAAATACAAAAGCGGCGGTAAAGCGCCGCACTCCAAGATCCAGGTGCACATGAGATTCCGCATCGGCATCGCGGTCCTTCTGTGCGTCCAAGGCACAGACGCGCC
>JAKEFD010000045.1 GCA_022616245.1 Gemmataceae bacterium
ACGTTTTCCGTCTGCTCCAAGGCCACCACGCGCAGCGCTTTGAGGGACGAAATGTCATGGCTAGACGTCGTCTCGGTGCTGATCGACTTGGCCTCGCGATCGGGCACGACAGTCCGGCTATCGAGTCCGTTTGCCAGCTGCCAAAAGTGCGTCCCCATCGCGCCGAAGTGCTCGCGCAACGATTTCTCGCCGAGCGCCGCCAGCTGGCCGATGGTGCGGACCCCGAGCGCTTGCAACCTTTCATTCGACTTGACGCCGACGCCCCAAATGCGGCTAACGGGCAGCGGTCCGAGAAAGGCGCTGACCTCTTCCGCTTGAACGACAACAAAGCCGTCCGGTTTGCCATGATCGCTGGCGAGCTTGGCAAGAAACTTGTTGGGAGCGACGCCGACGGATGCAATGAGGCCGATTTCCTCATGGATCCGCTCTTTGATCGTTCGCGCGATCTTGGGAGCGGCGCCGAACAGTTTTTCGCAACCGCGCACATCCAAGAACGCTTCGTCCAGGCTCAAGGGCTCGACCAGGGGCGTGAAAGAAAGCAAAATGTCGCGGATTTGGCTGCTGACTGCGGCATAATGACCCATGCGCACCGGGAGGAACACGCCGTCGGGGCAGAGCCGGCGCGCGTGAGCGACCGGCATCGCGCTGTGCACGCCGAAGCGCCGCGCTTCATAGGAGGCTGCGCTCACCACGCCGCGGCGCGTAGGGCCGCCGACGATCACCGGCCGGCCGCGCAACTCAGGATTGTCACGCTGCTCGACCGCCGCGTAGAAGGCATCCATGTCCACGTGCAGGATAGCGATGTCGTCCCGCATAGGTGATTCGTCCCTCGCTTTGCCTGACTTCTGATATGACGGATTTGTCGCGCGGCAGGTTTGCCTCTCGATGGATTGCATTCCATCCCAGGGACCCGATCTGCAATCCATTTCTTGCGGCAGCTACGTTAGTCCTTTCAACGCCACTGGTTGCGGCAAAGCACCATTTGCAGCGCGATGTGCAATCCATACTTGTTTCCGGTTACCGGACGCGCTCACGATTGCTCCGGTCCAATGATTTCCAGGCATTCCTCATCCAAGTCAACCGAAGTCACTTCCGGTGCGGCCACGACTTACTCATTCCGATTGGCAGCAATTAAAGCTCGTAGCAGGGCGAGGTAGTCGCGGAACTGCCCCAGTTCCGCCTCCAGGCGGGTTGCGCTTAGGTCCACGCGCGGCGTCTCCTAGATAGAGCGGCAAACCGAAGCGGCGCTTGCGCGGACGGTCTCAGCGAGTCCCGAGCAGACGCTTCACTTCCTTTTCCAACGCGGTAAGCCGTTCGCGCAACTGCTGCACCTCTGTGCGCAAGAGCGTCATCTCTTCCGACTGTTCCACAATGCGGTCGTACTCGGCGGCGGCGTCGCGCACGGCGCTTTCCAAGTCCTCCGGCTGCCAGGGTTTTTTCAAGAACCGGTAAATGTGCCCTTGATTGATCGCGGCAATGATGGAATCGAGGTCCGCATAGCCGGTGAAGAGCATGCGGACCGCTTGCGGATGTCCCGTGCGGACCTTGGACAACAGCTCGACGCCGCTGACCTTGGGCATGCGCTGATCGGTCATAACGATGTGCACTTCGTTTTGCTGCATCAATTTGATGCCTTCCTCCGCGTTGCGCGCGCGCAGCACGTTGAAGTGTTTGCGCAATAGATCGTGCACCGAATCGCACACGTCCGGCTCGTCGTCCACCACCAGGAGCGTATGCTTTTTCTGGTTCATGACTTGTCCTTGCTGGGCGTCAAGGGCAGGTAGATGCGAAAGCGCGCGCCTTGGCCCGCCTGGCTATCCACCTCAATCCGGCCGCCGTGATTGATGATGATGTTGTGGGTGATCGACAAGCCAAGTCCAGTCCCCTCGCCCACGTCTTTGGTGGTGAAAAAGGGATCGAAGACCTTGGCTTGAACATCCGGCGGGATGCCCGGGCCGTTATCGGAGATCTCGATGAGCATGTCCTCGGCCAGCCGGCGCGTGCGGATGGTGATGCGGCCCCCCTCCTTGCGATACGTTTCGACGGCTTGAAACGCGTTGACCAGGAGATTGAGCAGCACCTGGCTGATTTGCGTCTGCACGCACGGCAGGCGCGGATTGGCATCGTGCTCCTGCTCGACGAGGATGCCGCTGCGCTTGAAACGGCCGCGCAGGATCTCCAGGCTGTTTTCGACAAGGTCGGGAATACTGGTCAGTTGGTGGCGCGGCGCGTCGGTGCGCGCCAAGCCGCGCAGGCTGTGCACGATGCGGGTCACGCGGTCCACGCCATCGCGCGTTCGCGCCAGCAACCGGCCCAAGTTCTCACGCAAATACTCCAGATCGATTTCATCTTCGATCTTTTGGATTTGGGCCGCGGTATCCGGCGTCCGTTCCGCCAAGGTGCTCTTGACAGATTCGTAAGCCGCCAAAAGGCCGAACAGGCCCTTGGTGTCGCGCTCAAGGACCACGAGATTATTGCCGACAAATGCGAGCGGGTTATTGATCTCGTGGGCGACGCCGGCGGACAAGAGCCCGATCGAGGCGAGCTTTTCACTCTGCAAGAGGGCCGAACGGATGCGGTTGCGCTCGGTGACGTCGCGGCAGGCGGCCAAGTACTGGTCGGCGCCGTTGTGATTCTCCCCCGCGGAAACGACGCTCAGGGCGATTTCGACCGGAAACTCCTTGCCGTCCTTGCGCAAGGCGCGCATCTCGACGGCATGCCCCACCACGTCGGCGTGCAAGCTTTGCACATAGCGAAGAAAGCCCCTTTCTTCCGCGTCGCGAAACTCCGCGGGTATGAGCAGGGCCACGGGTTTGCCGGTAATCTCGTGCGCTTCGTAGCCGAACATACTTTCGGCCGCGGGATTGAACAGACGAATATTCTCGTTATGGTCGATGAGCAGGATGCCGTCGAGCGTGGCTTCGGTGAGCTGGCGATAGCGGCGCTCGGATGCGGTGAGAATGTCCGCGGCCCGTTGCTTTTGGGTCACGTCCCAAAAAATGCCCTGGATGCCGACAATGTTGCCTTGCGAATCATAGACCGGCGTCTTGACGACCTGCACGAAAATCGTGTCACCGTCCGGCAGATGGTGTTTCTCGATGGTCTCGAAGTAGTCGCCGTCCTCCAAGACTTTGCGGTCGTCTTCGACATATTTAGCGGCCAGTTCCGGTGGAAACAGGTCGAAATCGGTCTTGCCCAAAAGCTGCGCCAGCGGCATCTTCAGGGTCTTGCAATACTCCTCGTTGCCAAAGGTGACGCGGCCGGCGCGATCCTTGCGAAAAACGTTTTGCGGCAACGACTGCACCAGCGAATGATAAAGGGCCTCGGAGTCGCGCAAGGCCGCTTCCACTTTTTGGCGCTCGAGAACCTGGCCAATCTGGCTGCCGATCGCCGTCATCAAGGAGATGAGCTCGTCGTCGATTTTTTCGTACGTTCCACTCAATAGTTCGACGACGCCGGCGATGTCGTCGCCGCCCTGAATGGGAAAAGCAAAGGACGCTTTGAGTCCTTCCTGCTGCGCTAAGGAAAGACGCAGCGGCATGTTTTCCGTGTGTTGAGCGAAGATGCGCGCTGTCGCCGCGCGATCCGCCCAACACTGACCGGGCAGATCGCGGCCGACGTCTAACGCAATGGCGCGCGTCGCTTCCATGAATTTTGGCAGCGCACGCGTGGGCCGATGCCAGGTTTCGGCGCAGACAAGGCAGCTGCGAGTGGGTTCCACCAGCCACAAGATGCCGGCGTCCAGTCCCAGTGTCTCGCACAGCACTTGGAGAATCGGGCCGGCGGCTGCGGCGAGACGGTCGCATTCGGTCAGCGCGCGGGCCACGGCGAATTGAGCGGCGAGCCGGCTGGCAGCACGCTTGCGCTCGGTGAAATCCCGGCAGACGATGACGCCGCCTTTGATGCGGCCGCGCTCGTCGCGCATCGGCCGCCCCGTCACGCTCACCCACAACCCCGCGGCCGAATCCGGCAGGCGAACGAACATCTCCACTTCGTCCACTTCCTCGCCGCGAATGCAGCGCTCCAAGGGCGCTTGCTCGGCGGGAAACGGCGTGACCTGGTCCGGTAGAAAGAGCGCTCGCGGACTGATCACTTTGCCGACTTCCTCGCCGGGCGGGCGCAATCCGAACAGGCGCTGGGCCGCCGGATTGTACATGAGCAAGTGCTTGGCCGTATCGGCGACCACGACCGCGTCGCCCATGCTGTCGAGGATCGAATGCAGCAAATCGGATTGACGGGCCAGGTTCTGTTCGGCCTGCTTTTGTTGCGTGATATCGCGCATGACGGCCAGGACGGCCGGTTTGCCGTGTAGAAACACCGCGGACGTGTTGATATCGACGGGTATGATGCGACCGTCTTTGGTGCGGTGCCGGCCCTCGCAGCGAAACGAGCCCTCCGTCATTTGCGCCGCCAGCCGTTCCTTGAATCCGGCGGCAAATTCGGGATCGTCGATGTCGCGCGTCGTGAGCAGCAGCATTTCCTCGCGGGTGTAGCCCAGGCGCCGACAAGCAGCGGGGTTCGCTTCCAGGATTTTGCCGGCCTGGTCGTGGACAAAGACGGCGTCGTCAATCGCTTCGAAAAGCGCGCGCGTCCAATCGCCGGACAGACTGTCCAGGGCGGGTCCCACAGTGGAAGAAACCATCGTCATTCCGCGCGTCCCGAGTCTCGGCTTTGATGGGCGCGATTCTACCAGACCTGCGCGACCGCGAAAAGCGGCCTGGCTGTTTCCTTTCTAATCTTCGTGCCGATGATGCCGTATGCGCCGGTTTTACTGTGGGAGCAGTCGAGTTTTCGATATCGACGCGAGTTCTTGCAAATCGCCGACGCACCCGGATAATGACTTCGAATCCCATGGCCAAAGGATTGCCTGGCATGTCCACCGAGAATATCGATCTGCGTAAACAACTCCAACAACACGTTCAGAGTCTTCGTGGCGCGGGCGTGGAGTGGGCGCCGTTGCGGCCGCCTCTGGAAAGCGCGCAACCGAGCAGAACCGCTGCTCAACCGGTCGCAACTACGCCGGCGGAAGTCATCTCGCCAGTATCGTTGCTCGCCGCGGCGGATGCCGGCACAGTCCTGACATTGGAAGAGCGCCGCCAGGCCTTGAAAGTGCTCGCCGAGAAAGTGAGCAAGTGCACGCAATGCGCCGCCCTGGCTTCGACGCGCACCCAAACGGTCTTTGCGCAAGGCCCGGCCGGTGCGGAGTTGTGCTTCGTCGGCGAAGCCCCCGGCGCGGACGAAGATGCGCAGGGGTTTCCGTTTGTCGGCGCGGCGGGGCAGCTCTTGACGAAGATTATCGTGGGATGCGGCCTGAAGCGCGAGGACGTGTATATCTGCAACATCTTGAAGTGCCGGCCGCCGGGCAATCGCGCTCCCCTGCCCAACGAGGCCGCGAACTGCCGCGGTTTCCTAGAGCGTCAACTGGAGCTGGTGCAGCCCAAATTCATCGTCGCCTTAGGAGCCAGCGCCGCGTCCAACCTCTTGAACACGACGCAACCGCTTGGCAAGCTGCGTGGCCGATTCCACGACTACAAGGGCATTCCAGTCATGGTGACGTATCACCCGGCTTACCTTTTGCCGCATCGCGCGCCGGAAAAGAAGCGTGACGTATGGGAAGACATGAAGATGCTGCTGACCAAGATGGGCAAGCCCATTCCGCAAAAGCAGGCGTGAGACCACAATTTCCTTGCTTTTGATGGGTCCGGGCGCGAAGATTGTTCCATTCCCAGATTCTCAACCAAGGAGTCAGCAGTGAACCGTCTACGTTTCCCGTTCGGGGTCATCTTGTTCGGCTTGACGACAGCGCTTTGGTGTGCCGCCAGTTTTGTGGCCAGCGGCCAAGACGTCAAGACGCCAAAAGGCGCGAATCCACAACAATCGAAGAACGACGAAGAATTGGACCGCGAGTATTTGGCGAAAATGCCGCCGTTCAAAGGCACGCCCTTTGCTGGCCGCAAGTCCAAAAGTGAGCGGGCCGTATTCCTTGAGCTGTTCACCGGCGCCACTTGCCCGCCCTGCGTCGCCGCCGACCTCGCTTTCGACGTGCTGACGAAGACATATAAGCCGAGTGATTTGGTTCTCATCCAATACCACATACACGTGCCCGGCCCGGACCCCATGACCAATCCCGACACGGAAGCGCGCTGGGCGTACTACAGGGAAGCGTTTGCCAAGGAAGTCCGCGGCGTGCCGTCGAGCATCTTCAACGGCAAGCCGGCAGCGGGCGGCGGCGGCGGCATCGCCAACGCCGAAAAGAAATACACAACCTATCGCGAGGTAATCGATCCGTTGCTCGAGGAACCCGCCGGCGCCAAGCTCACCGCCCAGACCAGCCGCAAGGGCGAGCGTATCGACATCCACGTCGACGTCTCCGGCCTGGCCAACGGCGATTCGCAAAAGAAGCTGCGCATCCTGCTGGCGGAAGAAACGGTCCGCTACGCCGGCAGCAACAAGATTCGCTTCCATCACAACGTCGTGCGCGCTTTCCCCGGCGGCGTTGCCGGTCAGGCCCTGACCGCCGCTAGTTCCAAACACAAGGCGTCGATCGACCTCGGCGAATTGCGCGGCCAGCTCAACAAGTATCTTGATGAATACCAGGCAAAGAAGCGCCCCTTCGCCAACCCGGCCCGGCCGCTCGATTTCAACAACCTGCGCGTCATCGCCTTCGTACAGGACGACAACACTCGGCAAATCCTGCAAGCCGTGCAGGTCGAGGTGGAAGGCAAGAAGTAACTCAGTGGTCAGTGATCAGTAGCGGAAAGTATTGAAATAAGTGATCACTGATTATCAGTGAGCCGCGCCACCGGGCGCGGCTCTTTTCCAATCGAAAGGCTTTGTCCATGGATTCCTACCGAAGAATCCTTGGTGCAGGCGTCCTTGGATTGCTGAGTGTTTTCACGCTTGCCGCGTCAGCACAAGAAGAGCAAGAAACCAAAGCAAAGAAACGTGCCGCTCTGTTCTTGGGCGCCTTGGGCAAGGGCGACACCAAAGCGCTCAGGGACTGTTACGCGCCGAAGGTGCTTGTCAAGGGCGGCTCAGAGTTGTTGCGGGAAAAGTGGGGCCTGAACCCGGACGGCGATCCACAAAAAGATCTCGAACTCGATCGTGACAAACTGCTCGAAGGCTACATGAAGTTGATCGCCAAAGCGGGCGACCGCTGGTCGACGGTTTGGTCGAGAATCCTCAAGGAAGAGGGGAGAATCACTTTCAGCAACGCCAAAGAAGCGAACGCGCCCTTTGGTGGTGTCAAGAAAGGCGACCTGGTGGTCACAGTTGTGCCCGGCGACAGCGACGACCGCTTCGTTTACGTGCTGCGCGCCGACGCCAAGGGACAGTGGTGGGTCGTCGTGGAAGGCGCAGATTATTGATCATTCGTCCCGCGCGACTAGCCCCGAGGCGAGGCATGCCACGCATACCGCCGAGATACTGCAGAATACTGAAGAGGGAATGGCTCCCCCGCGTCCGCGCACTTGAGACCAAGCGACGTCCCCTGCGGCGGCTCATGATCTGCGTTCTCTTATTGCCATTGCTCAGCGCTGTCCTGCTCTTGATTTATTTGCTGTTCGTTTCCGAGGACGCCAACTGGGTCCACGGCACAACGGCCATGTCGCTTCTTGGGCTTTCGTCTCTTGGCTTCGTTTACTTGGGCAAACTTCAAGCCTGCAGCGACGGATTGCTTGCCATTGAGCTTGCTGTCCTGACGTGCGACCAGGACGGCCTGACCAAGGCGATCAGCACGCTGAGCTGTTACAGCCGTTTCGGAGGGTTATTAAACGATGTCAAGCGACTTGCCGAGTGACAACGACGAAACGACTTCGCTCAAGCCGGCGCTGGAAAAGGCCATCCAGGCGTCCAGGCGTCGGCAGTACGCCTTCTGGGGCCTTACTGTCTTGTGGCTGCTTGCCGCCGGCGCAGCGGTCTATTTCTTCGGCTCTTCGTTCGCGAAAGTCAACGATGCGACCGGCGACGCCGCAAAGCTACAGGCGCAATTGAAGGCGTCGCACGGTACCATCAAAGAAATGGAAAAGGACTTGACGGTTCAACGTCAACAGGAGCAAGAACACTTTACGAAACTGAAGGAGGAACTAAAACCTCTGAACGTAACCGCCGCGCTGGTGAACGTCAAAGTCGCGTTGGACGAGATCAAGGGCACGGCTAACGAGCTGAAGACCCTCGCTGAGATCGCTCCCCGGTTGGCGAAACTCACTCCTCAGCTGGAGAAACTCAAGGAAATCGCAACCGGGTTGGAAAGACTTGGGAAACTAGAATTAGACCTGTCCAATGTGGAAAAGAGCATCGACGGCCTAACCAAGAGGCTCGATAGATTTGTGCAAGACCCCAAGGGGCCATTGGCCGGGCTCCGTGAGGATTTCAACAATCTTCGGGTAGAAGTAAACAAACTGAAAGCCTCGAAGGATTCCCAAGCAAAAGGAGTGAGAATTGAATCCGGCGTGAAATCGTTTCAAAGGGAAGCTGTAAAGCCCGGTTTGCCACCTTATCCAATCAAATTCGATGTCGCGTTCCAGCGTCCCCCCAAAGTTGATGTCACGATAGTGCCGATTGGAGGTTCGGATCCTAAACGTTTGGCCGTCGCGAAGGGTGGACCTGCAAAGGTCACCCCAACGGGCTTTGACTTGGTCGTGGACTTGAAGAGCGGAAACATCGCGGACCTGATTGCGTTCTGGATTGCTTATGGCGATTAAGGATGGCGAGGACTCCTCTTCATGAAGAAGCTGCTGGGAAAACCTATTCGCTGGCTCTTCGGCACTCTCGGCTACGAAATTGCCAAAAAACAGCATGCGCTAAATGAGTATCCGCCTGATTTCGAAACCGACGAAATCGCCATTTGTAAATGCGTTGCCGACTACACGATGACCGGTCCCGAACGCATCGTCGCCCTTGTCCGCGCGGTTCGCTATCTTGTCGAGCACAACATTCCCGGCGACATCGTTGAATGCGGCGTTTGGCGCGGCGGCAGCATGATGGCTGTGGCGCATACACTCTTGCGTCTGGGCGTGCGCGACCGCCGGCTCTGGTTGTTCGACACTTTCAGCGGTATGACCGAACCCACCGACGCCGACGTGTCGCCCTGCGGCGCTTCCGCGCAGGCCGAATTCCAATCCCCGCGCCTGCACGTGGCGCTCGACGAAGTGCAAGCAAACCTGCACGCGACCGGCTACGATCCGCACTCGATCGCGCTCATCGCCGGCAAAGTGGAAGACACCATCCCCAAAAACGCACCTCGAGAAATCGCCCTCTTGCGTCTCGACACCGACTGGCATGAATCCACCAAGCACGAACTGGTCCATCTCTTCCCGCGCCTGGTCCGCGGCGGCGTGCTCATCGTGGACGACTATGGCTACTGGCAAGGCGCGCGCAAGGCCGTGGAGGAGTATTTTCGCGAGCACAAGACCTGTATGCTGCTGAATCGAATTGACTTCACGGCCCGGATCGGCGTGAAGCTCTAGAGCGCTTTGCAGATTCCTGTAGCGGAACTCGCCAGAGTTCCGACGCGAACCCGCCGGAATTCTGGCGAATTCCGCTACAGGAAAACGCACGCTCCCCCTCATCCCCGACCCCACTCTCCAGGGCGAGGGGGGCATGCTTGTTGCTAAAGGCAAGACGCTACCGCTTAGGGCCGCAAGAAGTGCGAGTACCAACAAGGCTCCCGCCGGCCCCGTTGGTGAATGCCGATGCAAAGATAGCGTGTGGATGTTTGGGCAGGCCGCTTCCAGGCCCCTATTACCAAAGACGGGTTTTCGTGACAGACCGGACCAAAAATCCTGGAGTCGGTGAGATTTGTTGCAGAAATGCCTTGGAATGTTACGCGCTCGGCTTGAAAAACACAGTCGCCAACGGGGGTAGCGTCAACTCCAACGAATGCGGATGCGCGTGCGCCGGCTCGGGCGTCGTCCAGACCGCCCCGGCGTTGCCCAGGCCGCTGCCGCCGTAGATGGTTGCGTCACTGTTAAGGATCTCGCGCCATTCGCCCGCCCACGGCACGCCGACGCGATAGTGTTCGCGCGGAATCGGTGTGAAGTTGCACACAGCCAGCACCCATTCGCCCGGCATTTTACCCAAGCGGAGAAAGCTGAGCGCGCTCTGGGCGCTATCGCTGCCGTCGATCCATTGGAAACCGCGCGGGCTGTGATCGAGCGCGTACAGCGCCGGCTCATTGCGATAGAGGGCGTTCAGATCGCTGAGCCATTGCTGCACACCTTGATGCGGCGCCCAATCCAGATGCATCCATTCCAGGCCCGCCTCGTGATCCCATTCCTTCCATTGGCCAAACTCGCCGCCCATGAACAGCAGTTTCTTCCCCGGCTGCGCGAACATGTAGCCTAAGAGCAAGCGCAAATTGGCGAATTTTTGCCAATCGTCGCCGGGCATCTTCGAGAGGAGCGAGCCTTTGCCGTGCACCACTTCATCATGCGACAGGGCTAAGACATAATTCTCGGTGAAAGCATAGAGCATGCGAAAGGTGAGCTGATCGTGGTGGTAATGGCGGTGCACCGGATCGCGCGAAAGATAGGAGAGCGTATCGTGCATCCAGCCCATATCCCATTTCCAGCCGAAGCCGAGGCCGCCCAGATACGTGGGCCGCGACACCATGGGCCACGCGGTCGATTCCTCGGCGGCGGTCTGTACGTCGGGCACGCGGCGATAAACTTCCTCGTTCAGGCGGCGCAGGAAGGACAACGCGGTCAGGTTTTCGCGGCCGCCAAACTCGTTCGGAATCCACTCGCCTTCCTTGCGCGAATAGTCGAGGTAGAGCATCGAGGCCACCGCATCGACGCGCAGCCCGTCAACGTGATATTGTTCCAGCCAGTAAAGAGCGCTCGAAATGAGGAAGCTGCGGACCTCGTTGCGGCCATAGTTGAAGATGTAGCTGTTCCAGTCGGGATGAAACCCTTGGCGCATGTCGGCGTGTTCATAGAGGTGCGTGCCGTCGAAATAAGCCAATCCGTGCTCGTCCGTCGGAAAGTGCGACGGCACCCAGTCGAGGATGACGCCGATGCCTTGTTGATGCAGGTAATCGACGAGGAACATGAAGTCTTGCGGGGTGCCGTAGCGGCTGGTGGGCGCGAAGTAGCCTGTCGTTTGATAGCCCCACGAGCCGTAGAAAGGATGTTCCATCACGGGCAGAAACTCGACGTGCGTGAACCCGCAGCGAAGCACGTGCTCGGCCAACAGCGGCGCCACTTCGCGATAGTTAAGCGGGCGACGGCGCTCGCCGCGCCGCCACGAGCCCAGATGCACTTCATAAATGGAAATGGGCGCGTCGAGCGCGTTGCGTGCCTTCCGCCGGGCCATCCATTCCCGATCGCCCCAGGCATAGTCCAGATCCCAAATGACCGATCCGGTGCGCGGCGGCGTTTCGGCATGGACCGCAAACGGATCGGCTTTGTCCACTTTGTAGCCGTGCTGCCGCGATTGCACGTGATACTTGTAGATCGCGCCCTTGCCCAAGCCGGCGACAAATCCTTCCCAGATGCCCGACTGCCCGCGCGAGTGCAAGGCGTGGCTGGTTTTGTTCCAGCCGTTGAAGTCGCCCATGACGAAGACGCGCTCGGCATTGGGCGCCCAGACGGCGAAAAACGCGCCCGCCATGCCGTCCAGGACGCCGATATGGGCGCCCATCTTGTCGTGAAGACGAAAGTGGCTGCCTTCGTTGAAAAGATAAAGATCGTTGTCGCTGAACCGGGACTGGTCGTGGCGGACCCAGAAACGCGGTGGTGACGCGAAGTCGGATTGCGGCATGACGTGCTCGTGAAGCGGCGCGGGTAGGGTTGTTGTACGAAAAAAATGTAATCACGCCGCCGCTCCACCGCTCTATTTATTAGACAATGGACATATGTCGCAGGGACAGGTGATGAATAGCGGAACATTGGGCCAGATGTTGCGCAGGCTGTGCGGTCGCGCCGGGCCGGAGACGGTCCGCGAACTCAGTGATGCGGATTTGCTCCAGCGCTTTGTGGGCCGCCGCGACCAAGCCGCATTTGAGATGCTGGTAGGCCGGCATGGGCCGATGGTGTTCGGCGTGTGTCGGCGGCTCTTGTTGCACGAGCCGGACGCCGAGGACGCCTTTCAGGCCACCTTTCTCGTGCTGGTGCGCATGGCGGGTACCATCGGCAAGCGCGGCAGCGTGGCTGGGTGGCTGCATCGCGTCGCCCTGCGCTTGGCCCTGGCAGTTCGCGCCGATACGGCCAAGCGCAGTCAAGGCCGGCGACTGGACATTGAGATGGACCAATTGCCCAATGCCCATCGTGACACGCCCGCCGGCGACCTTCGTCCGGTACTCGACGAGGAATTGAACCGGCTGCCGGAAAAGTATCGATTGCCGGTCATCCTCTGTTATCTGCAGGGGAAGACCTGCGACGAAACCGCAGCTGAGTTGGGCTGTCCCAAAGGCACCGTGACCGTGCGCCTAATGCGCGCCAAGGAGCGACTGCGCGGCCGCCTGGCCAGACGGCTCGGTCTTTCCGGCAGCGCGATGCTGGCGGCTTTCTTCGAGCAAGCCGTGTTCGCAGCCCCGCCAGCTACGGTCACGGCCGCGGCCATTGATTCAGCTTTACAGTTTGCAAATCCAACAACACTTGCGGCGGGAGCGCTATCCACGCGCGCCGTCGACCTGGCACAAGGAGTATTGCGCGCCATGTTGTACACCAAAATCAAGATTACAGTGGTTGTCGCCATTTTGGCCGCTCTGTTGACGGCCGGTTTATTCGGCTTGGCGCCGCATCTCTTTCCAAACCGCGCCGCGGCCGGCGGCAAGGCGGCGTTCGCACAAGCATCGCAGAAGCAAGCGGCGGCTTCAAAGCAAGCGCCCAAGAGCGACCAGGAACTCATTCTGGGCAAATGGCAGGCGGTCCGTGCGGTGGACGGCGGCCGGATCGTGCCGGAGCAAGCGCTTAAGGGCGCCTTCATGGAGTTCACCAAAGACAAGGCCTTCTTTGTCAAGTCCGCCACCGAGAAAGAAGAAATGGTGTACCAACTCGACCCGGGCAAATCGCCGAAATGGATAGACTTCACGAAAAAAGGCAAGCCGCAACAGCCGGCGATCTATGAACTCAAAGGGGAAACTTTGAGAATCGTGCTAGACGAAACCGCGAAAAAGGGCAGACCAACGGACTTTGTTTCGGAAGAGGGAACGGTCAACGATTTGCTCATGATTTTCCAACGAGTTCCGGATCCGAAGAAGACGACGCGTGCGATCGCGGTGAAGTTTGTCACGACCTTGCTGGTGGACTACGATCCCCTCTCGACTATCCCCATGGTCGATGTAAGCGCGGAACGCGCCAACAATGGCCCGGGCTCGCTCGCAGAATCACTCAAAAAGCTCAAGCCCGAGTCACTCCAACGCGATGGTCAGCTCAAAAAGATCATCTTTTTCAACAAGGACGAGATCGCTGCACTCGCCCAGACCTATCCGGATCGCATGTGGGACCGGTTCGCCGAACGCATCGAAGACGGCTTGGGTTGCCTCGCGGTCATCGACACAGGCCGGCCCGATCGAGCCGGCCTGATCGGCGTTGTTATCCGCACGGTCAATGGCGAAAACCGGATCGTGTATTCCGATGACAATTGATGGCTGCCGGTTTTGAATGGTGTAATTACTTCGAAAACTGCGCGCAACGCATCAATGCGAGTCGCGCCTCCGACATGAGCAACGTTCCCGGCGCATCCTGCGCCAGCCGCTTCAACTCCGCCCGGCTTTCCTTGGTGTTGATGTGTTCCAGAATTGCGATCGCTCGAAAGCGCCACAGGTTCTCCGGCAACTGCTCCCGGCGTCGGCATTCGCTCAGCAACTGATCGACGCGCCTCTGAAACTCCAACGTCTTCTCTGTCTTTTTGATTGGAAGCAGCATGGGCAACAGCTCGGGCGTCCATTTCGTCAATGTGTCGGCGGACCGGGAGCGGACGGCGAAGGATTCATTCTCGAGGTCCGCAAAAAGCCGGTCAACCATCATGCGGTCGAGGTTCGAGTTCAGACGACGCACCAGTTCGGGAACAGTGTTCGCAGGATCAGCGCTGAGCCGCCACTGAGCTTGAAGCGCTTTCTTGGCATCGTCGCTTTGCAGGTCCGACCACAGGTTGGCCACTTTGTCGTTATCGCCGAACACTTTCGCAAAGTCCCAAATGCGGACCGTGCCGTCGCGGCCGCCGCAAGCAAGCATCCTGCTGTTAAGCGAAAAGGCTGCATTCACGGAATCAACCCATTGAATGCCAAACTGAAATACCTCACTACCGGTTAGCGTTTCCCATAGCCGGAGACTACCTATCTTGTCATGACTGCCGACGGGTTGGCCATGGCTGGCCACGAAGCGGCCATCGCTCGAGAACACCGGCGAAACCACGCGTTCGACAAGCCATTTGACGCGACATAACTCTTGTTCTTGCGCGTAGTCCCAAAGGACAAGGCATTGGTCGCCAACGGCGGCATTTGGTCTGACCACGGCGACTAGCCGTTCGCCCTCTGGCAGAGCCGCTATACCCACGGCATGCCAATCACCAAGACTCAATCGATCTTTGGCAGTTGCAAGATCAAGAAGTTGAGTGCAATGACGTATTTTGCCGTTTTCGAGTCGAGTAGATGCAACGGGAACATGTCCATCGGTTGTGAGGCTTAAAGATGTAGTCATTAACGATGGGATCTTTCGCGACGACTTCACCTGAGCGTTTTTCAAATGCCAATGGAGCAGTTCGGTCATGGCGATTGTTTCGCGTCGATTGCAACCGGCGACGAGAGATTTGCCGCCCTTGGAAAACACTAGCGCCTCAATGGGCAGCTGGATTCCCACAAGTTCCGCGCCCACTTTTCCCGACGGATAGTCGCAAAGCCGAACGTTGCCGTCACCAGTCGCGACCGCCAACGTTTTGCCGTCCGGCGCGAAAGCCAACGCGAATACGCCGGA
This sequence comes from Gemmataceae bacterium, assembly GCA_022616245.1. Classification (GTDB taxonomy): domain Bacteria; phylum Planctomycetota; class Planctomycetia; order Gemmatales; family Gemmataceae; genus JAKEFD01. The sequence continues at coordinate 14,916 of JAKEFD010000045.1, forward strand.
CTGGAACGGGCCGAACCGGCCCACTTCCTTCCCGCTGGCTACGTCCCAAATAGGCGCCTTCGAGTCTTTTCGGCTGCCCGTTACGAGTAACTTGCCGTCCGGCGAGAACGCCAATGCCCAAACGGGATGGCCATGGTTGACGGTTATGACGCCGTCGTCGGCTCGCAATCGATCCGCCGCGAAGACGAGGGCAAGAACACCTATGGAAATGAATCGATTCATCGCTGCCTCCCAACGACTAGCGGATCGTTTATCCGGATTTTTCTTGAACATGTCTACTTCATGAGGGACAATTCTGGTACAAGAATGCGTTACTACGAGCCCGACGCGCAAGCAAGGGTCTCCTAACTCCCGCCAAACTCTCACTTCCAGGGGATACTCATGAATCCCGTAACCGCCAGCCAACTATCCTCCCTTAGAATCTCGCGCCGCCAGCTTCTCAAGGCAGGCGGCATTGGCGCTTTGACCATGGGCTTGCCGGGAACAGTCGCCGCCAGCGTCGACGCCGAGCGCGGTCTCGGCGGTGTCGCGGCCGAAAAGTCGTGCATCTTCGTGCTCTTGTGCGGCGGGCCGAGCCACCTCGACACCTGGGACCTCAAGCCCGGCGCGCCCGACGACATTCGCGGACCCTACCGGCCCATTGCCTCGGCCGTGCCCGGCATGCGCATCAGCGAATTGAACACGCGCCTGTCGACGTTGACCCAGCACTTCACGCTCATCCGCTCGATGACGCACGTGGGCAACATCAGCAACCACTTCGACGCCATGCATCACCTTTTGAGCGGCCAGGCCGGGGCTGCCGCCGATTCGCCGTATCTGGGTTCGATCATGTCCAGGGTCCGGACCAGCGAGCGCAACATCGCCAACTACGTCTGGCTGATCCGCTGCGTCGGCGATCCGGTCTTTTGTGCTCCCAACATCGGCTCGGGCGGCCACCTCGGCGCGCAATACATGCCGCTCTTCGTCGGCCAGGCCAACAATCATCCCGCCATGCCCACTTTCCGAGCCCCCGAAGAGCTGCAACCTGCCGTATCCTCCGAACGATTGCAGGATCGCCGCCGCATGTTGAGCGCCGTTAGCACCAACCCGACGCGTGAGCGAGGGTTCGCCACCACGCGCGCCACGCGCGATTGGGACGACCTGCACCGCCGCGCATTTGAATTGGCGAACGGCAACGGCGGACGTGAAGTCTTCGAACTGCACCGCGAAACCGACATCGTGCGCAATCGCTACGGCATGCATCCCCTCGGCCAAAACCTGCTGCTCGCGCGGCGTCTGGTCGAAGCGGGCGTCGGCTTCGTCACCGTCAACGGCTGGACCGGCAATGCGCCGGGCGAAACCGGCGGCGGGCCACCCGCCTCCAGTTGGGACATGCACGGCAGCGAAATGGGCATGGGCAACGCCTTCGGCAGCGGCTCCTACGGCATGGGCTGGTGCTTGCCGTGCCTGGATCAAGGCCTGTCCGCGCTGCTCATCGATCTGCGTGAGCGCGGCTTGCTCGAACGCACCCTCGTCGTGGTCATGGGCGAATTCGGCCGCACCCCGCGCATCAACCAGCCCGACCGCATGCCCGGCCGTCAACACTGGCCGAATTGCTGGTCCGCCATCCTCGCCGGCGCGGGCATCCGCGGCGGCGCGGTCTACGGCGAAACCGACCGCATCGGCGCCTATGTGAAGGACCGCCCCGTGCGCGTCCAAGACCTGGGCGCGACCATCTACCACGCCTTGGATGTGTCGCCCGAAACCCGGCTGGGCCGCGATGGCTTCACGCGGCCTATCACCACAGGGCAGCCGATTTTGGAGTTGTTCGGCTAACGGACTGGATTCATGACAAGCACGCGCGACCTATTCGTTGCCGTAAACCGTTGCCAATTCATATCTTTGCGGAATAGGTCGCGCGACACACACACTCACACCCCCCCACCCGGGCATTAATTCAACGGCGTACTGAGTTCCGTAGCTTTGATGGATGGATTGCATTCCAAACCAGGTAGCCGAGGTGCAATCCATTTTAGGCAGCACACTCGCTAGTCCTTTTAGAGTCTCAACTTGTGGCGAAGCACCGAATTCGGCGCGATGTGCAATCCATTTCCCATTCTGACTTCAAAACCTCCACAGACTTCAGGCAGCACCCACTTGAGCGCAACGGCGGCGTCCAGGACGTACTTCATGCGTCGTCACGGGTTTCGCGGATAAGCTGCACGGCGATGTCGAGTTCGCCATGCTTTTGCCGGATTCCCTCGGTGATGCGCTCGGCGCGTTCGCGGATGCGGCGCGACATTGCCGGGTCCAGTGATTTCCCGGTCATTATGCGCTCCATGACCGCATCGAGGTCAGCCAGGACTTGCGGATCGGTGCCAGCGGTTTTGATTTGGGACGTGGCCATACGCTGATTGTGCCAAGAATCGCTAGCGTGTCAAGCTCCACAGCTCTTTGGCAAGGAGTATCTGCGATGCCTGCAGTGGCAACGACACCCGGCATCGGCCAGCCGCGCTTGTCCAGCAATGAAGCGCTTAAGATCGCGCGCTTGGATGCGGAGCGCGTTTATCGGGACTTGACGCTCTACCGCATTGCTATCGTTCTTGAAGCGGATGGCTGGCATGTCGATTACGAGCAGCAAATCCGCTAATGAACGGCGGCGGGGCGATTCGCTCGTAACAGCTCCGCAGAAGATCGCCGAATTCTGGAACGTCTGCACTCGTCCAGCCTCGGCACGCGGCGGTTACGGGCTTTCCGTGGCGGAGACCGCGCAGGCTTGAATGACGTGTAACGTCATCCTACCGCGTCGCGAAATGGCTGGTCAATTGGTCCAAAGCTAGTTACGATGAATGCGAACAGGACAAACGCACATGTTCCCATCGCAGAAAACGCCCAGGGCGCAGCCCGAAACAGGTCCGGATGATTCCGCCCTTGAAGAACCGGGCAAGCATCGCGGTCGGTGGGTTGCGTGGAGTCCCGATGGCCGCCGCCTAGTCGCCAGTTGCACGACTCTGGCGGCTCTGGATGCCGAAGTTCGCGCGGCCGGCGAAAATCCTGAGGAAGTTCTTCTGGATAAGATTCCGGACGGCGATTTCATCGCTTCTGGTTCGGAACTGTCCTGATGTTTCGTTTTCCCTATCGTCGGGTTTTGCCTGAACTCGCTCAGTCGGTCGACCAACCTCTTGGATTCTTCACCCGGTTGATCCAATTCTTCACTGGTAAGCCGGCTGAACAGCCTTATTCCGCGCCGGCCAAGGAAAGCGTTGTCGAATTGAGCCACGGATAACCATTCCACGGCGAATTACGCATGCTCCTTGACTTATGTACCCCGTTATCGCTTACCTTTCGCGTGCAAGGGCTTTTTCCGCGCGTGGTTGGCCGACGCCGGTTTCTTCTTCCGCAAATCGGTCTCAAAACGGTGGTACGCGCCGCCGTAGGTTTCCACCGCTTGTGGTTTCTCCCCTCGCCCCTGAGGGGGAGAGGGGTCGGGGGTGGGGGGGCTGCCCGCGGGTTTCATGCTAACCTTCTTTCCGTCGGACGGTTAAGCGACGTTCGGCAACACAGTGGTTCTGGCTCCATAGACGTGCAAATCCATTGGCGGCGACGGAAAATCCTGCGCGGCGACACCGGAGAATGTTCCGACCAGCGTGGCCTTGCCGGTGCCATGCTCTACGATTACGCCGTCACAGAACAGCTGGCAAGCCGGAACGGTCGGCGGCGGCATGTCGGCCTGTTTCTTGGCCATCGACTTTCCTTGATGTTGTTAGAATCCACGACACGGAGATTAGCGACGGCTTGGCGATTGGGCCAGGAAAAAAAAACGCCTGGCCAGCGATGAAGCGCTCAAGATCGCGCGCCTGGATGCGCAGCGCGCTTATCGAGGCTTGACGCCCTACCGCATTGCTATCGTTCTTGAAGCGGATGGCTGGCATGTCGATTACGAGCTGAAAGACGCGAAAATGAACGGCGGCGATGCGCATTACGTCATCGATCCAAACAGCGGGCCTTCCAGGCCATCATCGGCCTTGGTGAAGAAGTTGTTCCGCTCTTGCTCCGCGATTTAGACTCGCGACCGTCGCTCTGGGTCTGGGCGCTTCCAGAAATCACCGGCGAGAATCCGGTGCCCGCGTCCGACGGCGGCAACATTTGCAAAATGACCGACGCTTGGCTCAAGTGGGGACGTGAAAAGGGCCTCCGATGAGCGAGCATTTGGAAACGGCATTTCCCGGTTGCACACTACATCCTTTCGGGTCACAAGTCCCGTCGATCCCAGTTACAATTGCATCGCTTGGGCGGCCGGCGACGCTACGAATTGGTGGCCGCTGGACGACGCCCAAACAGCGTGTTGTCCGGCGGGCGTGCCGCGTGAAATCACCCAAGACGCATTCCGGTCCGCTTTCATTTCCCTTGGCTACACAGTCTGTAACGATGATGTTCTTGAGCCGGCTCACGAGAAGATCGCCATTTCGCCGACGCCGCAGGCGTGCCGACGCACGCGGCCCGGCAACTGCCGACCGGACGCTGGTCCAGCAAACTCGGACCGTCGGAAGACATCGAGCACGACTTGCACGCGTTGGAAGGCGAGATCTACGGCACGATTGCGCTGAAGCTGGCCGTGGTGTTGACCCTTGACGGAAAGCGCGGGCACTTCGACAAGCACCCTACCGCCGTGCCTCCAGTGCTTTACTTTGTTGCACCGGGACCGCACGGCGGATAGACTTGGCGAGAGAATTGTGTCTGACTAGGCTTCTGGCTGGCAAATTCGAGACAAAATTACATGCCGCTGATTAGTCGAGAGTGGTACGAGATTGTCCTGGACGTGATAAAAGAAGCAAACGAAGTGATGACTGCTTCTTTGATCAACCCACTTCATGGGGAGTTGCCAGCTATTTCGGTTCAGGATCTTGCAGCCGACTTTTTTGAGAAAATGCGTGGGCTAGTGGAATTGACGACTCAGATCTCGCTTTCCCGTACATCAGCTTCCGAAACGGCGATTCTGGAAGATGGACTCGTGCCGGTGTTTAAGGGTTTGTTTCTTCGGGCCCGGCTCTCGAAGGCAAGGGAATTGGATCAGCAAAGATCTAGGACGACGAACCCCCAAATCATTTCCGCCCTCGAAGAGAAACTGAATGTATATGACGCAGTTATTCGAGAGACTTGGTTTCAGACAGCGACACCTGAGTATCCGCCGGCTTTGAGCGACGTCTTGACTTTGGAGCGGGTTGAATCACTGGACGTCGCGACACATTTTGCAAAGCGTCAATACGATGAGAAGTTTCACCTCCTTCAAGCCCCAACATTACTCCTACAGGACCTTCACTACTACCGTGCGAAATGCGGAATGCGAGGCATTTCGGTGGCTATCGGATTCGTGGATATAGACAACTTTAAGGACTTCAACACCTCAGCCGGTCACACACACATCGATCGGCACGTTCTCCCAGTCTTCATGAGGGCATTGGAAACCCACATTTTCGGACATGGTTTCGCTTACCGCTATGGCGGTGAAGAATACGTACTCCTTATGCCGAACACCGAAATCAACTTAGCCATGGATTTTTTGCAAAGGCTTCGCAAACGCGTCGGGACGTTGATCTTCCATGGTGTTGACAAGTCGATCACAGTGTCCGTTGGGCTGTGTGTTGCTGATCAGGACTGCCACTTAACGGATGAGGAGTTGCTGCATAGAGCCGAGCGGGCGATGAATTTCGCCAAAGCAGAAGGGAAGGATCGCATTGCGGGCTACATAGGCAGGCTATTCGACGAGAGCGAACTTAGGATCTTGTCGTCATCGCTCCCAAGCGGAGCATAGTTGTTGCCCGAGACACCGCTATATGTGTCGCGTCACTGATCAAGCGCCGCATCGCTCTCGAAACGGGATTGAATGTCGTGTCAGACTACTTCGTTCCAATCAAGTCGGGATTCAAACCCTGGAACGGATGGTAAAACAAACTTCGCGAGCCAAAAAGTCGGTAGAGTTTTCCAATCGATTCTTTCAAGCGGCTTCGGAGTTTCGACAAGTCCGCCACACCAAGTGGTTCAAGGAGTATGTCTGCCTTTTCGCGCCGAGTTGCTTCAAGAAGGTAATCGGGACAGCCACGGAGAATTGCCGCCGACCAGGGCCGCCAAATGTCGAACAAGTCAGGGTCTTCATTGGCGAATGCAGACCGCAAATACAGAAATACGTCCGCATCCTGGAATCGGCTCCATGCGGACAATTCCCCCAGTCGACCGGCCTCATGTCGCTCTTGGAGGATGTCGGCATGGACGGAAATTCGGTTAAGTTTGAGCCGTTGGTTCCGATGGTCCAAGAGTTCGACGTATTCGGAGGCATAGACAAAATTCACGGGTGTTTGCGCCGAAAATCGACTAGTCGCGTTTGGGACCACGATCGCTTCGCGACACAAGTCGGCTACTATCTTCCACCTTCGTTCCCCAACAAGCGCCGCGAAGAGGATGACCATTAGTTCGTGGCCGATGAACTTTGGAAGATCGAATTGAACCGAGTAGAACGCACCGGATGTGCCGGGTGCGAGCGTGTACTGAGTAAACAGGGGGGCGAAACCGCGAAATAACCCCAGTGCTCCCTCTTTGGAATTATGGACTGCCGCCGCGTCAGCTACATTCGCGAAATCCTCAACTAGGGGAACCGTTTGACGAATGGCTTCCACGAGTTCTTCGTCCCACTCGTTGGTTTTCTCCCTGACGAGTTTTGGAGTGAGTTCCCTTACACGCTCCGAAATCTGCGGCACGACTCTCGCGCATAAAGCGGATTGGCTCGCCGTTCCTGCAATTATGCTCTCCACGGCCTTATCCGCGGCTGACGGTGAAGCCGGAACTTGAGGGGGCGACGTGGCGACCAGGACCGCCCGCAAGGCAGCTTCGAGTCCATCCTGCAGTTTCTTGCGTTGGACAGGTTTATCTTCCGCGCCAAGTGGCAAGTGGTAGCTCAAAACCCGCTTCGTGCGAAGGTCGAATGGAAGCGACTCCACTGGACCGTTGGCCGTATTTGTCACCAGAACTGTTCGAGTTGTACCCAGCGTCTTGAGGGCGTAGCCAAGTTCAATTAGAACGTTTGGGTTTGGTGTGGGACGTCCGACCCCTGGGTTGATAATGCTCACGTCCGCAACAAATACCGCGGCTTTCTCAATCTTGTCAAAGATAGTGCGAGCGATATCCGGTGCGCCCGGGACGTTTTGCGTATCTCGGTCGATAACTGGTTCAACCGCGAATGAACTGTCCGATGTAATCGTCTTCGCGGCGCGCTCTAGGGCGTCGAAGATGAGACCTCGGTTCGTAGCGTTCGGAAGGTCTGACTGCCACGAGTAGAAGATCGTGGCTTGCGGCTTCGAATCGTGAAGTGCGGCCATCGGGCGTTTCTCCTGGATCAGCTTTGTGTCGACGACTGAGGCTTTTCCGCAATTATACTGCGAAGCCCAGTTCTTCGGAATCATACAGCTGAACAAATCATGCGCTCGCTGTTTGAGGCTGCTGCCGCGGTATTCATGTGATTGTACTCCTATCGTTCACCGGGACCGAGGCGCCCGCCACACGCGGCGACAAGGCGAGGCGCCGGCAAAAGAGAGGCGGAATCGAACTCTTCCGCACGGCAATGCGCCGCGTTCCGAGTCGATTTCGGCGACTCCGAGCAAGGCCTTCGGGTTCTCGCCAGCGTCAGGCGGGCGTCGGCTCCTCGAAGCCGGCCAGTTCGTACAATGCTTCGGGGGCGAAGTCCGCGCCGTTCGGCCGGACCACCGTGCCGCACACGCGATCGAGTTCCGCGCGTGCGAAGTAGCCGGGATCGCGCAGCGGCTCAAAAAAGGGCCCGCAGAGGAGCGGGCTCACGTCCACGGTTTTGCGATTGCCGTCATTGAAGGCTGGCCGCAGCAAGTGCGGTCCGCAAACCTTCGCTTCCACGATGTGCAAATCATCGTTTGTAACTCTCGTCACGACGCCGCACCGAGCTTAAGGCCAAGTGCTTCCGCCAGCTTGTCCGCGGTGGCCATGCGGATGTCGCGTTCGCCGGCGAGGAAGCGTGACACGACGATCTGTGAGACGCCGGCGTCCTGCGCAATCTGGTACATCGATTTGTTGCTCGCCTTAAGCGCGTCCTTGAGCGCTTGGCTCAGCCGCCCCGAGGCGTTGCCGCTGGGCGGCGCTGGTGGAAACTCGTTCGCCACCTTGCGGCGAGTTTCCTCATCGCGAGCGACTTCTTCTGCCGACAAGCGGCCCTTACGAAACACCCGTTCGATTTTCTTGGTCATGGTGAACCTTACCGGGATTCGGGAACCTCATACGCCGTCACGACGCGAATCGTGTCCGCGTCGATTTGGTCGTAGACGACGATGATGTAAATGTCTTCCAGCGTGTAGCCCCAAACGCACGGCCTTCCGGTCGGCGCGCTCGTGCTTTCGCTGGTTGGATTGACAGCGACTGCTCATTCGGATTGCTTATTCTGCTCGTTCCCTGCGTCCTTTTCCGCCGTGGAATCTCGTTTGGTGTCCGCAGGTCTACCGCGGCGAACGCGCGGCTCAAGATTGGCGTCGTCGGGCAATAGGGCTGGTCCGCAAAACTTTTGCAATTCGCCGTGCCACTCGGTCTCGGGTTGCTGCTTGGAATTGGTCGGATTATTGTGCATGGCCGTTCCTTATAGAAGCTCAAGCGTGATGTCGGCTACCCACTGGTCGTCGTCGCACCCAGCAGGCTCTTCGTCAGTGGTCCGCCCGCAATGAGCAAATCCGCCAGCCCTTCTTCCACATGCCGATCGCGCACGACGAGTGGGCCCGCACCGTCTTCTTCAGCAGCGAAGACGGCTGCCTTGCGCAACAATTCGCGGATGAATGCCCCGCTGGCGCCTTGGGTCCGTTCGATCAGGCGCGGCCAGTCCGATACGTCCACCTTCATGCCGCGGCTGTAGAGCTCGAACAGGCGCTGCCGGCAATCGGCGTCGGGCGGCGGCACCTCGATGGCCTGGTCCACTCGCCCCGGCCGCGCCGCGAGCGCCGGCTCAAGCACGTCTGGCCGGTTGGTGGTCAAGATGAACAAGATGTCGACGTCGTTGGCAAGACCGTCCATCTGGTTGAGCAATTCGAAGAGCAAGGCGTTGGCGCCGATTTCCTGGTGGTCGCGCTCGGTGCCGATGAGATCGACGTCTTCGAGGATGACGGTGGCGGGTTCGAGCAACCTGGCGAGGCGGCAGGCGGCCTCGATGGAACCAGCGCCGCGGCCCGTTATGAGCAGCACGGTGCGTCCCGCCATCTGCGTGGCCAAATACATCGCCGTCAGCGTCTTGCCGGTTCCGGGCGGTCCGTACAAGAGAACACCGCGTTTGAGATGCCGGCCAGCCTCGCGCAGCCGCTCCAAATGTTTGCTGAAGCTAAGCGTATGCCGCTCGATCCGCCGCAAGAGTGGCTCCGGCAGAATGACGTCTTCGCGCCGAATCGCCGGCAGCGCGTGATGAGTAATGTTGGCGTTGCCGTAGCAATCCTTATCCAAAGAGAGGACGTGGCCGCGATAGGCCTTGCCGAATTGTGTGCGGCGCTGCAACTCGCGCAGGAACTCTTCGGCGCGTTCGCGCTCGGTCGCCATGACTTCCACTTGCAGACAAGGCGGGTGAGCGAAACGCGGCATGCTCACGAGCACGGCGAGCGGCGTTTTCCCTTCGTGCACGAAGTAGATGCCGTTTTTCACGCAGCTCAGATTCCTGCCGCCCGGCAACGGCACATCGACATACTGAACCGGACCCTGTTCAAAATGCCGGGCCGCCGCGTGCTGGGATAGCCGCGCCAGACTCGGAGATTCGTGTTCACTATGCGCCAGCACCCCAACTAAGACAGCATGGCGCTTAGCGGCGCCGAGCATCTCCTCAAGCGCAAGATGAAGGTTTGGCCGGTCATGTAATCCAAACTGCTGTTCCACGACCGGCAACGCGGCGGGGTCGGCGGAGAAATGCTTGTGCAGCCGTCGCAGCAGGACCGGAGCGGATTTGGGGCGTTTTCGCGTCGCTCGGGCCATCGACCTCTCCTAACGGACTCAGCAAGTCCAGCGCATGTCAGACGCCTTCGATCGAAACAGGTTCACGGCTTTTCATTCTACTAGAGATTGTTCGCCGCATTTGTTGCCAGCGGCGTGAATGAGTTCTTCCGGGCGCCTGGCACAGGTTTAGTCACCGGCGCGTGGGCGAAAATGTGGCACAGGATTCCGTTCCTGTGTGGGTTGGACAGGAGCGGAATCCTATCCCACGTAGTCATGTGGCACTCATTTTTCCGGTCGTTTCTCGTTGACCTTCAACAGCAAATGCTCGATGAGCCAAACGAGCGTGCCAAGGCTTTGATCGCGCACATCATGGGCGGGGTCGAATTCGGATATCGCCAGGCCCAAAACGCGATCACTCCACAAGGCGTCCAGGCAGCGGAGGACGAAGTGCGGCGCCAGGCCGAAAGGCAGTGGATGCGCTGCGCCGGGGAAGAACGCGGGGTCGAACGCGTCGCAGTCAACGTCGAAGAGGATCGCCGGCGCGGCCTGAGCGGCGGCTTGTAACTCACCGACGACCTTGTCCGGGCTGCTCGCGACGTCCGCCGCCGAATAAGTTTTCGTGAAGTATTTCGCCACGTGTTTGTGCGGCAACAGCAACTCGCGGTGGCCGACATTGATGATGGACGGCAACGGGCCTTCGCAGTGCATGAGGAAATTGCCTTGCGAAAGCTTATCCGTGCAGTCGCTCAGGTTGTACACATCCAAGTGCGCGTCGAATTGAATCACCGTAGGCGACGCAGCCTGCGTCGCCAGTTCCTCATAGACCGGCAGCACACCGAGGTGATTTCCCGTCGCCCACAAGAGCAAGTCTTTCTTTTTCCACACGTCGTGAATCGCTTTACGCGCCTGCTGACGCCAGTCGGCATAGTCTTCCAGAGTTTCAAAAGCGAACTCCTCAACGCCGACCTTGTTGGCATAAGCGCGGGCGCGTGTCGGTTTGCGCTCGCGGCGATTGTCGGCCAGCATCTCGCGCACAGCGTCTGCCAACAACTCGGCGCCGGCCTTGGTCCCGCCGCTGCCGAATAGGTCGAACGGAAAAAAGATCGCTTGAGTCTTCATGAACATTCCCTCGCTTGCGCGTCGGGCTAGTGTTAATCGAAGATCTAACCACGGATTACACGGATGACACGGATGATTTACTCACACAATCCTCATCCGTGGTATCCGTGAAATCCGTGGTTCGCATTCGCACAGCGCGAATTCATTGGTTTTGCCGTGGGAGTTGGTATTATAAGGGGAGTTTGCCGCCGTTCGCAAAGACCCGGAACAGGAGCGAATGCGGCGCTGTTCAAACCTTTTTCCCGTCACGAGCTGATGAACGCCACCGAGGAACTCAAAGCGGTCCCGACGCAGAGCCTTTCGGAAATCCCGCTCACCACGCCTTCCGATCGCCGCGCCGACATCGACGCCAAGCAAAACCTTGTCGCCGATCTCGCGAAAGAGGCGGGTTGCGACGGCCTCTTGGTCACCGCCGAAGAGAACTTCGCCTGGCTCACCGCCGGCGCGATTCCGCGCGGCATCGTCGATTTGGCAGCCATGCCCGCCCTGTATTTCAGCAACGAAGGGCGCTGGCTGCTTTGTTCCAACGTCGATACACAGCGGCTTTTCGAGGAAGAGCTCGACGGCCTGGGTTTTCAGCTCAAGGAATGGCCTTGGCATTGGGGCCGCGCCCAGCTTCTGGCCGACTTGTGCCAGGGACGCACGGTGGCTTGCGACGACCACGTCGCCTCGTGTAAGCCGATCCCCGATATCCTGCGAAAACAGCGGCGCATCTTGAGCGATTACGAACAATCTTGCTACCGCGCGCTCGGACAGGTCGTCAGTCACGCCCTGGAGGCGACCGGTCGCACGATGGCTCAAGGCAACACCGAGCGTGAAGTGGCGGGGCAACTCAGCCATCGACTCTATCACCGCGGCGCGCTGCCGATCGCTGTTTCGATTTTCGCGGACGGCCGCGGCCGTTATTACAAGCACGCCGGCTTCACGTCGACGCCGATCCAGAGCACCTGCGTGATCTACGTGAGCGCACGCAAGTACGGCCTGTGCGCGACGGCGACGCGCTCGATCTCGTTCGGGCAGTTCGACGATTTTCGCCGGGACCACGACGCGGCCTGCAAGATCAGCGCGAACTATGTGGCCAGCAGCTGGCCCGATTCGGTGCCGCGGCAAATCCTGGCGAGCACGCAGCGTATTTACCAGATCGTCGGCGCGGAGCACGAGTGGGCCCAATGCCCGCAAGGCCACGTCACCGGCCGCTGCCCCGTCGAACAGACCTTCAACTACAGCGACGAAGACCTGTTGCCGACCAACTGCGCGATCACCTGGACGCCGAGCATCGGCTCGGCCTTTAGTTGCGACACGTTTCTCATCACTGAGGAAGGCCCGCGCGCCATCACCGCCGCGGAGAATTGGCCCTTGAAGCGCATTCGCATTCAGGGGGCGGAGTTCGTGCGGCCGGATGTGTTAGTAAGATAATCTTCTGAGATCGCTGTGGCCGCGAAAAACACACAGGACGCAAAAGAAACGAGCTTTTGTGTCTTTTGCGTTTTTCGCGGCAATCCTACTTTTCACCTCTTGCCCACCGATGCGAGAACGGCCGCCGCGCGTTCGCGCACCAGTTCATTGTCGTCGCGCAAGAGCGGCGTCACCGCGGCTTCGATCACCTCGACTTCATCCGGAATGTGTGCCAGGATTTCGAGCGCCTGCCGGCGCACGTCGGCGTCTTTGTCCTTGAGCGTCGCGGCGACCTCTTTCACCGCGGGCCGCGCCAATGCGCCATAGCGCTCGAGGGCGACGAGCACGTGCCGGCGAATCTCGCTGTCCTTCTCCTTGAGCGCGGCGGCCAGAGGCGGCACCAGGGCTCTATCAAAAACGCGCGCGTTAATGAGCAGCCGCGCCGACGAGCGCCGCACTTCGGCTTCCTTTGCCGACAGTCCCGCGACAGCGAACGGCCCGGCGTCGTTGCCCAGCTTGGCCAGGTCGCCAAGCACGCGGTTGCGAATCGCCGCCTGGTCGTGATTGAGCATCGTCACGACGGCACCAACGGCGGGCGACCACGTCTCCCCTTTCCCCTGTGTGTTGGGGGCGAAGGGGCTGCCCGTCCCGATCTTCACCAAAGCATGCAGCGTTTCAACGGCCAGCTTGGCGTCCTTGTCCGCCAGTATCGGTGTGAGCGCGGCCACGGCTTCCTTGCCAGCCGGCCCAAGCTGGCGGATGCCCTGCACCGCTGCCAGCTTCACGCTGGCCCAGTCGTCCTTCAGAGCCTCGACAAGCGCGGGCACGGCACTTGATCCGAGTTTGCCCACCGCTTCGCCCGCCGCGTCGCGCACGTCGGCGTCCTCGTCGGTAAACAACTTGATCAACGGCCGCACGGCTGCCTTGGGGTCCGGCCCGATGCGACCAAGAGCGTAGGCGGCTTTGTGCCGGATGCGCGCCTCCTTGTGGCCAAGCGCTGCGAGTGCTTTGGGCGCAGCGCTCTTGGCGTCCGGTCCGATGAGGCCGAGCGTCCATAGCGCGCTGGAGCGAACGTCCAGATCGGTGCTGTCCAGCAAAGCCGCCACCGGTGTAACTGCCGGCTTGCCGATCTTGCCGAGCGTCAACACCGCGGCGATGCGCAGCTCCTCATTCGGCTGCTGCAAGAATTTAGTCAGTGCCGGCACGGCTTCTTTCGCTTGGGGACCGTATTCCGCAAGGGCGGTGATCGCCTCGTAACGGGCGGCGGCGTTTGTGCTCTGTAGATCTTTGAGAAGCGCGGCAAGCTTGGCGTCGCCCTGTTCCTGACTGAGAACGCCCGAGTAGGGGAGCAAGAAGACGCCGAACACCAGCATAATCGATTTCATGGATCCTTCTCCGCGAACAGATGTCAGTCACCCATGAAGACGAGTGGCAGGACCGTTTCGTCGCACGGATTTCATTGTTGTTTTCCCTCGAACGATTGCAGCGTATAGTAGTTGGATAGATTCGAGTCTTTCGCTTCGGGGGGAATCATGAAACGCTGCATTTTCGGTCTCGCTTTTGCATTCTATCTTAGTCAAGCAACACCGGCCTTTGCCCAAGGTGACGTGATCCGCTCGACGAAGAGCGGGCCGTGGTCCGCGGCCGACACCTGGGAGGGCGGCAAGCTTCCCGGCGCGGGGGCCAAAGTGCAGATTCGAGAGGACCACACCGTAAACTACGACGCCAACGGCGGACCGGTCTTGCGTTTGGTCCACGTCGCAGGCGTCCTGACCTTCGCCACGGACCGCGACACGCGCATGGACGTGTGTTTGCTCAAAATTCAGCCCGGCACGGAATGCACTGAGGACGGTTTCGATTGCGACGCCCACTTCCTTGAGGTTGACCCCGCAAAGAATCGCGCCGCTTTGCTGGTCGGTGCGCCGGACAATCCGATTAGCGCCAAGCACCGCGCGCTCATTCGCCTCACGTATATCGACGGCCTTAACAAAGAATCTCTGCCGGCGCTCGTTTGTTGCGGCGGTCGGATGGAATTGCACGGCGCGCCGTTGAGCCGCACTTGGGTCAAACTAGGCGCCACAGCGAAGAAGGGCGAAGCGACGGTCGTTCTAACGGAACCGGTGACGGGATGGAAGGCGGGCGACAAAGTCATCGTCACCGCCAGCACGGGTGATCAAGGAAGCGGCGGCACACGCCGGCCCGGCCGCGGCGACGTGGAAGTCCAGACCGAAGAACGAACGCTGCAATCCATTGACGGCCTCAAAATCGTCCTGGACCGGCCGCTCGCCCACGACCATAGCGGGTCTGGGGACTTCCGCGCCGCCGTCGCCAACATGAGCCGCAACGTCATTATCGAATCCGCCGACCCCAAGGGCGTTCGCGGCCACACCATGTACCATCGCGGCTCGTCGGGCGCGATCAGCTACGCCGAATTTCGCCATCTCGGCAAGGAAAACGTGCTCGGCCGGTACAGCATCCACTATCACCTGTGCGGCAACACCATGCGCGGCAGCTATGTGCACGGCGCATCCATTTGGGATAGCCACAATCGCTGGGTCACCATCCACGGGACTAACTTCCTCGTCGTTCGTGATTGCGTCGGCTACCAAAGCGTCGGCCACGGCTATTTCCTCGAAGACGGCACAGAAATCTACAACGTCCTCGACCGCAATCTCGCCGTTCAAGCGTTTAAGGGCAAGCGGCTGCCCAAGCAGGTCTTGCCGTTCGACGCTAACGACGGCGCCGGCTTCTGGTGGGCCAATAGTCTCAATTCCTTCACCCGCAACGTCGCTTGTGAAAATGACCGTTACGGCTACCGCTTCGAAGCTACCAAAACCAGCGCGTTCAAGCTGACATTGCCCGTGCTATTGCCCGACAGCAAACGCGAAGTCGTGGATATTCGCACCCTGCCCTTCATTCGCTTCGATGACAATGAAGCCCACTGCGACGGACTCTACGGCTTCAACCTGGGCGAAGGCGTCGACCGCTTCGGACCGGACCGAAAGCACCCGTTCATCATTCGTAACATGAAAATCTGGGAGATTCACTACGCCTTCCGCGTCCAGTCGCCGTGCGTGCTAGTCGAAAACATGCACATCCACAACGCGGCCTACGGCGTTTACCATCCCAACTACGACCACCACGTTTACCGCAACCTGACGATCAGCAACGTCATCTCGGAGCCGTTTAACCGCGGCCACGACGACGACAGCATCCAATACGGCCCGCTCGCGATCGACGGCATGACCTTCACGTCGATGCGCAACAACTACGTGCCGATGATCCAGATCAGCGATAACAATCCGTTCAACGTCGCCGAGACGCACATTCGCAACTTGAAGGTGATCGAGCCCAAGGACAACAACAAGCGGGCCATCATCAACCTGGGCGGCGGACCGCGTCCGGAACCCAAGACGGCCAACTGCGTGCCGGTCTATGTGCACGACTATTTCGGGCCGGGCCAGCACGCCAAAGTCATCAGCGTGAAGTCACGCTATCTGCAAAGCGACGGCCTGGACTACAAAACGAAACCGCCCCTGACGGGCGACGCCTCGCGCGTGGCCGAAGTCAAAGGCGTCGAATTTCCGAATCTGCTCGACCCGGTGGATGATTTGCCCCCGGGAACGGTCATCACCCTTGTCAAGGCAGCGGGTCAGGGAAAGTTGCTCGTGCGCGGCACTACCATGGACAACGGGACCGTAAAGCGCGTGCTCGTCAACGGGCAGGAAGCCAAGGCGCTGGAGCCCAACTTCGCGCAATGGGAAGCCACGTTGGACGTGCAGCCGGGCACAGTGCCAATTGAAGCTCATGCGGAAGACGCCGCGGGCAATCTGGAACGCGCGGTGCACCGGCGCCTCTGGAGAGGAGAATAGGCTTTGCGTATTGATTTCCCGAAGTTGAACTGGGGCCGCTCGTATTCGGCTACAATGGCGGCATGGCAAGGACAGATGACAGCCCGTTTCCCTTTCCCCCGAAGCGCGTCTATGTGGGGACCAAGGTCCCGATGCGCGTGATTCGACGTTACGCTCGCGCCATTGCCGAGGAATTCCACCCAGACAAGATCATTCTGTTCGGCTCTTACGCATACGGCAGGCCGAATGAAGACAGTGACGTGGACCTTATGATCGTCATGCCGGCGCGCAATCACCACGCCCAGGCTGTTCGCATCCTGTGGCGCCTGGCAGCGCCGTTTCCCGTCGATCTCATCGTCCGAACACCCAAGGAGATGAAGTGGCGATTGGAAGCAGGCGAGTCCTTCCTGACGACGATTGTGTCCGAAGGGAAAGTCCTTTATGAAAAAGATCGCGCCGAAGTACAAAGTAGTTTCAGCTGATGCCATCCACTTGCATGTCGAAAATCATGCGCGATTATGTGCTTTTCACATTGGCATTCGTCTTGGCCGTTGGCTTTTGGGGGAGTGTCATTTTTGTTTGCCGGAGAAAGTGGAGACAAGCGTGGTCTCTGGAAAGCGCTCGGCTAAATGCCTTAGCGCAGCAGAGAGCAAATCGTAGCCGGGAAGAGTTTCTTGAGTTTTTTCGAAACCGCAAGGTTCCAGACAGCATCGCCAACCATGTTTTCTCGTTTTTTCAAGAATCAGTCGCAGTGCACGTCCGCAACTTTTCAGTCTTACCGGGCGATGAAATTGAAGCAGTTTACCATGTCGATATTGAAGACGTGGAACTTGAGGTAGAGAAGTGGGCGAAGCATTGGAATCTAAAATTGCCCACGCCCGACGGTACACAAAAACAATGCATAGTAAAAACAGTGGAGGACCTTCTTCTTTTCTTAGCAGCTTGTCCCAGCCGCGCGGGTTCGGCTCATCGCAAGAAGTAGTTGCCGTTAACTGCTCATCGAAGTCGGCATTAAAGTCACTCGATTGTCAGCTTCGCTTTGCGAGCCTTTCATCCAATCAGTCAAACGCTTCGTCCTGCATCGCGCGCGTGAAGCGGTGCGGCACGTCGTAGAAGCGGCCGCGAATCCCAGTAGCACAACTCGAAACAAAGCGCCGCAGCATGGAATAGTCGCGGTTTCAATAGAACAGCACTATGAAGCCGGTTGCATCTTCCGCGCGTGAATGTGATCGTCCGGTGCCGCGGCGCACGCGTACGTTTCGCCCCAATTACCTTTCGTTCGCCGGCACGTACCAATGCAATCTCACCTGCCCTCACTGCTGCGTGCCCATCGAATGGCCCGACCGCCTCGACATCCGGGTCGCGCTGCGTTTTCTTAACGACGCTCATGCTTACGGAATCCGCATCCTTGGCTTCACGGGGGGCGAGCCGTTTCTTTATCCGGAATTCCTGGTCGCCCTGTCGCGCCGGGCGGCGCGCCTGGATTTTCGTTTCGACAAGATCGTCACCAACGGCGTTTGGTTCAAAAATGAACGCCACCTGCGCGACACTCTCCTAGATCTCAAGAAAGCCGGCTACAGCGGTAAGCTGGGCCTGAGTGTGGACAAATTCCACGGAGTGCGCACGAGCGACCTCGCTACGTTTTGCAGTACGGCCCGCGAAATCTTCCAACGCGATAACGTCGTGTCGCTTTCTTACGCCAGTCGTGATTCGGAAATGGGCTTCGACTTGATCGAACGTCTGGCGCAAGAACTAGGAGCTGTGATTGAGTGGTCGAACCTATTGCGCAGATTTCTTGTCGTTTCGCCTGAGCTGACCATGACTGTCAATTGGAATCACCTCGCCCCGGTCGAGCGCGCCGAAGGACTGGGCGCGGCCTGGGACGGCGTCTGGTTCCAAGAGGATTACTGCGAAGGACCGGGGCAAGCGCTGATCGTCAATCCCAAAGGAGAAGTGAAACCGTGTTGCGGCTTCGCATCCGACCTGGACCAGCTCACGATCGGCAACATCAATACGGATAGTGTCGCCGACATCGTGCGGCGGGCGCGCAAGCATCCCTATGTGGGCAAAGTCTTCCGCAAAGGCTTGACGGCGATCCGCAACGAGATTCTGGCCCGCGATCCTGGCGCTTTACCTGCAGCCACGAGCAACCACTGCTTCTTCTGCTGGCACGTGCTGACCCGCGGTCTGGCGGAAGGCGTTTCAGGCGGCGGCGGACAAATCGGCGCTTGGACCGGTCATCGGCCAAACTTCGAAAGTGAACTCGTGCAGATCGGCACACACAAAACGTCCGCTCCGCGCCGATAAGGAGTGGACCGATCTCTTGGAATCGCAACGCGCCCCATGTATAATCCCGCTAACGCGTCCCCGTAGCTCAATTGGATAGAGCGTCGGCCTCCGGAGCCGAAGGTTACAGGTTCGACTCCTGTCGGGGATAGTCGGTTGCGGCAGTGTGCGTGCTGTGTGCGAGATTTCCCGTGTTTTTTACACTTCCATTTTCCTGTTGCGACTCCATGCGGCCCGAAACGGCTGTCGCGCGCGTCGTCTGGCGCGCGCGCGACGCGCGCTGCATGTGCTCTTCGGTGACTTGGAGATAGTGCGCGGCGGCGATCTTCGGCGTGTTGCCGAGCCAAGCGGCGACGACGTGGACGGGGAACGATTCCGCCAGCTCCGTCTCCCGGGTCCCGCGCATGTTCTGGACTAGACGCTCCCACTTTTGAAAGCCTGCCCTTTGAACGATGCGGCCGATGCCGGTGTACAAGTTCGGCCCGCGGTGGCGGGCGATGACGTATACCGCGCCGACGTCGGCTTCGTCCCAAGCTGCTTGCAGATACGGCCGCAGCTCGGGAAAGATCGGCACGATGCGCCAAGCGGCGTCGCCCAGGTGCTCTTTCTTGGGTGAGAACACGGTGAAGCGGTCCCCCTCCCAGTCGATCCATTGCCAGCGCAGCGCTTTTACTTCGGATGGGCAGCGTAGGCCGCCGAACCGCGCCAACGCGATGACCAGCTTCCACTCAGTGTCGCCGGTGGCGTCGATAACCTTGTCAATGATCTCGCGCGACACCATGACTTCGCGGCTCTTGTTCGTCTGCTTGGGCATCTTGACGGCTTTGTGAAACGGGTTCGTGTCGATCAGCCGCGCCGCAGCGGCATACTCGAACATGGTCCGCGCCTTCTTCAAGTGCGTGGCGATGGTGGCCTGCGCGTATCCCTTGGCCTCTTTGCTGTTGCGTCTCTTCCTTGGTCGCTGCAGGAACACGAGCCAATCCTTGATGTCGGCGCGGGTGATGTCGCGCATGGGCTTTCTCGGCCCGAAGTGTTCGACGAGGAGCCGACGGGCTTGGTGAATCGTCTTGAGCGTGTTCGGCTTCACGTCCGTACGCTTGGCGATGTAGTCGTGCAGGAACGTACCCAGGAAGGCGCCGACGGGCGCTTCGCGCGCGTCGATCAGGCCGACGTTGGCCAGCTTGGTCGCCAGGTCGTCTTGAACACTACCGACCCAGCGGGCCGTCTCGGCATCGACCGCGGCGCGGGCGAGCTGGGCCGCCAGGATCGCCTCGACTTTGGTTTTGATCTGTTCGGCGGCCTTCTGGGGGAATTCCCCCAGGTGCAGCGCTCGGCGCCTGCCGTCGGCCGTCTTGAAGATGATTCGCCGTCTGCCTGCAGCGTCGCAAGAAATGCTGGCCATTGGAAACGGTCCTTTCTCAGAAGAGCCGCGCCCGCCTGGCTTCTGAGTTCCAAAGCGGGCACGGCAAAGAACGTTCGGTTAGAGCGTATCCAAGTAAGGCGGCCGGTCAAGGAATTTCTGCAAGGCATCGAGGTCGCGGTTCAGCCGCTGCCGCTGCTTTTGGATCATCCTCTTTGAAGGCGAAAGACACCAACCGCCACCCTCCAGGAGCAGAACGAATTGCGTCGTCTCTCGTGAATGACGCCAGGTGTGCTTCTTGATCCACTCGTCGCAGCAATCCAGATACTTAAGGCGGTCCCGAATTTCCTGGATTGCAGCAACCGCGGTGTCCTTCCCGTAGCAGTTGGCGATCAATCGTTGCCGAACACTGTCGCCTGTACGCCAGGCCTCCAGCAGTTGCGTCGTGTTGCCTCGTCTGCGGATGAACGCCATTTGTTTGTAGTGTCATCAGCCGCTTACCAGTAGGCCACAAATGACACTACCCCCCATCGCTCTTCACCCCTTCCCTTGTCGCCGCCCAGGCCCGCAGCGCCTCGACACGATAGCGCACGCCGCGGCCCTTCTCACCGATCTTCACGCATGGGATCTCCCCGTTCTGGGTCAGCTCCCACAACGTCCGCTCGCTGATCGCCAGGGCGGCGGCCGCTTCCTCGGCACGAAGCAAGATCGGCTCGAGCTGCAGCGTGGGCCGTAGGTCAGGCGGGTTCGTGGTTGTCGGTGTCATCGTTGGTTTCCTCGCCGGCGAAACTCTTGCCGGCACGCGTGATCAAAGAACGTGTGGCCAGGCCCCACGAATCGCGCGGTGTAGCGCTGCATCTCCGCCCAGCGGGGATGCTTTGTCACCTCGGCAATGATTTCCTTTTTCAACTCCGCGGGTGCCTCGGCCCAGGCCCGCCGCAATTCATCCTCAGACTGGTCATCCGCCGAGCGCTGCTCTATTGCTCCGGCGACGTTGTTGACCAGCGGAACACGATGTTGCTGGCCGCGGCCAAGCGGCTGCTGCTTGGGCCGCCAGGCGCCGTTGTCGTCGCGCTCCAAGCCGTAGCTCTCAGGGCTTTCGAGAATCGCGCACAGCGCGCCCGGCGGGTTTCTCCAGCGCTGCTTGTCCAGTCGAGCAATGGCGGCGATGCTGAGTTGTGGATCTTTGCGGAGTTGGGCAGCAATAGAGGGGAATCGCTCAATGGCTTTTTCGAGCGCAGCTCCAACAGCATCGGTCGTGCTACTGCTGTTGTTGGTGTTACACTCTTGTTTTTCTCTCTTATAAGGGGGAGGCGACATCCCAGGCGACATCCCAGGCGACATCCCAGGCGACATTTGAGGCGACAACTGGGCGTCGGATTGTGCAGCAGATGGCGCAGCGGATTGGGCAGCACTCTCGCGCGGCGAGTAGCCCCAAAGCTTCGCCCCGATCGCCCAGCCCAGCGCCGTCGGCGTGTACAAGTTGGATTCGCCACCTGCCCCGTGGGTGTCGATTACGACAACGCCTTGGTTGGCGAGCCTCGGTAGGATTCGCTGCACCTGGCGGGCGCTTGACAGGCCGACTCTTTGGGCGATCTTGATTTGCGAAGGCCAACAGCAATGCGAGTTGAACTCAGCGCAGAGGTAGAGGAAGTAGCGCAGCACTTTCAGTTCTCGCTTTTTTAGGCGGAGCATTTGCCCAGGCGGCGGCTCCCAGCCCTCGAACATCGGCGCAGGGCGGTAGCCGCTCGCCTCGACGCGCTCGCCGAGGTCAACCAGTTTCGATTCATCCACGTACGACGACTCCGCTGTTCGCTGCGCGAACAGCGTACCGTCGATTTTTCGGCTTGTGTTGGAACTAGGCGCGAATTGTTACTCGAAATGTGACTCGGTGGACCGATACCAGCGCATCTTTGTGGCACTGAGCTTCAACCCAAACTCGGCCGCGGCTTCCTCGAAACATTCACGCCACTCCTTGCCGCGTCGCCGATGCCGTTTGATGCACTTGATTAGCCGCTGGGTGTCGTCCCCCTTGTAGGCTTTTCGAGGTTTTTTTGTTTGCGAAATGTGACTCGAAATGTGACTCGCCGGCAGCTGATCGGCTCCACCGTTCGCCGTGCTGACCCCGTTCATTTTCGCCTGGAGTGCAAGCCAGTCCGTTCGCTTGTAGTACCAGCAATTGTGTCCGGCTGGGCCGGGCGCTGACTGTCTGGCGATTCGCGCCGGGAACCTTCTGCCCGGGCGGCTCCACGAACTGAGTGCGAACCGGCTGCACTGAAGTCCGGCCGTGACGATGCTGGTCGCATCCCACCATTCGCCGTCGCGAAAAATGGAACGCGGATGCTTCTTCCAGGCGCGGCGCTTTTTGGCGTGCTGGTCTGCCCAGCTCAACGGCGCCCGCTCCCGGGCTTTCGCAGTGCGACATTGCTGGCAACCGATCGCGCCGTGTTTCGCCATGTAGCGCAGGCTGGCGAGCCGCACCTTGACCCAATGTTGATTGGGGCATTTGCCGATTACCCAGCAGCGTTTGTTGGCGGGCTCGTCCGGCCGAATCTCCAGGTCGTCAACAGCTATCTGGCCGATGGTTGTGCGGACGAGCTTCTTCCGCAGCGTCTTGTAGTGTTTTTGCGCGGCTTTCCGATTGAGCGTTTGCAAGTACTTTGTGTGGCGAGACCTGACAGCATCCTTTCATCGGGATCGCCTGCCCGGCGGCCGCGGCAAGGATGCGAGCTGCGGCGCCGGGCAAGCCCGCAGGTAGCTACTCCCGCGGCCCGTTTGCTCCTGATTCTATGAGGTTAAAATCCGGAATCTCGCAGACCAGCACGCGCCAGCACAGCGGCCGCTCCAGCATGCTTTCCACGTCCAGGCACGCGTGGAGCAAGTTGTAGTTGATTCCCGAAAGCGAATAGCACAAGTCACATTCGCATTCGTCGCCGTGCTCTTCCATCACTTGCACGGCCAGGTCGCTGGCGCCTTTCAGGACGGCCAGCAGCCGCGCCTCGGTGACAGTGTTCCTCATGCTGCACCGCCTTTCTCGGCGCGGCGTCTTGTCAGCTGGATTTTCTCGGCGATGCGAGCAATGTTGCCGGCGTCCTGCCGCGTGGTGTGCGCGTAGACTTGTTCAACCATGCGCGTGTCCTTGTGGCCCATGACGTCGGCAACCGCCTTCGGATTGACGTCTTGCAGGACCGCGCGGACAGCGAAACCATGCCGCAGACAGTAACACGAAATCCTCGTCGGCAACCCGGCCTTTGCCGCGTGGCGGCGGAAGTGGCGGGCAAACGTCGTACGCGTCCAGGGTGTCCCATCGGAGTTTAGAAAGACGTGCTCCGTGGCATCCGGCACGATCTTGACCCGGCAGCCTTTGCGGCGGCGCGGCCTCTTGTTCCGGCGTTGTCGAAGCCTCTCCAACATGCGCAGGACGATCGGCGGCAAGCCGATTATCCGCGGCTGCCCGGTCCAGGCCCGCGTCTTGTGATCGACCAGCCGCGCGACCTTGGTTTTCCAGTCGATCTGATTCCAGCGCAGCTCTCTGGCCTCAATGGGCCGGCAGCCGGTGTGTCTCAGAAAGACGAGCATTCGCTTGAGGGCCAAAGACCCGTAGCAGTGTCCTTTGCGGTCGTCCACCGCGTGCGCCGACGCTTGTTTCATGACGGCGATGTACTGCTCGTCGGTGATGGGTGAGCGGATGTTTCGGCGCATCCGCATCTTGAGCGGCTTGTGAAACGGATTCCGTGTGATCTCGGCGTCGGCGAGCCACTTGAAACAGGAAACGACGACGTGCACCGCGTCGATTCTCGTGGCGCCGGCCTTCCAGCGCTTCAAGTTGTGTTCGAGCCAGCCGACGAGCATAGCCTGGCAGCAGTTGACCGCCGCCAAGCGATCGGCGTCGATGAACGAGCCGAAGTCTTCGAGGAATCGTTTTGTGCGAATGTAGCTCTCCGGCGAGAACTCGCCGGCGTCGATGCGGGCTTTGACGTTTTTGTCGAATCGGCGGATGACGTCGCCGGCAGTCAGAATTGCGCTGGACTTGTCGGGAGCGGGCTCAAGTTGGAAACTGAGCATTGCAGGTACCTCCTAGTTAGGTGCTTGCCAGAGGGCCGGCCGCCACAAACGGCGCGGCCCTCACCTATTTTCAGCTGGGGAGAGTGTAACGCTCGCCGCCGGCTTTGCAAGGGGCGAGGCGAAAATCTACAGCAGCCCCTCGCCACGATCCGCCGGCAAGCCGAGCCGCTCCCGAATCTCTGCACACCGCGCGATGGGGTCGGCGTCCCACAAGAGATCGCCCATGCGCCCCTGGTGCTCCGCAACTCGCGCGGTTTCGACTTCGTACGCCTCGCGCAACTTGGAGTACGCCTTGTGGAGTCTCTCGACAATTTCAGGGCTGCGCTTGTTCGCCGCGATTTCCAGGTTGTAGCTCGCAGCCGCGCGCGAGATGTCATTGTCGAGGGCCGCTCGTCGATTGCGAAGCGCCGCCGTCAATCGCTCAATGGCGCCTTCGATAGCCGGCGTCCGGGCGTGAAACACTGCCGACCTGGTCGTACGGAGGGCGCGGTGATTTTTAGCCTCAACGGCCTGGAGGTTGTGGGCGGCTACGTCCCTGGCCTTCAGCGCGATCATGTATTCCGTCGCTTGCAATTTCGCCTCGGCCTCGTCCAGCCGCGCTTTGGCTTGATCGAATTCGGCCTGGCAGCGCACCTCGGCCTGGTGCATTTCCTTCACCAGCTCTCCGCGGTCGGTATTGCGTTTGGTCTTCGTCGCGATCATAGACGGTCCCTTTCTTGCACGGAGCATTGTTTGTCCTTTCGTCGCCGGCCACTGCCCCCGCCGCCCCAACGCTCAGGGGAGGCAGAGGCTTTTCCGGTGTGTGATCAACCCCGGTGCGGCCGACGATTTCCTCGAGCGGCGCTGGATTCAGCGGCTGCAGCTGGCGCCGCGTTATCCGCCGCCGATGAGCTGCTCGCCGCCTTCGACGGCGCGGGCGATCCGCTGCAACAAGCTCGCGACTTCGGCCGAGCCGAAGTCGAGGGCGCCCAGGGCGGGCGTGGCGGCCCGGGCTTGGCGGGCTTTCTGCTCGCGCTGTTCCGCGTTGTGGACAAGCAAAGCCTTCAGTTCAAGCCCGGCGCGCACCTGCGCTTCCTTCTCTCGCCTGATCCTTTGCTCCGTTTCGAGCTCGGCGAAGTGGTGGTGCATGCCGCCCGCCCGTTCCAGGTTTCGACGCTCGATTTCCTCCCGGCCGAAACTCAGTAACTCATTTTGCCGCCGCAGCGATTCGACAAGCTGATCCGCCCCGCGCTGCTGCTGGTCAAGCGATGCCCCGAGCGCATGCTGAAAGTCGAGCTGGGCGTTGCGCTGTTGTGCGAGCGCGGTCTGCGTGGCGATGCTGTTTTGCCCAAGGATGCTATTCGGGTCCGAACGCAAGTTGAAAAGGCCGAAGTTTATACCAGGGGTGGGAATGTCGCGGTCGAGGATTTGGGAGATTTGCTCGAGGGTCCTGCCCGTCCCACGACCACTTCGCTCCATCTCAGCAAATTCCGCGTTCAGGTGTCGCATGTTCCGCGTAAACTCTGCCATGCGCCGGCCGTCGATGGCGTCGCTGATCGCTGAGTCAATCGAGTTGAAGAGTTCCGAAATGGGCGCAAAGGCTCGTTGGAAAAGGTCTTGGCCGGCCCGCCCGGCGATGCTGCCGAGAAAGCCGCCGCGGAACGCGCTGTTGAACGAAGACTGCACGGAGGCCGCCGTCTGCTTGGCTTGCGCGCTGATTTTCTGGGCGCCGGACGTGAAGCCCTGCGCGTCCAAGACGGCTTGCGCGCTCAGCGTGCCGATGTTGGTTGACATTGCGTTACTCCGAAGTGCCGAATAAGTCACCGTCCAACTCGTGGTCCCAATCGAGATTCAGCTCGGCCCAAATGCGGGCAAACTGCCTGCGCGAATCCGCCTCGACTTTCAACAGCGGATGCAGGTGCACGGCGCCGCTCCTCTCTGTTGTCTTGGTCAGGCCCTCTTTCTTCACCACGACGCGCGCCTGGTCCGCGCGGTCCAGTGCCTCCAATGCCGTTTGCAACAAGGCCAAACGCTCCGGCGACTCCGCGCGGCGCGGGACCAGTTCGGCCCACAAGGCGCGCGATCGCGCGGACAAGTGCGAAGGAACACGCAACGAATCAGTCGCTTTCCGTTTCTTGGCCATGTGCAACTTTTAAGTTTTCCATGCAAAACTTGGATATCCGTGCAGAATGGTGTGTAGCGGCTCCGCGGTTCCGACACGCAGCTCCACAGAGATAGAAAGACCATGGGGGGGTCAGGCCACCAACCGCAGGCCCGCCAAGGGCTTACGGGGAGGACCAAGGTGACATTGCGAAGCCTCGCTCCACTCGGCCCACTCGCCGGAAGCCAGCCGAATCCGCGGACCAACAAACCGAACAGGCCGCTTGGCCGGCCGCGTCGCGGCATACGTCGGCCCGGACCGGGACGCGGAATTCGACGGCGCACGATCGTGGTATAACTGCGCGTACATCGTGAATGGATAACCCAATCGACGGAAGAGGGCGGCGAAGTCGTGGCGTTCGAGCTGGCGGCGTCGCTTCAGTTCCAGGGCCAACACCTCAATGCGGCGCGACCGGCTTGCCACCCAGCCGGCTGTCTCACGCTCGGCCTTGGCACGGTCGAACATGATGCCGCGGGCCTTGACTGCTTCTGCCAGGTTCACTTCATCCTCTTTGCTGGGTTGCCCTCTGACCCCGCCCAATACAGATTCCGCAATCCCGCCGGCCAGGGCCAACAGGACGGCAGCGTCGGCAGGCATCGTATAGTCGGGCTCGGGCACAGTGGCGCCCGTGCCGTCGCCGATCCACATGCGCTTCACTGGGACGCCGTGCTCCAGGAGGACGATAGCGTGTCCCGCTTCGTGCAGGGCGGTCAGTCTGTCAGTGTCGATGTTGCAATACATGGCGGGCTCCGATCGGTGCGGACGCTGGAAGCGGCGGTGAAGGCCTCACTTGGACATTAACGGGTGCACGCGCTTCGTTGCAAGCGAGCGCCGATTTACCTATCGTGGTTGCATGCAGGCCACCAAGAAGCAGCGTTTGCGGGCTAGGATCATTGCGAGCTATCCCCAAGCGCTGATGATCGAGCGATTGCAGAGAGCCAGCATCGGAGACCTGCAGGCGTTTGCCACCCTCTATGGGATTGTGGAAGTGCCTGGCGGCCAGCGCGCGACGGCTGACGTGCCACTGCCGGCAATCCAGCTCATTTTGCGTCGGCTTGAAAGAGAATTGCCAAAGCGACGCGCGGCAGCATGAGGCAGCGTGAGGCAGCCTTTTACGCGGCTTCGCTTCGTGGTACCATGCCAGCGGTCGGCAGACTAGTTGCAAGGCCGCCCGGGCGACCGGGAAGCCAGGTGAGCGAGTAAACCGACGTGGTCGAGCGTGCTCGGCCATGTCGGTTATTTTTTTTGAGGGTCCACCCATGTCTGCCTGTCTTGACACCGTCGCCTTCCTCGCGCTGGCGGCTGTGCTGTCGTTTGCTCGGCCGGAAGGCTGGACGATCATCCCCATCGTCGCCGCGATCGCCGCCGCCGCGCTGGTCAATTGGTGGCGTCGTTGGCGGGCCCCGCCGCCGGATCCGCCGTCGCACGATCGACCGGCGGCCGCCAAGTCGAAGTATCCACGCCTGGCCGGGTAGCCGTATCCTGATTGCCGATAATTCTGCCATGGCAACCAGTGAGGTTTTTCTTGCCGCGCCCACCCTTCGACGCCTAGGGCTTCGCGTGGCGTCGCCGGCGGGCGCTATCCCGCAGAATGGCCAAGCAGCTCCGTCGGGCCGATTTGCTGGCCGTCGCCCAGAGGGAGAGGAAGCGCGCGTCGTATGGCGCGCCGTCGGCTGAAAAGTGCTCGGTTTCCCCGTGTTTTTCGCGGTAGTTCGATTCCTGTCGGGGATAATGACTTACGGCGAATCGTCGTCGATTCTACGAGAAGTCGTACGAGAATGCCCCACGGACAGTTACGTCCGTGGGGCGAAGCCCTTGCTGGCGAAGCGATTTGGAGGGCTTCCTATGCCACATTTTCCCAAGCCGTACTTTTTGTCATCCCGGAAGATTTGGAAGGTCCAGATCAAGGGAAAGCAAACGAACCTCGGTGCCGATCGTGACGAAGCATTTCGCAAATACCACGAACTGATGGCTCGTAGCGTGGAGTTGCCAACTCGTTCCATTGTCGGAGTTGTCGACCGCTACCTCGAATGGTGCCAAGAACACAGGGCCACTGAAACGTACGAATGGTATCGGTGGCGGCTGCAGCTGTTTTGCGAGTTCATCGGCAGCCAACTCACCGTTGGGCAGCTCAGGCATTTTCACGTCGATGACTGGCTCAAGCAACGACCGGATTGGTCGTCCGGCACCAAACACGGAATGGCCAGGGCCGTAATGCGTGCGCTGCGGTGGGCCAAAAGAAAGGGCCACATCGAAATCAATCCGTTGGCCCACTACGAAAAACCGCGGCCTGGCAAGCGAACCGTGGTGATTTCGCCCGCCACGTTCAGCGAGGTTGTTGCCATTGCGGGCTGTCGACAATTTCAAGACTTGCTTGTTTTCACGTGGGAGACGGCGGCGCGGCCCCAGGAATCGCTCGCGGCCGAAGCGCGACACGTCGATCTCTCTCAAGCCCGCCTCTTCTTTCCGCCCGAAGAGTCCAAAGGCGAAGAATGGCCACGCGTGTGCTACTTGACCGAGAAGGCGCTTGGGATCGTGCGACGGCTTATGCATCAGCATCCGTTTGGTCCTTTGTTTCGCAACAGTGACGGAAAGCCCTGGACCACCGACGCAGTCAACTGTGGATTCCAGCGTGTCCAACTGCGACTGGGAATGCGTCGGCTTCGCGAAATGCAGGTCGTTCCCAAGCGAAGCAGCCCCGAACAGCGCAAGCTTTTGCTGAAGCAAGCGCGTAAACTGTCGCCAAAGTTCTGCCTGTACCATCTCCGCCACTCCTGGCTTGACCGCGCCCTGAAGAGCGGAGTCGATGCATTGACCTGCGCTATCTTGATGGGCCATCGCGATCCGTCCACTTTGGCGAAAGTTTATCAACACCTATCGCAAAGCCCTGAATACTTGCAAAATGCGGCCCGGAAGGCCACCGGCTAGAGCCTTATGCGTCTCAGTTGCAACGGCACGGAGGGCGCCTGTGGAAGGTGTGTTGACTTCTTGCAATCTCTAATTGAATCGATCTCCCGGCTCGCCCGCATTCGGTTGGAACGGATCCAGCGGCACGGCATTGTTAAGTACCGAGCCATCGGCGTAAGCGTCGGCCAGGACGAGCGGGTCATCGTAGACCGATATCGGTACGGTCGCGAGCTGGTTGCCGGCCGCCGCCGCCGAGCCGTTCCACTCGAACAGGTTGCCGTTGGGCAGGATGAAGTAGAAAGCGTTGCCGAACGAATTGTCCTTGCCCCGGAGCCACTTCTCGTCCTGGCCGAAGAGGTCCCGGAAGAAATTGAAATCGTTTGAAGTACGGAACAGGCGATGGGCCATGTCGAGTGCGATCAGTTGATTTTGTTGCGGTCCAGTCAGCGTCGGTTTGAAATTCTCAACCACGCGTTCGATGTTGTTCCAGGCATTCACGCCCAGGTTGGCTAGCAGGTTGCCCGTTGCGGAAATCTGGCCGTTCCACTCGAACAGGTCGCCGTTGGGCAACAGGAAGTACCAATCATTGCCCGCCGCGTGTTCGTTGCCACGGAACCACTTCTCATCCGCGCCAAAGAAGTTCTCAAACAGTTCGTGAACTGAGCGGATATTGCTGGCGAAGAAGAAGTCGCGCGTCTCATCAAAGCCCCCGCTGTTGACCCCGGCATTCTGGAAGGCGTTGAAGAGCAACGACGGGTCTCTGTAGACATTGACATCGGGCGTGATGCCGGCGACCTGCGTGCCGTTCAGCCCCGCCGTGCGGTCCCATTCATGTACGCTACCGTTGGGCAGGATGAAGTACCACGGGTTGTTCTGGTTAGCGGGCGCCTTGGCCGAGATGAGGCCCTTGATCCATTTCTCGTCGCCGCCGAAGAAGTCAAAGAAAAAGTTGCCTTGGGACGCGCGGAAGAAGGCGCGTGCCTGATCCGCGGCCTGCAACTCGGCCGGATTCGCCGCGAACAGCCTGGTGGCGTTGACGACCAGCTCGGGATTGTCCCAGGCGTTGGGGCCGAACGAAGCCACCAGGCTGCCGTTGAGTCCCACGGTGCGGTTCCAGGCAAAGACGTCACCGGTCGGCAAGATGAAGTACCAGTCGTTGCCGAACTGGTTCACATCGCCGCGCAGCCATTTCTCGTCACCGCCGAAAAAATCCTCGAACAAACCTGACGAATCGACAAAGAACAGGATCGAGGAGTTTGCCGTCAGCACGACATCGTTGTTGTTGGTTCCGCCCAGGTAGGTGATAACAAAGAAAGTCCCGTCGAACACGACGGTGGCGCCCTCGCTCAACCCGGCGAACGTGCCGACAATCGCGTCGGCCCCGTCGTTGTTGATCAGCACAAACGAATTCCCGGGCGCCGGCCGGAATCCGATATCGACATGCAGGGTCGCCCCGCCGAGGGTCACGGTCCCGTTGACGTCGAGCTGATCGTAGTCGCTGCCAACCGTGGTGCCGTTGAGCTCCGCCCGGAACGTGGAAGCGGCGTCCAGGGCGACATTGTTGTTCACGGTGAGGATGGCCGTGCTGGCGCCGGGGCTGATAATGCCGCCGGTGGAGGTCACGGTGCCGTTCACGGTGCCGCTGCCGGCCAGCGTGCCGCCGGCGTTGATCTGAACGGCGTTGGGAACGGTGACGCCGGTCTCCACGCGGAGGGTGCCGCCGATGTTGATGATAACCGTGTTGGCGATGACGCCGAGGGGGTTGGTCGTGGTGTTGGCGACGCTGACGACGCCGGCGTTGACAACGGTGTTGCCCACGTACGTGTTGGGCAGAGTGCCGCCGATGACCAGAGTGCCCAACCCCACCTTGGTCAGCGCGCGGTTGGCCCCCTGCGAGTCGATGACGCCGGTGGTGGTGATCGAGCCAGCCGCGCCGTCCACGCCGAAGAACCACGGCGCGCCGGCGATAAAGGTGATTCTGCCGGGGAGCACGACGTTGGAATTGCCCAGCGCGCGGATGCCGCCTAGGTTGGCCACGCCTGAGCCGGCAAAGTTGATGTTCTCCCCGATGCCGCCGCCGTCCTGCAGGGAGCCGTTCAAGTTCAGCCACAGGGCGCTGCCAGTCGGGCCGGCGCCGTTGCGGTTGAACTGCGACTCGTTGCCGGAGCCGCCGGCGCCGAGCCCGGCGGGGGCGTCGATCTGGAGGGCGCCGAAGCCGAGGTTGCCGTTGTGATTCGTTACGCCGGTGTAGGTGTTGTTCTTGGTGAACTCGACGACGCCGGCGCCGTTGATAGACAGGGTGCTGGTGGCGCCGCTGATGACGCCATCAACGACGAGCCGGGTGTTGGCATTGGCAACACTGTTGCCCGCGCCCATGGCGACGCCCCCGGCGCCAGCCATCAGGACGACGTTGCCGCGGAAGGTGTTTGTCGTGTTGCCGTCGGCGCCGAGGCCGCCGAGGAGTTGGTTGCTGTTGAGGTTCAGGGTGGTCTTGACCACCGTGACGCCGTTCATCAACTGGAGCCGCGACGGGTCGTTGACCGTGACGGTCCCGCTGGTGGCGCCCAGCGCTGTGTCGGTATTGACCAGGACGACGCCGCCGTTGACGGTGGTGTTGGCGTAGCTGTTGATGCCGCTCAAGTCCAGTGTGCCGGAGCCGGTCTTGATCAGGTTGCCGTTGCTAATGGCGCCGCTGATGGTCACGCCCTGGAGGGCGGCGTTGAGGCCGCCGCCGGTCGTGTTGTCGATCGTCAAGGTCTGGGTGCCGAGATCGATGGCGCCGGTGAAGGTCAGCCGGGCGATGCCCTGCTGGCTGCGGAAGGTGGCGTTGGTGTTGAGCAGGGCGATGCCGGCGTTGAACGTTTCGGTGAGGCCGGCAGGAGCGGCCACGCCGTTGGCGATGTCGATGCCGAACGGGTCCTGGCCGGCGGCCCCGGTGTCGATGATTATGGTGTTGCCGTTGATCGTGTAGCCGGCAGTCGACGTGCCGCCCGTGGCGAATGTCGTGGGGCCGACCATGCCGGCACTGGCGTCAAACGTGATGGAATCCACGACCAATCCAGCAATATCGTTGTTGGTGGTGAGATTGGCAGCATTGCTCAAATTGGTGTGAAAGACCAGATCGATGTCACCCGACAGATCCGAGGTGGGCGCGCCATTAGTCCAGTTCTGCGGGTTGGACCACAGATTGTCTGCGCCAAGACCAGTCCACTCATGCACCGCTGGCGTCAGGCGGTCCTCAAGGCGCTCAACGCTCGGGCGAAAAAAGGATCGTGTTCTCGTTCTTGTTGAATTGTGGACTATGGATGGCAAACCTCTCTTGCTTCGCTTTGGAAACATCAATGGCCTCCGACAAACTGGTAGGTAATTTCGGACTGCTGCTCCGGTTTTGGCTCTCAATTGCCGAAGCCGAAATACACGATTCCATAGGTGTCTTTCGTCGCTGGTACGAACCAGATTTGGGTGTTCGGATCGGCCCAATCCTCGTTGTCATACTCGCTGAGGGCGGCCCCAAGTCCAAAGGACCGAACCTCGCCGAACTGCAACGTGCCTACGCTATGGACCACTTCGATCCCCAGCCGCACATGGCTCTGGCGAAGTTTCATCATGACCGCGGCAACCGTCTGCTCGCCTATTACATTCTTGAAACGGCCCGTCGAACTCGCTTTGAAGCAAAGAGCTTTGACGCGGCATTCGACACGACATTTCGCAGCGTGAAGCCCTTCGACAACAGCAAGGGCGCAGAGAAGGCACTGCTGGCCAAGCACCAGCAAGACCCCAAAGACGCCGAAACGCTGTTTGGCCTTGCCGACATCTATATCTCGCGTGAAGATTGGCCGAATGCGAAGAACTATTTGAACAAACTGATCGCGGTGAAACCGGAAGCGCATGAGAACTACGAAGCGTTGGCCGAAGTCTACCGACAGGAGAAGGACAAGAAAAAGGCAGAGGAAGTCGTGGAGGGGTTTTTCACGAAGTACCCGGAATCCGTGGAGGCATACGCCCGAAGAATTGCTCCGCTCATGCGAAAGGAGCCAGACAAAGCGAAGCCTCTCCTGGAACAGGCATTGAATAAGCACCCGAAGCATGCCATGTTCGTGTTCAACATGGCTGTCCTGCTGCAAGACGCCGGCAAGTTAAAGGAAGCGGAGGAAATGTTTGTCAGGGCGGCTGACCTTGGCAAGGACAGCGCACACATTCAAGGATGGGTAGGTCAATTCTTCTTGCGTGCCCGTGAGAATGAGGAAAAATCACTTCAATACTACCTGAATGTCTACTTCATCGATCCGCATTTCTACGACACGGAGCATGCTGAGGGTCGTATCCGCAAGCTGAATCTCACTTTGGCAGTCTCGATTGTGGAAAAGGCGGAAAAGGAAAGCAAACAGCTCGACGCACTTCTCAAGCACGAAAACCCCGTCGTTGCGAGTTTGGCCTTGGGTAAGATAGGACAGTCATGGAATGCAAAAGCTCGGGAGCACGTTTTGGATGCCTTGGGGCACGATGACCCGACAATCCGTATGCAAGCGGTTGGCATCCTGATGAAGAACCCGGATGATATCCTCAACAAGGACGTCCAAGCGCTACTTGGTGGCGACGACTTGCGAAAGCGAGGTCTCGCCTGCTATCTTGCGGTCAATTTGTGGAAGGAGAAAGGGATCGAAGCAGTCCGCCCTATGTTGCAAGATAAATCGCAGCTTGTCCGCCATGACGCTATCTCGGCACTGTGGCGCGACGGTGGCAAACAGGGGAAGCAAATCGTGCGCGACCACAGCAAACGCGAAAAGAATCCGTGGCTGCTGCGCATGACTGAGTCGCTCGACAAGAAAACGCCGTGATCCCTGGCGCGGGACACGTCCCGAACAAAGCGTCGCACTTAACCGCGCCGGCATTGCGGTTTTTTCGAGACATCACGTTCCTTGCGGCCGGCCCGGCAGATTTGATCGTTAGGCCTCAACGGAAGCTTTAGATGGCTGACACGATATCGCAACCGTTTCGCATGCCCGAGAGCGATTCGCTCCCACCTGCGGGTACGCCATTGGAAGGTATGATCCGCTTCATCAGCACATTCGAGTTGGCCATAATTCGACAGTTCCGTGAGCGTTGGGGCGAAGAATACAAGGGGCGAGTTCAAGCCCATTGGTCAGAGTGCGTTCGGCGATTTAAGGCGGGAGCCCCTGCGGAGGGGCCGGCCGACGAGTTGCTCCTGTGCTTGGCGTATGATTGTGTGCTTGGGCCATACCTGGGCGTACCGGAGCCGCACAAACTTGTTTTTTGGGATTGGCTCCTGGCCGGAGTCCGGCAACCGGGGCTGGGCCGGTCCGGTGGCGAGAACCCGGGAGAACCCGGCCTAGCCAACGGCTGAAGTTGACCTGTGCCGCCATCCTGGTTTTCCGAGCTTCAACGTCATTACTGGTGGCCCCGGCAGATTAGCCGTACCGTTAGGTCGGCGCGAGGGTCACTGATGGCGTGGTTCCGTTGCTTCACCCGCGGAGAGAACTTTCCCGGTAAATTGGCCGGGGAGACCGGATTGGTCGGGTTCTACACCACCCGGTTCGTCGAGGCGTCCAGCGCGGAGAAGGCGGAGGCCTTGGCCCTTGAGGGGCTCCGGGCGGAGGCCAAGTTGGCCCCGCCCGCCGGATACCAACCCTCCGGCGTCGGCAAGCGCGAGGCGCAGGTCGTCCAGTACCAGCTTCAGAACAAAGAAATCGGCGATCTGGCCGAGGCGTCGGTATGGATCGACACGAAAACGCAGCTGCCGCTGAAGCGCACGATGGCCGGAAAGAGAGAAAGCTTCACCGAGACCTACAGTGTGTTCACCTTGGACAGCAAGCTGTTTGAAATCCCGCCAAACTGAACCCAAACACGCAAACCAACGAAAATGGTGTGGCAGTTTTGGCGGGGCTCTGCTTCGTCAACCAATCGGAATGCACCAGGCTGTTGCTCGCCCATGGTGCAGACGTGAATCGTGGGCGTGAGGAGTCGATGGAAACGCCGTTGCACCATGCTCTCGCGGGAGAGGCTGACATTGAAGTGGTCCGGCTTTTGGTGGATGCTGGTGCCGATGTAAACGCGAAGACCAAGCCGGGCGTTTGCAATTACAATTTCTACGGGAGCACGCCGACGCGCGGCGAAACTCCGCTTCATCGGGCGGCCGCGTTCGCGTCTATTGAGATCGTGGAGTTACTGCTGCAGGCAGGCGCCGACCGAGCGGTCCGAGACGTCTACTCTCCGGCGACTCCGGACGGTAAGCAAGATTGCCGCGGACGGTCTGGCTCTACGTGCGCGAGTTGCAGTCCCGGCCGACATCTTTATGGCCCGTCAAGAGGGCACACTTCGGACGGGGACGCATCCGAAAAAGTTGACTGGTTCGCGTGATATCGGCTCTGTCTCCGGTGCCTCCTCCGTCAAGGGGGTTGGCTACGCACGGGGCCCGCCACGTGAGCCGGCTGCGGATCTTGTTCGTTCGACACCGGAGGGAACGATGTGCGAGCAACCCAAGGCTCGGCGCCAGTGGCCGACTTCTACACGAGCTCGAAGCGGCCCACACATTTACTCTTTTTTCAGTTGTCGAATTTGCAATTCGTAACTGCCACCGGAGCCCGGTCTTGGCTACTCTTTTCGAATCTTCCGCTCCAGCACAGAACGCGGTGTTGGGGAAACCGACAACTGCGGATTGCGTTCGCAGAGTCCTTCTATCTCATTCAAAGTGACCGACGTTCCCTGCAGGCGCAGCCACTTCAATTGCTTCATGCCATCGACGATATGCAGGCTTTGTCCCGTGATCGCTGTGTTCTCCAAGTTCAAGTGTTCGAGTTTTGTAAGCTTGCTCAGCCGCTTGAGTCCGTCGTCCGTCACCTTCGTCGAAGCGAGCCCCAGATTCTCCAGCTCGACCAAGCCTGCAAGCTCCTTCACGCCCTTGTCGGTGATCGCGGTTTGGGTAAGGTCGAGTGCTCGCAGACCCGTCAATTGTTTCAGTTGAGCAACGCCAGCATCATTGATTAAAGTTCCACGAAGGACGATTGACTTCAGCGACTTCATCTGTGCCAGATGCATGGCGGCTTCGTCGTCAAGCCCCGTTCTGGAGAGTCCGATCGTCTCGAGTTTCGGAATTCGTCGCAGCTCGGCAATGTCGTCGGCCGTCAGCTTGATGTCGTCCAGCTCGAGCCGAGTCAGATTCCTCAATGAGCATAGTGGCTTGACAAGTCGGTCCGTGAGCTTCTCGTTATTGTTTAGGAACAAGCGTTGGAGCCCTTCAATGCGGGCCAGATGGATCACGCCTTCGTCGGTAATCTTTTGGCACTTGAAGAATCCAACATTCGTAAGCTGCGGCAGGGCGGCGATTTTTGCCAAGCCAACATCGGTGATGTCGCCATAGTCGATCGAGATTCTGACAAGCTTGGGCAACGTGCTGAGAGTGTCGATGCTCGCATCGGTGATCTTGGTTTGCGAGAAGTATATTGACTCGATGTGGTTGTGCCCTTTGAGTGTCTCAAGATCCTTGTCGTGCAAGGGAACGTCCCAGAAGAAAAGGCCAGTCATCGGCACATCTTGAAGAAGCTTCAGCTCCTGTCCCGACATTGATCGGCTAGAAAAGAAAAGAGTTCCCGGCGGTTTTTGCTGCTTGAGCACCTCCACATGCTCAGGAAGGAACCGTTCCTGAAAGTGAACGTTGATTCGACCGTTGTTCTCATCTCGCGTAAAGCCGATGCGGGTGCCTGCCACAGTGATGGTCGGCGGCACAGGCAATGGAGGTGGCTGCTTGCGTTGAATGTCTTTTGCCGTGATCGCAGCTTCCGAGCCGAGACCGGCCAATAATGCCGAGATGACAATCAGGGTTTTCGCAGAGAGCAAACGCAGCATGCTGGCTCCTTGTTGCGGACCGAAAGAAGTCTTGTCTGTGATTGATGACGGCCACTTCAACTGCGCGTGCCGTGGTGAGAGCGAGTGCAAGGCCCATCATTCGGGATGCTCCCAACCCATTATGACCATTGAATTTCGCAACGCAAGAAAGAGCCTGCTATGGTTCAGAATGTTCCGAAATCGTTGGCACAATGGGAACGAGCAAGCAGGAAACCTCCCGGCGAAGACCACTGACCCGCCGTGATTCCGCTTACCGATCGACATTGCTGCTTGAATCGGATGGTGCATCGCCATAATGCCAGTTGGTCTCGCGTCACTGGGAAGAATTGCTTTTGATGCTGTTCTCATAACGGCGTGAGGCGTTGGGGTTTTGTCGAGCCAGGTGCGTCCGAAATCCCTGTAAGAGGCGTTTCTTGCCGCGCAGGAGTTCTGCGTCACCGGTACTGGTCATTGCATCGGCAAACGTTGCCACCACCGTACCGGCCAATAGATTGCTGAACACACTGGGAATACCTACCGCAAAGCCAAAAGCTGAATCTAAGGCCATGGTCTGTTGAAACAACGCATAGTCCGGATTCCGAGGAACCGGCCATGGTTTCCCCTTCCCAAGTCTGCGAAATCCGTTGGCGCTGAGCAACGCACGACACATGTAAAAGTAGCGCGACAGCGGATGGGCATCTGGTCGAAGCTTACGGTCGCCGCTTAGGTCCGAGGCTGAAAAGTCCTTGAGCTTTCGTTCCGCGTTGCGCAGAAGAGGTTGACCGCCCAGACCCAAGTAAACGCAAACGTCGTCATCGAGCACAGGCACAAGCCTTGTCTCTTCGGCGGGTGTTGGGTAGCGGACCCATAGAGACAGCAGATTGGAGCTGATCGGTCCCGACGGACTGCTCCATAGCGTCCAGACCTGATAAGGGCCTGGCTCAATGAATTGAAAGCCTTTGCCGGAATAGCTCAAGCACATGTCCAAATGCGTTGATGAGCCTTTTCGCAAGGGCTGCGCCTCGCGTTCCGCGCAAAACGTGAACAGCGGCTCGAATGCAATCACTTCCTTTCTCGGCGTCTTGATAAACACCTTCAATTGGCCGCCATTTACGCCGAAACCTGGAAACTGACCTTTGGCGGCCCTCATGTTCTTGAATTCCAGTTCGATGTGAATCGGCTCGCCCCATTGAAAGAGATTGGCTTCCCTCTTGGGCCTCAATCGCAATTCCAAATGGAACGGTGGCTGGAAGTCCTGAAGGAACGCAGGCCGCAAAGACCCAGGCAGATCAATCACGTCCAAGCTCTCGCCGAAATAGCGATTGCCGCCCGGATAAACTTTTTCCGGCCGTTCATGGCAAAGAAAGTACACTTCCTCGGGCGAGAATGAAAAGTCAAAGTCATGCCAGTATGCCGAAGCTTTTTGCTCTTCGCTGCCCGCACCTTGGCCCGTGTACAAGTGGGGGTAATTCATGAACGAGGTGCTGGCCGCCTTTTTGGAGTTACGCGACGCTGCCTCGAAAGCGTGCGGCAAATTGAGCACATGTCCAATCTCGTGGACCACCGTTCGCAAGTATGCATTGGAAAAACTTCCCGGATCGGGATATCGGTTTCGAATCGCATCGACGAAGACAGCAGACCCGCGCCGCTCACGCAGATCGAACATGATTCCAGTGACATTTTGTTTCTCGTACCAACGCGCGATAATGAGATAGAAAACGTCGGACATGCCTGTGCTCAGCCGGTCGAAGTTTTTCGCAAGGGCGGCATGCAGCTCATTCGTTCGCCAAGGCAGTTGGTTCTCGTTCTTGAAAGCTTGTGACAGCTCCGCAGTCAGACCGAGGCCGGCACCAAGAAAGCACGAGTTGATCGTGCGCGAATCGACTCCCGGATTGTTGAGCGTTTGGAATTCGGCATCAAGCCCTTCTTCGAAGTCTACCTCGAAGGTGAAGGAGCGATATGCGTCAACGGGCCCCGTAACCTTCAAATTGTATGTAACTTGATCCCATCGCAGTTCGGCACTCAGCTCACCAGCGCTGCCCTCAAGAAAAAACAAGTCCGCCTCGCCACTGACGTGCGACCAGCCGATGCGACAGTGGAGCCTGTTCGTTTGCGCGAAGTCTTCGGGAACCAAATACCGGAGGGAAAACGACGAGTCAAAAACCCACTTGCCGCTTCTCTTCCAATAAAGGTCCCCACTAACTTCGTAGATTTTCCTGGCAGGAAAGCGATTGATGTCAACGCGTACCTCCAGGGAAAGGGAATTGTCGCTTGTAGTCAACTCATACTTCCCATCTTGCAGGTTCATTCTCGCACTCCTACCGCGTTTTCCGCGATGTAGTATCCCAGACTACCAATCAATGTGGTAATACTTTGTACGCCATTAGATCTGGTGTCTCAAGTCGTTGGCTAAGTAAAGTCGATATAGTCAGTACAACCGAAACAGCTTCCGCACCTGGCAAAGCCTCCCGTAGCGACGTGCATCCCTGTCGTTCCAAAAGCCAAGGAGGGCGACATGATCGAGCGCTTGTGGATTTGGACTGTCTTGCTCGTTGGAGGCGCCGGTTGTGCCAACATCGATGTTCGCAAAGTGCCGGTCGACAAACGTATCGCCGACCAAGACTACAAAATCCGCGGATTCCGGTATTACTTGTCTCGCCCCTACATCGTCATCAAGGAAAAAATCCCTCTGGGCGCGATCGAGGAAGAGGTGCGTCTTGTCGAGGTGAAAGCGGGCGAGTACCTTCTTCAATCCCTCACTTCGAAATCGAATGGCCACTTCAAGCTTTACAAACTGGATGGAAGTGAAAGGCCAAATGGCGTGAAGGTCCAGCCAGTTCAAGTCGTTCCCAAGCAAGAGACAAAGACGCCGAAGGGGACAAACGGGAACAAGAAATCTGAAGAGAAATCGGAAAAGAAGAAACTTCCCGTCAAGCCAGGCGACCCGGAGGTACTCGACCCAATCATTCTCAAATTGGGTGGGCCGAAGATCCCGGAGCGACCCGGCATGACTGAAATCACTAAGCCTACCTTGAATGGCGGGGCGGCGGACGATGCCGCTGACTTAGCCCTGCTCAAGAAGAGAATCCAAGTCGTCATGCTGCCGGATTTTGAGGAGCAGTACGCGGTGCAAAACCGCAAC
Organism: Gemmataceae bacterium; assembly: GCA_022616245.1. Taxonomy (GTDB): domain Bacteria; phylum Planctomycetota; class Planctomycetia; order Gemmatales; family Gemmataceae; genus JAKEFD01. Next base: position 54,977 of record JAKEFD010000045.1, read on the forward strand.
TTCGCAGCGAAGGGTGAATACGACCTGGCCTTCGCCGACGGATGGCAACTCGATTCCGTCGCTGGATCTTGGAACTCAACCGAAGTGCCGATAAAAGCACTGGTCACCTTGCAGGGGTTCATCACAAACTTTGTGAAGCTCAAGAAGGCGGCCCTCGGCGTCAAGTCACTGGAGGTTACGCCACCCACACTGGGCACACGCCTCTTCCTGACAAGATCCTTTTACATTGAGCCGGGCATCTATCGGTTGCAAAAGTCCTGGGAACGCGTTGCCGCTGTCAACGGGGACACCTCCTCAGAACACGCCAACGGATTGCTGAGCGAATTGGGGTTGACCATTGCTGAAGAGCTTTCGGTCAAGTCCAAATAGCGACTAGTCGGGCCCGTGCCTTGCAAGGAGCGCTACAATGCTTCGAACAGTTTGTACAACTGCGCTGGCGTTTGTGCTCGTTGGGTGTGCCAACCTTGACGTGCGCAAAGTACCGCTGTCGAAGAGGATCGAAGGCAAGGACGATAATGTCCATGGCTTTCGCTATTATCTGTCTCGTCCATACGTCGTCGTTTATCGGCCCATCGAAATCGCTCGAAAACAGACGCTCGTCTATGTTGTCCATCCGGAAACCGACAAGATGACCTTTCTCGAAGGTCCAGAGGAGGGGAAAGTGGTCCGCCTGGCGGAGCTGACGGCCAAGAACCCAGCCACAGGAGCCGTTCAGCGTGTTAGCGCTGATGAATTGGATCGAATTCGAAAGACCGTAACTGAGATTGCCGATTCCGCGTTTGACACGTCCTTGGGTGCCGCTGACACAACCAGCGCCGGTACGTACGACGTGACTCCAGACACCCAAAGCTTAGCGACGCCGAAATTTGAAAGCCTGACAGACCGCAATACGGCGTCGCTCGATGGGGAGATTCAGATTGTATTTCTGCCCGATCTCGATGAGCAGTACGCTGTCCGCAGCAAGAATTTCGTCAGCAAGACCGCGTTCGCCCTGAAGTTCCGCGAAGGCTGGGAGCTTTCGGATGTGAAGGCAAAGCACGACTCCACACCCGTTGCCATCGAATTGCTCAACACAGTCAAGTCCGCGGTCGATGCAGCGACTGACATTGCCCAAGCAGAGATTGAGGCGAGCAAAAAGAAAACGCCCGGAGTGGGAGATGTTCTAGACAAACAACTCAGGGCCATCATTGGCGACAAGCAAGCCAACCTCTATTTCCTTGTCCAGACGACGTACATCAAACCGGGGGTTTATCGCATCAACAAGCCTTGGGAAATTGAGGGTGGCTTAGGGGTCAACGGTTGCGGCCTGCTCGCGAAACTCGGTCTGGAAACATTCACAAACACAGAGATGGTCCCAGCGGCAAGAATAGAGAAAGCACCGAAATGACTGCATCATTGAGCAAATTCATTTGTGGGAGTCGAGCTGTTCCCTTGCAGTCATTCAGTTTGGGCCCGCTTGATTGCTGCCCCCGGGGTCAACGTCGAGCGTGCCTTTTTTTCGTTCCGAAGTCATTCATGCCGATTCGGCGCTTGACATATTCCATGGGACACGAAGCAAGTGGACGGCGGCAGACGCCACATCTAAGGCGTGCGTGTCAGGTCCGCCTCTTGCGGGAGGAGTTGGCGATTGGTAGTCTCGGACCAATTCGACCGTGGCACCTCGATACGAGACGATCATGGCCGACAAGAACTCTCCTTATGTCGCTGTCGTTGCGGTTCACGGAGTTGGCGATCAAACGCCAAACCGGACGGCCCAGGCAGTTGCAAATCTCCTGCTCGCCTGCAAAGAGAAATCGAGCGAGGCTGCCCAAGTCACAACGGATGGACGATTCCGCTACACTCCGTTTGAGGAAAAGAAAGTTCGGATCGCAGTGCGTCCCCTGGCGGCTGGAAGGCAGGAGGACCATCCCCATTTCTGCGAACAGCTGACCCACAAACTCCTGACGAATTACGAAGAGGAGCTAGAAGACGCGACGTACGAGACGGTACGCATCGAAGGCGAACGCCTGGATGACGAAAAGGCGTCGCAATGCAAGCGGGTGGTTCATGTTTACGACATGTATTGGGCAGACCTCTCCCGATTAGGGTCAGGCTTCCTCCGTGCTATGGGCGCCCTGTTTCTGTTGATCTTCCACCTGGGGGACATTGGACGCCAAACCGCCGAGCATGCGGGAGAATACGAGAAGCAGAAAGGCCGGCCTCTGCAAGCTCGCCGCTGGAAGCACGTTCGCAACGTCCAGAAATTCGCGATGTGGGTGTTGACCTGTCCTCTGGTCATTCTGAATCTCTACGAGTTGGCGATCGTTCTGATTGTACTTCCAGTTGCCCTATCCGAAGCTGCCATGCGTGTCGTTGCGATTGCCGCACTCGCCATCATCGTGGCCAGTGTAGCGGGCAAAGTCGCATTTCATTACCGATCGACGACGTCCTTTAGGCGTTGGTTGCTCTGGATCGCCGTCACTTTTGTCTTGGTGGTCGCAGGGATTCTGCTGGCGCCTCGACTCGGCTATTATCGCCTGCTCGCCGTCGAATGGACGATAATTGCTGTCTGGCTTCTGGTTCGTTTGCTTCGACCTTATGCGCTGCTACGTGACGATGCCGGCTCCGCCCCACTCGTGACGCGAATTTTCAATACCTGCAGCGGCCTCGTCGCGGTTGGAGTCTTTCTTTTTCAAGTTTTCGTTTACGAAAATACCAAAGTGGACATTTACCGTGCGGCCCTTCATACCATTGAAGTGTTGTTCCTGATCGTTCAAGTGTTTTGGTTTCTACTCTTTGCGGTGATAGTGTGGCAAGGCCTGCTCACGGCTTGGATCAGGTGGACAAATCGCGGCAAAGTCGCCGACCAGCAAAAAGCGCGGCGGGCGGCTGGCACGGTGTTGGTCACTCTCGCCCACCCTGCGGCACTGTTTCGTGTGTTGACACTGGCACTCTGGGCTGCGACTTGGGGCTTGTTAACTCTGGTCGTGCCGCCATTTGAAGGCCAAAGTTATGAACCATGGTTCCAGCTTTTCCGAGTGCACCAGCGGCCCGAGGCCGGATTCGTCGGTCAGTTCATCGAGGGGTTGCTCAGCTTCAGCCAAACTCCCATGTTCGCCGTGGCGCTGATTATGATAGCGCTGGCGCTGATCCTTGTCTTAATTGGGCTGTTTCCGGTGGTTTGGGCCGAGATCTTTCCGCCTCGTCCCGTAGGAAACCCAGAGGCCCAGAAACGTCAAGGCTTGCAATTGGGGAATTGGCTGACGAAGGGCTATCAGTTATTTGGGTGGGCGGCAGTTTGCATGTTTCTGGCCGCACCCATCATGCTTGTCGGGTATGTCTTGCTTCTCTTGAAGAAGCTCGACGTATGGTCGTTCGATGAATTGTTGCTAGCGTCGAACACGCTGAAAGATTTTCCTTTCGAGAATCTGATCGTCGTCATCAGCGGTGTGCTATCTGCGAGTTTTCTTAGCATCCTCAGTTTGGGAGGACCATTAGAGGGCCTAGCGCTCGGCTTTCATTTGGCGGTGCGTACATCCTTGGACGTCGACAACTATCTTCGCGAGTTTCCCTCCAAGAGAACTCCCCGCGCTCGCATCTTTGCGCGTTATGCGTCTCTGCTTCGCTACCTTTGTCGGCAGCATGGAAGTGATGCTACGAAACGGTACCGCGCCATCATCATCGTCGCTCACAGCCAAGGAACAGTTATCACGGCGGACCTCTTACGGTTTCTGCAGAACCACCAAGACGATGTCCTATTGGCGCTGCGAAAGGAGATCCCAGTTTACTTTCTTACGGTGGGTTCACCGCTGCGCCAGCTCTACGGGTGGCGTCTTCCTCACCTGTATGACTGGGCCTACCATTACGACGAGCCTCCAGAGGTCGAACCCTTGCAGATCCCCAAGGGCCGAGCACCAGACCCGGGACAACTCGGGCTAGCGAGGTGGCTGAATGCCTACCGCAGCGGAGACTACATCGGCCGCTACTTGTGGAGGTCCGACTTGTTCGATGAGCATTGGGATTCGAGCTTGAAGAGCACGAACGAGTATTGTGGCGAAGGTTGCATCGGAGCAGGGGCCCATAATCGATATCTTGAAGAGACGCTTGCACAAACAATTGGAAAGCAGCTGGATGACCTGATTGTGCAAGCCACTACCGAGCCAACTCACTAACTCCACGAGGGCGTCCCGACCAAGGTCGCGTGAGCTTTTCACTTTGGTTTGTCTTGCGGCGTAAGATGGAGTTGGCCGGGAGGCTGAGGTCTCCGGCTGTGCCGCAGAGTGTTGGGATACTTGCTCGTGTTTGGAGCCTCGGCGATGAAATCACTGCAGGAGCAGATGCGGGCCTATGGCGCCTATCACCAATCCTGGCGCAACAAGCTGTTCCACTTTATCGGCGTTCCCCTGGTGTCGTTTTCGCTGTTCCTTTTGCTTGGCTGGTTTCGATTCGCCCACGCACCGGACCTCCCCTTGACCGCAGCGACTCTGTTTTACATATCCGTATTCGTGTATTACTTGTATCTGGATTGGGGGGTCGCCCTGATACAAGCTCCTTTTACTGTCGCGCTGTTGTGGCTCGCGGATCGGGCGGCACTTCTGCCCTTCGTGGATTCGCTGCTGATTTTCGCCGCAACGTTTCTGGGTGGCTCGGTCTTCCAACTGCTTGGCCATGCGATCGAGGGCAAGAAACCGGCACTGACTGACAACTTTTTGCAGGTCTTCAATGCGCCGCTATTTCTTACCGTGGAAGTGCTCACGGCTCTTGGGATGTGCAAGCATCTGAACGAATCTGCCAGCCCAGCAACATTCGAAACAAGGAAACACGAAGCAGTAGAGGAAAGTGTTAAGTCTGACACCTCGTGATAGCAGTAAGGCAAGCTCACCCGTGGATCGGACGGGCCGCCGAAAAGCGTGCTCCAACGGCTCCGTAAGACTGCTTCGACTACGGTCTCGAAGAACACACTACTGGCGTTGGAGCGGGTCCGTCCGGCGGATTCACAGCCGAAATGGCATCGAAGGGGACATCGCTCGGGCGCAGCCGGAGCAATGTCGGAACTGTCCCCCTTCCCGTAATACCTGCCTCTTTAGCTGCTTAAATGTCTAGCGTAATTCCCTCCTCCCCATTTGCGGGCGCAGCCCGCGGGAGGAAGGAAGCAT
>JAKEFD010000346.1 GCA_022616245.1 Gemmataceae bacterium
CGGAGCGCAAAGCGCGGAGCGCAAAGCGCGGAGCGCAAAGCGCGGAGCGCAAAGCGCGGAGCGCAAAGCGCGGAGCGCAAAGCGCGGAGCGCAAAGCGCGCTCTACTCTCCGCGCTCCACACTTCACGCTCCGCGCGCAAAGCGGGGGCGGAAACGCATTCCGCCCCCTCGCGGCCCAGCGGCCAGGTTTCAGTGCCGAGCCGCGATGGACCTTGTTAGTTGAATAGCGCGATCAAGCTGTCCAGCAAGTTGCGGGCACTCATGAACTCGGCGACGCCGAAGTAGTCGATGAGATACAGCACGAGCCAGATGTCGAGCGCGCCCAGAGTGTACGGCAGCTTTTTGCCCTTCCAGTCGCGCAGGGCGTTGAGCGCGGCGCCGAGCTTGTCGGCGCGGGCGCGCCAAGCGAAATACTTCACTTCGGCTTTGTCGCGTTTGCCCGTGGCAAGACCCAGCTCATAGGTGCGCTTGGCCGCTGCCGCCGCGTCGTTCTTGTTGGCGTTGCCCGGCTTCCACATGGGCGCGCTGGCCAACAGATGTACGCGGCAGGACAGACGCGAATACTTCCGCTCGAGCCAGCCAGCCCGGCGCGCAATCAGGAACCGCGCCGCTGCCAGAAGCAGCAATAGCAGAGTGTACAGGAAGATCATTGGGTCCGTCCCAAGAAGTGTGGCCCTGGCCAGGCCGTGCAAAACAAGAGGACAACCACTCTTGCCAGGTTCGCTTTTTTTCCGGATAATCGGCAGTCGTGTTCAGCTATGCGGAGCTGAAACTTTATTCAGTTTGGCGCATCGAAAATTGCGCGGACACAAATGCGACTGTCCGCCTGACGTATAATAAGATACAGACACACTTACAACCGAGCGGTTTATGTTCTTCGACCCATTGTATTTTCTGTTTCTGTTGCCAGGAATCGCGTTGGCGGCCTGGGCGCAGTGGCGCGTGCATCGCGCTTACAAGGAAGCGAGCGAGATCATGTCCGAGCGCAACATCACCGGCGCGCAAGCGGCGGAATTGGTGCTGCAACAAGCCGGCGTAAGCGGCGTGCAGATCGAGCGCGTGGAAGGCTTTTTGTCCGACCATTATGTTCCGGGCGAACATATTTTGCGTCTGAGCCCGGGCGTCTACGGGCGAAAGAGCCTCGCCGCTTTGGGCATTGCGGCCCATGAGGCAGGCCACGCCATTCAGGACGACCGCCGCTACGGGCCGCTGGTCATCCGGAACCTGCTCGTACCCGCCGCCATGATCGGCAGCAACGCCGCCTGGCTCGTCATCGCGCTGGGATTCGGGCTACAGATGTTTGGGCTGATCGTCGCCGGCATCGCCGTGTTTTCGTTGACCGTGCTGTTCCAGCTCGTCAATCTGCCAGTGGAGTTTGATGCAAGCAGCCGCGCCAAGGCCGCGCTTGTGCAAGGCGAGTTGATTTCGCTGGAAGAAGAGGCGGTAGTGGCGAAGGTTCTAAACGCAGCCGCCTTGACCTATGTGGCCGCCACGCTCACCAGCATTCTGACGCTGCTCTATTTCATCATGAGGGCGTCCGGCAGAGACTAGACAACACCGGCGTTCAACCCCACGCGGAGCGTGGGGCCTACTCTAGGTTCAATTGCGTCCTCGTTTGTGCAAACCAGCGAGGACGCTTTGTTTACTGCCACTTGATTTGTGCCGCGGCCTTCTCCAAGTATTCGCGAATCTCGAAGTAGTCCAATCCCGATGGATCTGTTCGCTGATTGAACAGCACGGCCAGGCTCAGGCCGTCCGCGCGTTGTAAGACCATCGAGTGCGTTCCGGGCAAACTGCCGAAGAAGGCGAATGTCGCCTTCTGTCCTGGGCGTCGCGGCTCGCCCGTGATCCAGTACGCATCAAGTAACTTCACAAGATCAACGCTCGATGCGATCAAGCCGCCGTGCGCGTCCATGGCTTCCAGGTGGAACGTGCCGTCCGGATCAAAGACTAGCTCCTTGCTTTGAGGCTGCATCACATTTCGGCCACGTCCCGGCGCGGAATAGTGCGGTTCGCGCGGATGGCGGTCCTTTAAAAGCGTTCGGCCCAATTGCACATCCTTCACTCCCAAGGGCGCGAACAGTTCCTTCACGTTCGCCTCGTAGCTCTTGCCGGTTGCCTTTTCGATCACGCGACCCAACATGCAATAGCCGAAATTGGAGTATTTTTTCTTTGTTCCTGGGTCGAACTGCAACGGCTCACCAGCCATGTAATCGATAATGTCGCGTGCGCTTGCCGGCCCCTGCTTTTCCAGGGCCTTGGCGATTGCCAGCGGCCGAAACATCGGATCGAAGGCGGCTTCGCGGTCCCAGCCGCCTTGATGGTCCAAGAGGTGTTGCACCGTGACGTCGTGCCAGCGCGGATCGATCTTGCGGCCACGCGGCGGTGTGATGGCCAACAGCGGCACGACTTTCGCATCGAGCCGGAGTTTGCCTTGGCGTGCCAGCAGCCGAATGATCGCCGCCGTTATTGGTTTGGCGATGCTGGCAATGCGAAATGGCGCGGTTGGCGACAATGGCTTTTTCCCTTCGGCGTCGGACCAGCCGTAGCCACGGGAGAGCATCAACGTCCCGTCTTTCGTAACGGCGAGCGTGCCAGCTTTGATGTGCCGCTCGAACATGAACTGCTGCATGGCTTCGTCGAAGGGCGCGAGCGCGGCGACCGCTGTGCCGCTCGTGGGCAACGGCAGACGCTTTTCGGCTGAAATCGGCGGATGTGCGGAAATACCGGCGGCGCTACAGCTAAAAGCCGCCAATATGGTCAACCAAGCCGACCACTGGACAGCCGCTGCCGATTCGGACGTCGCGCGCATGAAGTCTCCCATGGAAAAACGACCAAAATCGACTAGTTTTCATGGCTTTACAGCCGATTCTGATCTACAAACATATAGTAAGTACAAGCCCGACGCGCAAGCGAGGGGATGTTCAGAATCCCTCGCTCGCGCGTCGGGCTAGTGTAAAGAGTGCCCAGCGCGCAAATTGTCTGGATTTCGGAACAGGTTCCATAGTCCTTTGAACTAATACTTGGTTTGACTCGAATCGGCATTGGCCGCGTGCCCAAGACGCCGCCTGGGGAGACTCGCATGTTTCGATTGACCTCCAAGATTTGGCGATTCCTTGCAACCAAAAGCCAACCGGTTTCGCGAAAAAAGTCGCGGCCGTCACGCAGGCTGGAACTTGAGCCCCTGGAAGAACGCGCGCTTTTGGACGGCAACGCCTCCGGCATCGTCACCGGCGTCGCCTTTATCGACCAAAACAGCAATGGAACATTCGATGCGCAAGAAGTGATCGTGCCCGGTGTCACGATCAACCTTACCGGTTCCACGGACCAGAATCTCCCGGTCAGCGCCTCCGCCGTCACCGGCGCCGACGGCTCTTATCTCATCGATAATGTATTGCCCGGCAACTACCAGCTCAGCGCCGCGCCCAACGCCACCGTGCTTGGCATGAGCGGCCCCAACCTGAGCGCGCCCTTCGCCGTGGCGGGGGGACAGACGGTGAACCGCGACTTCGCCGTCCGCGGCCTCGCACCCGCCGTGATCTCCATGCGGTTGTTCCTCACCTCCACGACCGACGAGAACTTGCCGTTTGTGCCCGGCAGCGGCTCGGGGCTGGCCAATCCGCGCGGCAACAATCTGCCCATCGTCGAGACAGCGATTCCGGATGTCACGGCCGGTAAGAATAGCGCCGACACGATTATTGACCTTGCGGGCCACTTCAGCGATCCGGACTTCAGCAATAGCCAGATTCGCTTCATCACCTCAGCGGGCGCTATTAACGTGCAGTTGTTCGACGGGCAAGCGCCGCAAACCGTCGCCAACTTCTTCAACTACATCAACAGCAATCGATACGACAACAGCATCTTCCACCGCCTCGTGCCGGGTTTCGTGCTGCAAGGCGGCGGCTTTAACTTTGTCGCCAACCCCGCCTCGCTTCCTGCCATTCCGACCGATCCGACCGTCGAGAATGAATTCGGCGCCTCCAACACCACAGGCACCATTGCGATGGCCAAGGTCGACGGCGACCCAAACAGCGCCACCAGCCAGTTTTTCTTCAATCTGGCCAATAACGGCGGCGCTCCGAACAATCTCGACACCACCAACGGCGGCTTCACGGTTTTTGGCCGCATCGTCAGCCCGAGCGACCAACTTGTGCTGAATGCGTTGGCCGCGCTGCCGGTTGCCAATCCCCCTGTCGCCGCCCCGCCGCTCAATCAGCTCCCGCTCGTAAACTACACCGGCACCAACTTCCCAACAGACACGGTGGCCAGCAATTACGCCATCATCACCGACGTGGAAGTCGTCCGCCGCGACGAGTTCTTGACCTACACGCTCGTCAGCAACACCAATCCGGACCTCGTCGAGGCGACGATCGAAAACAATCGCCTGCGACTGAATTACGCGACCGAAGCCGTCGGCGCCGCCGTCATCACTGTGCGGGCCACCGATCGTTTCGGCGTCAGCGTGGAAACCTCGTTCGACGTGACGGTCCAAAACGAGCCGCCGGTCGCCGCCGTCACGCTTACTCCCGATCCGGCCGAAACCAACGACACGCTAACCGCCAACGTCACCGCCTCCGATCCCAACGGCGACCCGATCACATTCACTTACAACTGGACCGTCAACGGCGAAGTGGTGAAGACCATCACCACAACCGAGACCACCGACACCTTGGATCTTTCTGTGCTGGGCAACGGCGACAAGGGTCAGGTGGTCGCCGTCGAAGTCATCCCCAGCGACGGCTTGCTGACTGGCGCGGCCGTGGAAGATTCGCTCACCGTCGCCAACAGCGCGCCTGTGGCCAGTGTGTCGATCACGCCCGAAACACCTACGGTAACCGACATCTTGACGGCGACGGTTGTCGCCAACGACGACGACGGCGACACAATGACAATCAACTACATTTGGAGCGTGAACAACGTGATCGTCCACTCTACGCCCAATTCCACCAGCTTGACAGACACATTCGACATCAGCGCGTTCGCTGAGCCGGGCGACGTGGTCCACGTAGAAGTCACTGCCAACGATGGCACAGTCAACGGCGCAGCGGCGACGGACACAGTGATAGTTATCTAGTCATCCCAGTTCCTATTGGAAGTGGCACGCACGGCTCGTTAATGCCACATTTTTACGCCAGGTGGCACTGACGGGAGAATTGTCGTAAACTATTTATTGAAAACAGCTTGCAAATCTCCAAAACCTCGTCAGTGC
>JAKEFD010000347.1 GCA_022616245.1 Gemmataceae bacterium
CGTAAACGCACGCCGAAAGTTCGGTTTCATGAGAGTCGCTCACAGATGATTAGAAAACGCCGCTAAGTGTCGGGACATGAGTGTTTGTTCCACTTGGAATCCACAAGTAACTTGCCCTTTGTGCAGTTTGTCGGTTCGCCGTGGCTCTGGTTGTACGGTATTTTACAGTGGATGTCGCCGGTCGCCTCATAAACGGCCATTTCAATCTTCGGATTATCATCCTCCTTGCATTTAGTCTCCTTATATGGCTCGTCGACATAGGAAACGATGCGGCATGTCTGATTGTTTGGATCCGTAGCATCATCCGGATTAAAGGGCGCCCCGACGTACATTCTGTACTGTATTACTCCGGACTGGGTTATGAACCTCCAACAGTGCAAGACTTTGCATTTCCAGGGACAATCCTTTCCCTGAGAAAGTACGGGGGCGACTCCCCATGGAAGCGCCAAGATAAACGCAACGAAACACAGCTTTCGAAACATGGCCAATCTCCTTATTTAGTCGAATGAACGACTGAATGCTTTCTCCGAATCCAAGCCACGGTGCCAACGATCAGCGACAACAAGAGGACAGTCACGATGACGTAAAAGACGACAGGACTAGATCGGGGCGCATCGGGAATAATGGGATTCAGGGCCCCTTGGCTGTCCGCTTGAAAATACGCCTTCTTGTCAGCGTCGCTGATGATATTGCCCGGTTGAATCTTGTCGCCTTGAAAGTCCTCTATCGGATACACCTCATTAAGCACGACCTCGTCTACTTTGTACTTCGCAGAAGACTCAAGCAGCCGGCCGCCGGGCCCAAGCATCACGGTTTCCCAGCTCTCCGGAATCCAAGCACGTCCCTGCTTTTTTGGCTTGATACTGGTTCGAGCACGTAGGTTGCCGTCATGGAGACGGTCCATCCGCAGGACCAAAAAATCGTTCCCTTGGCTGATCGCATATTCGAAGCTGTCGCCGCGCTGCTGGAGGGTATCTCGGACCACATGGCAGTCCGTATCTCCGACCTTGGCCGTGCCGACAAGCTGAAAGGAACTTTGGTCAGCACAGGCGATCTTTTGAATGTGGAAATCAGGATTCTTCGCGGAGACCAAATAGCCATGATACAGAAAGATGGGCATGTCGTCGTCCTGAAGCCAGTCGACCTGTTGTCCTTTTGTTAGTTTCTTGACGTAAATGTCCGCGTTCCTCTCTGACAGCGACGGCTTAATTGCAGGGTCGTATTGCTTGTATATTTTGGCGACCGATCCATCATAGAAAGTTGACCTGCCTGCAGATTCGTACTTCAGCGTTCCGATATTCAGAGCTTCAAACTTGTGCCGACGTGCGACCCAACCTTTAGTGAAATCGAGTTTGAAAAGAAGCTCTATGGGACTCGTGTGTTCTGGGGCTTTTCCTCCGGCTTCGGCATCCGCGTCCTTCGTGCGGTATTTAGTCCCCGACATCTTATAGTAAACTGTCTTGGTCTCCGCACGCCGCTTCTCGAGTTGGTTGAAAATATCGTCGAGCGTGTCGGCGCGCGCTGACTGCCAATTGACTGCGAAAATGCAAATCGAGACCACAATGGCGTAGGCCTCGATTCTTCTCTTACGTCCCATAGTAGCTCACCATTAATAGAAGTTCCAAATCGCGTTTTTCACCTTCCGAGTGCAGGTAGAATCGAACATTACTTTCCTGTTGGCCTCTATTCGCAAACAGAACTCGTACTTGATAGATATTCTCGCGCTCGGTGCTAACAACCTCGATGTCCTTATTCGCCCACTCAATTCTTTGGACCTTGACTTTTCCAGGGCCCTGCACGGACACATGCTGCGACTTCCTGGCGCCTAAAGGAGCGGCGCCGTAGACGAGGGTCGACGGGAGCAGCGAAACGGTTTCGGAAACGTTTCCAAGCACCGGCAGAGCGCAAGCAATCGGCTCTCCTTCGTCCGTTTCGAAAACCACATCACATGAAAACTTGCCAACCGCAATTTTTGGGCTTATCGAGAGGGTCGCTTGGACAGTTCCCTGAAGTTTGGAAGTTGCAAGCAGAGCAGCTGTTCCGTATTCAGGCGGGCAAATGACCTTCCACTTGGCATTCACCAACGTAGGGTGCGCTTTTGCGTGAATCAGCTGGAGCGGAAAATCGCGACCGCGCGTCAAGTTGTCCTTGATTTCCAATGGGTACTTTTCGAAGCGTAGGGCGCGCCGGACGGTTCCCTTCAAACGCCAAATGGGCGGAGGATGCATCCCTTCGACAAACGCGGCGACTTCCGTTTCAAAGACAGCGTTTTCTGCCTCACTCGACTTTTTTACAAAAGCTTGCCTTAAGTCGAGATTGAGCTTCACTTCCGCACTTTCGGCCGGGGCCAAACTCAGTGATTTGGGCTCGCACACAACGCATGCACAGCTTGCCCCGAACTCCCTAATCTTCAAGGCTTTTTCCGACACGTTGGTGATCTTGATCTTCCAGTGGAAATCTTTCGTTTCCCAGGTTTCACCGAAATTCAGTTCTTTCGCATCAACGACCAGCACAGTGGGGCGATGCTTTGAGCGCTCCGAGAGCCAAAACGCCGCGGCTGCAATTGTCCCGAGCAAGAGGATCGGCCAAGTCCGGCTCCAAACAGAGGGACGGACCACCACTGGTTCCAATTGGTTTGTTTCATCTGCCTTCATCGGGAAGCCTCAAAAGAATCGCCTGTGCAGGCGCGAACGCAAATAAGGCGACGTGAAACGAAACCAAACCCAGGAGCGCGACCGCGATGGCAAAGCGCGCGTCGAAGACAGGCCGGTCCATGACAGGACTTCGCGCTACATTCCAGTTGACGAGCGCAAGCACCATTCCAACATCCAAACCCACCGCCAGCCACGGTTGCACCTGCACGTTGCTGCCAAAGCAGGTGCACGACCGCGCCCCGCCGAGGGCTTGCGATAGCGCCACACCGAAGAAAGCGGCGAACAGCAGCATCGCCGCCCAGCGCGTCACGCGCGGCCACAGGGCCAACCACAGCGCCAAGCCGCACGCCAACTCAGCCTCGACGAGCATGACCTGGAACCATTTCGCTTGGAAAATGCCGGATTCCGGCGGCGAATCGGTGAAGAGAGCATGGGCTTTTAAAGACGCGGCGGCTAATAGAACGCTGCCGACAAGAAGCGGAACCCAGCGGGCGCGCAGATCGAGCGCCCCCCCCCTTCGCTTTTTCGCAGGGTTGCGCCAAACACGCGTTGTCGGGCAAAGACGGCATGAGAACACCTCCGCCGCCGACCTTTCCAAAATGTGAGTTATATCGTCAGCTGGCAGGCACCTCCTGTCAAGCGAAAAAAGGATAAGAAAACCGGAAAAACCTAGTGCGCACTAAGATAGGCGGGAATCGAGTCGTGAAAAACCCCTCACCCCCGACCCCTCTCCCAAAGGGCGAGGGGAGAATCGGAGACCTCACCCCACCCCCAACCCCTCTCCCTGAGGGTGAGGGGAGACATCAGGAAATGGCTTTGTTGACCGCGTACCACAGCTCGTTCATGCGAAAAGGTTTGCGCAACAGATCGACGCCTTCTTGCTGGAGCATCTGTTGCGACTGATCGTTTTGCAGCAATCCCGTGCACAACAGGATCGGCAGTTTCGGTGAGCGCGCGCGCAAGGCCCGGAAGTTCGCGCTGCCTTCTTCGTGCGGGATCATGAGGTCGAGAATGGCCATGTCCATGCTCGGGCCGTTGTGCATGAGTTCCAGGCCTTGCTTGGCGCTGGTCGCGCAATGGACAGTGTGGCCGGCGATTTGCAAAAAACGCCGCACCACGTCGAGCACCGCTTCTTCATCGTCGATCACGAGGATATTCTTGCCGGGCGGATGATCCGGTTCCAGCACCGGCGTCTGGACGGCCACCTTGATCGGGCCGGCAGCGGTTAAGCGCGGCAGATACAGGCTGACGCGCGTGCCTTTGCCGACTTCCGATTGAATGTTCAAAAAGCCGAAGTGCCCGTGGATGATGCCGAAAGCGACGGGCAGGCCCAGGCCGGTCCCCTGGCCCACGTCCTTGGTCGTGAAGAAAGGGTCGAGCGCCTGCGACAGGACCGCTTGCGACATGCCCGCGCCGCGATCGGCCACGGACAAAACGACATAGTCTCCCGCCGGCACGTTATCGGGAAAGCCGGGCATTTCGCCGGCCAAGACGACGTGTTGCAGCCTAAACACGACCGGATGCGGCGCCGGCTGCGGCATGGCGTCGCGAGCGTTGAGTGCCAGGTTGATCAGCACTTGCTGCAACTGATTCGAGTCCGCCATGCTCAACAGCCCCTGGTCGTCCTCGGTCTGGGGCGCTTCGACCTCCACTTCCACCTTAAGGCTGGTGCGAACCAGGTTGGCAGTGGTCTGCAGCAGCTTGACCATCGAAGTCGGTTGCCGGGTAAGCGCCGGCTTGCGCGCGAAGGCAAGCAACTGCCGCGTGAGGTTGGCGGCCCTATCGGAAAGCTGCACGATGAACTCGAAGAACTGCCGGGCCGTGGCGGGCACGCCGGTTTCGCGCAGTCCCAGCGAGGCATAGCCCTGGACGCCGGCGAGCAAATTGTTGAATTCATGAGCGACGCCGCCGGCCAGCGTGCCCACGCTTTGCATTTTCTGTGCGTGGAACAGTTGCCGTTCCATCAGTTTGCGCTCGGTGATGTCGCGATAGATGCCGACGAAATGCGTCAATTGCCCGCGGCTGTCGAGGATCGGCGAGATCGCCAACGACACGTCGAGCAGCGTGCCGTCCTTGCGGCGATTGATGAGCTCGCCTTGCCAACTGCTGCGCGCGAGGATGGTACGCCACAGTTCCTCATACAGTTCGCGGGCATGGACATTGGACTTGAAGACGCGCGGCGTCTGCCCGGCCAGCTCTTCGCGTTCATAGCCGAACATGCGCTCCAGGGCGCCATTGACGTGCTGGATGACGCCTTGCAAGTCGGTGATCAGGACGCCGTCGCGGGCCGATTCCAGGGCTTCGATGAGGAGGCGGTTTGTTTGCTGCAAACGGTGGCGCGTGACGGATTCTTGCACGCGCTTGGGCAGGTCCGCCAGAAACGTGAGGGCGCTATCCTTGACGACATAGTCGAGGGCGCCCGCCCGCAGCACCTGCGTCGCCAGGTGCTCGTCGCCGCGGCCGGTGACCATCAATACCGGCGTGACAATGCCCTCGCGCTTGAGGGTGTGCAGCAGCTCCAAGCCGCCCATGTCCGGCAAGCCGTGGTCCAAGAGCACGAGCTGAAACTGGCTGTGACCCAGAACGATGAGCGCGTCGGCGCCGTTGTGGCAGACGGTGACCTTGTGCCCCGCCCGCTCGAGACTCTTGCGCATGAGGTAGGCAAAGTCGTCGTCGTCCTCAACCAGGAATAGCTCGAGCGTTTCCGACATGGAACGGAGGCGTCTCCTAAGGCCGGGCGTCTAGCCGGCGGGTATGATCACAGAAGCCCTCCATTCGCCGACTCCCTGAGGAGGCATGCGCAATT
This sequence comes from Gemmataceae bacterium, assembly GCA_022616245.1. Classification (GTDB taxonomy): domain Bacteria; phylum Planctomycetota; class Planctomycetia; order Gemmatales; family Gemmataceae; genus JAKEFD01. Next base: position 5,461 of record JAKEFD010000347.1, read on the forward strand.
GAGCGCCCCAGCATGTCAATAACTCCACGGCCAGTTTCATTTCCAATGATTGCAGCATCGTGTCTTGGCTGACAGCACGAGTCTGTTCTGTCGCAAATTGCGCCCCGGGCCAAGGCGAAAGGACGATGTCCAGGCGCACGTCGTGGCCAGCTTGACGCGAACTCAACGTAATTTCTACCTCCGGCGTTTGAACCGGTTCCAACCCGCACTGAAGGATTGCCACGAGTGCTTTTGCCAACGTGGTAGGCGGACCTTTCACATCCAGGACGGACCAGTCGCACACGAACGAAACTGGGGACCCCCCAAAATGGTCCGCTCCGATTTTTGCTCGAACCTCACTGGCCAGAAACGGCAAATGAATCGTCTCCATCGGTTCCTGCCACTTTTCAAGCCGTGCCATCTGCTTCAAGAACTGAACGAGCCGGTTCGCCTTCCGCGTGGCGCCGGCCAGCCGTGCCAGGTGGTCGACGCCATCGGGGGAAAGCTTTGCTTTCTCCTCTTGATCGAGCAACACCGCCAAACTCTGGATGACCACGAGCTGGTTCGGCAGATCGTGGCTGAAAACCGAGTGCATGGCCTTTAGCAATCGCTCGGCCCGCGGCACGGCATCCGAGCTGGCTGTTTCCATATTCAAGTCCGGTTTGTGGACACTAGCCCGACGCGCAAGCGAGGGATTTCAACTCTAGCCCGACGCGCAAGCGAGGGATTTTTCAACTCTTGCGTTGCTCTAGGGTACTCCATCATTTCCGGTAGCACAAGCGCGCGCCCAAGGTACAATGGCCCTTATGCGGGCACGCTCCATGCGTCGTCCGCAATCTGAAGGAGACGCCTTATGAAAGCCGCGCACTTTATTTTCTGGTCATTGATTATTGCTTTGTGCCTGGCGGGCTGCAGTCGAAACAACAGCGTGGCAGTTGCGCCGAAAAACGGCAGCGACGAGCCGCTCGGGCCCCCGCTGTTCGAGGACAAGTCCGCCGCCTTGGGCGAAGTCTTCAAGTATCGCACCGGTGAAGAGCATCCGCACTACGCCATCCTGGAATCGCTGGGCGGCGGCACGGCTCTAATCGATTTCGACAAGGACGGGCTATTCGACATCTTCGCTGCCGGCGGCGGCTATTACGACGGCCCCAACCATCAAGAGATCAAGGGCCATCCCAGCCGGCTCTACAAGAACCTCGGCAACTGGCAGTTCAAGGACGTGACCAAAGACGCCGGCCTCGACGCGCCGCTGTTCTACACGCACGGCGGCGCGGTTGCAGACTACGATCGCGACGGCTGGCCGGACCTCTTGGTGACCGGATGGCGTCGAGTCGTTCTCTATCACAACGTGCCGGTCGATCCAAAGGATCCGAAGAAAGGCCGCACATTCGTCGATGTAACGAAACAAGCCGGCTTCACGCCAGGCGGCTGGACCACGAGCGCCGCCTGGGCGGACCTGGACGGCGACGGCTACCCGGACTTGTACGTTTGCCATTATGTGAACTGGTCCTTTGACAACCACCCGCCGTGTCAGGGTTACACGTCGGACGTCAAAAAAGACGTGTGCCCGCCCTCGCGCTTCGAGGGCTTGCCGCATCAGCTCTTCCGCAACAACGGCAACGGCACCTTCACCGACGTAAGCAAAGAGGCGGGCCTCAAAGTCGTCGGCATGCTCGATCAGGACGGCAAGCAAGTCGGCATGGGCAAGGGGCTGGGCGTCATCGCAGTCGACCTCAACATGGACCGCAAGCCGGATATTTACGTGGCCAACGACACAGTCAACAACTTTCTCTATTACAACCGCGGCAACTGGAAGTTTGAGGAAATGGCGCTATTGCGCGGCGTGGCCTGCGACGAGCGCGGCGTCGCCCAGGGCAGCATGGGCTTGGCTGTCGGCGACTACGAACGCGGCGGCTGGCCCAGCCTGTTCGTCACCAACTACGAAAACGAATTGCACGCTCTCTACCGCAACCTCGGCGTCGTCGGCAGCAAGGAGCAGTTCCTGTTCAGCACCTCGGTTACCGGCATCGCCGCCATCGGTCAAAAGTACGTCGGCTTCGGCACCGCCTTTGTCGACGTCGATCAGGACGGTTGGGAAGACATCATCATCGCCAATGGCCACGTCATCCGTCACCCGAAGTTCGCCGGCCTGGCGCAAAAGCCGGTGCTATTGCGGAATCTCGGCAAAGGCAAGTTCCGCGACATCACCAAGCAAGGCGGCCCGTATTTCCATGGCGAGCACCGCAGCCGCGGACTGGCCATGGGCGACCTGGACAACGACGGCCGGGCCGACTTCGTCATCAGCAACGTGCAGGAGCCGCTCAAGATCATTCGCGGCATCATCGGCGAAGGTGGCAAACGGCCGCACTGGCTCGGCCTGGAGCTGCGCGGCAAGGACAACGCGGACATCGTCGGCACGCGCATTATCCTCGAAGCCGGCGGCGACAAGCAAACCCGCTTCGTCTATGGCGGCGGCAGCTACCTCGCCACCAACGACCCGCGACATCTCTTCGGCCTCGGCGATCTAACCAAGATCACGCGCATCACCATCGAATGGGCCTCGGGCGAGGACCAGGTCATCGACGGCAAGGATCTGGCGGTGGACCGGTATTACCGAATTGCACAAGGGGAGAAGTTCGAGCCAAAGCTGCCGTAGAAAAATCCGGAGCGTCAACCGTTCGAAGCGTCAGATTTTCGTCATAAGTGACGCTCTGGAAGCATTACGCAACTCTTTGTTACGAAACACATTGCGACTCAAAAAATCTCCGGAGCGTGGCATGGTTCAAAAGTGGGCGACGGTGGACGGGTATCTGTAAAAAAGTCTGTGCAAATCGCTCACACCCCCCCTTCACAGCCGGTCTTTGAACCATGGCCGGAGCGTCAAGCGCCACCACGTACTCCCCCCCACATATTAGCGTCAGCTTACTTAGTCAATCCGTCTTGCAAACCTGACAACCCGCTGCATTGTCAAAACCCAGGCCTCAGCGGATTCGTTTATTTTAGGTTCTGCGGTCATTAATCGAATTCGTCGCTATAAGTGACGCCGAGCACAGAGCACACAACTTGCAGAATTCGTCTATTTTTCAACCGGACACCTCCCTCCCCTAAACGAACCCAACGAATTAAACGAATTCAACGAATCGAACGAATTGTAACGTCTGGTGTTAGGCCGGCTTCTGGGCAAGCGACTCCACGAACCGATCCCACAGCACATGGAAGTCTCTGGCGCCGCCATTCTTTTGGTGCCACTCGTTTAGCTCGTCCAAATGGCGGAACCCTGCAACTGCGGCCATCTCCCTCAAACGGCCGAGGCACTGTGCGGGGTCGTGCCACCCAACGGCGTTAACGAACCGTTGTTGCAGTTTGTGTTAAACCTCTTCTGGGTTTGAGTTTTGGTTTATTTCGTGCCGCAGCTGTTTGGAGTCCAG
>JAKEFD010000348.1 GCA_022616245.1 Gemmataceae bacterium
TCCTGACCCCTGACTCCCAACCCCTGAACTGCCATGCGTCACCGAAAAGCAGGCCGCAAGTTAGGCCGAAACGCGTCGCATCGATTGGCGTTGTATCGCAATCTGGCGCTTGCGCTATTCCGCAACGAGCGGATTATCACGACCTTGGAAAAAGCCAAGGCGGTGCGTCCGTTCGTGGAGAAGCTGATCACGCTGGCCAAGAAGGGGACGCTGCACGCGCGGCGCTTGGCGGTCTCGCGGATGGGACCCTCGTCCGACGCCGAGGTCAAGCCGGCCACCGGCATGAAAGACGACAAGCCGGACGAGCGCACCATTATGCAGAAGCTGTTCAGCGAAATCGCGGCACGTTTCCAGGACCGTCCCGGAGGCTACACGCGCATCATTCGCCGCCACGAGCGCCGCTTGGGAGACGCCGGCCGCACTGCCTACCTCGAGCTTCTAAAAGCCGGCGAAACCAAGCAGAAGAAGGCGGCTCCCGCGCCGCGCATCGAGAAGGAAGACGAGCCACAGCAAGAAGAACAGCAGGAAGAGGCAGCGCCCGAGGGACAAGCCTCCTCCACGGAAGCGCCCAAAACCTAGTGAGCAGGCTGATTCATCGTTTCGCGCTCGTTGGATTGTATAAACGACAGCATCGCGCGAGCGCGAAGCGATGAATCAATGAATCAGATCACTTCAACTTCACGCGCAAGTCCAACTTCTTGCCATCCCGAAGCAGATTCAGAGTCAGCCGGTCGCCGACGAGGAAGTTCTGCCGAACATAGGCCAGAAATCCTTCCGCGGTCATCTCCAGCTTCAAATCGTCCAAGCCGAGAATAACGTCTTTTTCGCGTACGCCCATGGCATAGGCCTCTTCGTGCACCGGCGCGATTTGCTGGAATGCGAGTTGTTTCTCACCGAGGCCGATTTTCTTCTTGTCGGCAGCGCTCAGGTCGTAGCCAAAAACCGTGAACGAGGGCAGGATGTCCAAGAGCGACGGCCGCCAGGTGATATTGGTTTTCTTCCAGCCTTTCGCCAAGGTCAGCGTCGCCTTACGGGCTTGGCCGGCTTGCGTCCAGCCGACTTCGATCTGGCCTTCGAGCGGCGCCTTGTGCAGGGCGTACTGGACGTCGGCGAAAGAATGAACCGGCTGTCCCTGGATGGTTCGCAGCACGTCGCCCGGTTTCAGCCCCGCTTTGTCGGCTGGGGATTGGGCGGCAACCGCGTGCACGAGGTTGCCGCGGTTCTTGTCGAGTGTCAGACCGATATTCTCCGGCAACGGATAGACCCACACGCTGTCGCGCTGCCAGACGCCCTTGTCTTTTTCATCCTGGCGAATGATCTCCTTGACCTGATGGCAATGGATGCAGCCGTTGTAGCGGCGTGCGGCAGCCAAATCCTCAATGCGAACCGGGTCCGCGGCTGGGCGTTTTTCGTGGGCGCGGACTTTGTGCGTTTCCAATGCCGCCTCCATGGCGAAGCGCAAGCCTTCGAGCGTGTTGTGCGAATCGGCGCTTTTGGCGTCGCGGCCGCCGAAGCGTCCATAGACCACGCCGTCCGCATTCATGAAGAACGCCGCCCAGGTGAGATCGTGGTCGAAGTCGTAAATGCCCAGGTCCACGCCGGTGATGCGCAACATGCGCACGCGCACGAAGGCGTCGGCCAGGTCGGCGATTTTCTCCAGACGAACAACCTGCTCGTCGAATTTCCAGCAGTCCCCTCAGGGATCGCAGCGAAAGACGAGAAAGATCGGCTTGCCGGTTTGGCGCGCGAGCGTGCGCGCCCCGTCCAATTCAGAATGCCAGCCGAGCTTCTTGGCGATCTGCGAAGCCTTGGTCTGGGCAGGAGCAGTTGGGGAAAAAACGAAAACGGCAAAAAGGGCGATCAATAGACTTCGTGGCATGGTGTTTTCCGAAACGGGATGATTTAAGAGAAACCGCGGATCAACGCAGATGAACGCAGATAGTGCGTGGCTCAGGCACAGTTTTTCACTATCTACGTGCATCTGCGTTCATCTGCGGTTTCAACTGTCCTTTTCTTTGGGCGGCGCCAGGAGCTTCACTTTCAGGGCTCTAAGCCGTTCCTCGAAGACCCACTCGACTTCGATGCGGCTGCCGACCTCGAGCTTCTCGAAGACTTTGAGGACGTTCTTATCGAAACCGCCGCCATCGGCCGGGAGGCCGCCTTTCCACTGCGGCACGTAGCGGCGCGGCTTTTCTTCACCGTCCGCCTTCACTTCAATAAAGCCCTTCTTGGCGTCCTTGGCCATGAGCTTGCCGATGGTCTTGCCCTTCTTGCCCTCCAGCGGGTCCTTTTCTTTTTTCTTTTCCTGAGCGGTCGCGGCCAGGCCGGCGAGAAAGCCGGCGCAGGTGAACACCAGCAATAGACGAGTGAATCCGTGAATCATTGCAGCGTCTCCTAGGATGAGGGATTACTCTATTGTTTACGTTTCGCGCTCGCTACATGCCGCAGCAATCGATACTGCGAGCGCGAAACGTAAACGACTATTGTTCACTAGGAACGAGTCCGGCGTCGTTTGATCTCCTGTAGTTGCCACAAGAGAAAGAAGCCGGCGACGATGCCCACGCCCAAGGTAATGCCCAGGGTGCGCAAGTCCGGCCCGATGTTTTTGGGGTTATCGTCGATCTTCTTCTCGATTTGTCCGATGTCGATCTCGTTTTCGCGAGGGACCTCAAAATCGCGCAGCGTCCGCAAATGTTTGAGGAATTCCTTGGCGCGAAGCGAACCCGAAGCCGGCGGCGGCGGCGCAAGCTCATCGAAAATCTGTTTCGCGGCCAAAAGATACTTACGGCGATTGTCCGGATCCGGGTTGTCCGCCATAGCGTTGTAGATTTCGCCCAGCAGCCAATACAGACGCAGATCTTCCGGCAGCCAGATCAAAAGCTGCTGAACGATTTCCAAAGCGTCGCGCGGCAGCTTGGCCTTCTCGGCCTTGGCGATCCTGCCGGCCTCGAATTTGCCGCTCTCGGCGATGAAGCGCACCGGGCTGGGCGGATTCTTGCCGTCATCGAACAGCGCGTCGACGGATTCGAACATGGCTTTTTTCTGCAAGGACTCGCGCAGGCGCAAGCGCACAAGCTGCTCAAAGTACTTCTCTGCCTTCTTATAGTAGTTCAACTCGTGTTCCGTCCAACCAATGCTCTGGTAAAACTTCACGATTGCTTCGTCCATGCCTCCGAAATGCTCTGGCCATACTTTCAAGGCCTCTTTGATCGTGACTTGGGCGCGATCAAGTTGTTGGGCATGAAAGTAGGCGGTGGCCAGGTTGCTTTGCGCTAACAGGTTTTTGCCGCGCGACAGCGGTTGAAGAAGGTGGATTGCCTCCTGAGTACGACGGCGGCGAATGAGCACCTCACTCAGGTTGATTTTCTGCTCTTCCGTTAGCAGATTCGCATCGGCTTTAGAGGCGAATTCCGCGAGCAGGTAGCGGCGCCTAACGGGATTGTCGACTTCGACTTTCGGCGCCCCGATGCTGCGAACCTGAAGATACGTTGCCCGGAATTTGCCGAGAAAATCGTCGGAAAGGGGAAAGACCTCGCCGGTGTTGTACAAGCCGGCATGAACGGAGATTGTCCACCAAAAGCCGATGCAGCAACCTAGAATCCGCAATCCGCCGGCCCGCATCCGTTCACCCTCATCCACGACCTTTGGAAGTAGGACGGGTCTCCTGGCCCGTCCGGATGGCCCTGGAGAGCCGTCCTACAAGGAGGACCAGTGGTCATTATCGCAATTGGTCCGGAACTTGCACTAGAAGAAAATGCCGTTTTTGCAAGGTTTTTTGCGAGCCAACGACCTGGAAACGGGCAAACGCTGCCTTGACCTTGGGCAGCGAGACGTAGTTAGGATTCCGATCCGATTCCGATCCTGACCGATCTCCTGAGGTCAAAATCATGATCCTCGATTTCCCCCACCTGCGTTCGGAATTGGAATCGTGCGTGGCAGTGCGGACGGGGCGGCGCGTGCGCAACTTGGCCGTGCAGCTTTCGCCGGAGGGCGTGGTCTTGCAGGGGGAAACGACAACGTTCTATGTGAAGCAACTTGCCCAGACGGCGGTGCGCCAGGCGCTGCCCGACGTTCGTCTTTGGAACGCGATCAAGGTAGCGTAGCTTTCATCTCAAAGCCGTGGGATAGAACTCCGGTTCTGTCCGGTCAGAATCGGAGTTCTAACCCACGCGATTGAATTCGGCGGTGACCGTGGTGGTGATGCCGCCGCGCGGCGTGAAGGCGCCGACCACTTTGCAGCGTCTGGGCTGGCACGCTTTGACGAAATCTTCGAGCAGCCGATTCACAATCGTTTCGTAAAAGATGCCTTCATTGCGGTAGCGCTGCAAATACAGCTTCAGCGACTTTAGCTCCACGCACTTTTCCGCCGGCGTATACGTGAACGTGATGGTGCCAAAGTCCGGCTGGCCCGTCTTGGGGCACACGCTCGTGAACTCCGGGCAGACGATCTCGATCACGTAATCCCGATTCGGGTACTGATTCGCGAACGTTTCCAGTTGCTCGCTGGATGGAGTCTCGGCCATTTTCGATTTTTGATTGGTGATTTTCGATTGGTGATTCGTAATCGAAAACCACCAATCCAAAATCAGAAATCCAATTACTTTCCTTGAAACTCTTTGGCAAACGCCGCCGGGCTTAGGTCCGCGCCGGTGGCGTGGCGGGTCAGCTCGTTCCACGGCAGGGTGCGGCCCGGGTCGAAGACTTTCTCCTTCATGAATCGGCCAACCGCTTTGCTGCCGACATAGATCACGGTGTCCGGATTGGCGCCCTTGTAGACGTCGCGGGCGATGGCGTGGTGGAGCTGCGAGGCGAACAGCTCGCCCATCATGTAATTGTGGTAATACACAGGGGCGACGATGATGTGGATCTTGCTGCCGTAGTCCGGGGCGTTGCGCTTGGGCGGACGCTTGAGCAGCTGGTATTTCTCCACCGTGTCCCACCACAGCTTGTTCAGGTCCTGATTCGGATTCTCGTACATGCCTTTTTCGAAACGCAGCATGACCTGGCACCAGCGTGAGAAGATCAACAGCCGATACTTCAGCATCTTGGAAGCGGTTTCGTCGAACGCCCGCGGACCGTCGACTTTGACGCCCATCTGCTCGAGCCAGGAACGCCGCTTGGAGAGCTTTTCGAACATCATGGCCACGCCTTCGGTCGTGAGGATGTGGGCCTCGGTGCGGAGGACATAAGGAAGCCGCTCGGGGATGTTGATGCTCGTGTAAACGGAATGGCCGAACTCGTGGAGCATGGTGGCCATCCAGTATTCGTTGGGGACGATGTTGGCGAGCACGCGCACGTCGGTCCCGTCGCGGCTGATGTCGGTGCAGAAGGCGTGCGGGTTCTTGCCGGAGCGCGGCGCGAAATCGTTGTTGGATTTCTCGATCACCAGGTCGATGGGCAGGTCGATGCCTCGGTAGAAGTCGCGGCATAGCTTGACGAGGTCCAGGTTCGCGTAAATCTTATCCAGGTCGGCGGGGAAGACGGCGGGCACTTCCTGAAAGAAAGCGTCGTGGTAGTGCCAGGGCATGAGATCGGCGACCTTCACGCCGCAGTTTTTCGCCAATTCGACGTCGATTTCCGCCTTGGCCTCTTTGAAAGGTTCGCGGGTCATGTCGTCGAGCTTGTCGAAGAGCTTGATGAGGTCGGCGCCGTTCTGCTCGTTTAAGTTCAGCATCATGGCGTGATAGTTCGCGAAGCCGAGGTTCTTGGCGGCCTGGTTGCGCAGCTTGACGAGCTCCTTGAGCTCGGGCTCGACGACTTTGCCGACTTCCTTGGACGCTTCCCAAACCTCTTTGCGCTTGCCCGAGAGTTTGGAAGTCTTGAGCACGTTGCGGACTTCGCCGTCGGACATTTCGTTGCCGTCGACCTTGGCGCGGAAGGTGCTGAATTTCTTTTCCACCTCGTTGGCGAGCGCGGTCATTTTTTGCAAGAGATCGACGTCGAGCTGCTTTTCCAGGTACGCGAGATAAACAACGTCGATGGCGCGGCGCACGATGGGATCGTCGATCCGCTTGCTTTCCTTCAGGGCCTTCACTTCCTCGAACGCCTTCTTGTCGGCAAGGACGGCGTCGATCTTGTTCTGGGCCTCCTCCTTGCGCTTAAAGTCCGCGTCCTTGCCGGTGAGATTGGCGTCCCACCAGGCGCGGTTGGCGGCGATTTCCAAGGGCCTGATCGTCGCGGTGTGTCTTTCGAGGAATTTGCGGGCTTTGTCGGTGGTTTCCTGATCGGCGGCGACAGAGGAAATCAGCGTCATGGGAAGGAGCACCAAAATAGAAAGGAAAAAGAGACGATGCATTGAGAACTCCTCTTGTTTGTCTTCTTGCCCGATTCCTGCCGTCAGACCTTACGCATCCCGCGTGATTATCTCCACTCCGTTCGCCGTGATCGCGAGCGTGTGCTCGACATGCGCGCTGGGCAAGCCGTCCTTGGTGACGACGGTCCATTGGTCCCCCAGGGTTCGCGTGTCGGCCCGGCCCATATTCACCATCGGCTCGACGGCGAGCACCAGGCCCTCTTCCAGCCGAAAGTCGTATTTCCTCATGTCGCGGCTGACGTAGTTCGGCACCTGCGGGTTTTCGTGCATGACGCGGCCGATGCCGTGGCCCACGTACTGTTCGACGACGCTGAAGCCACCCAGTTCGACGTGGCGCTGCATGCGCGCGGCAATTTCCGACCACCAGCGCCGCTGACCGGTTTCCTCGATGGCGATTTGCAATACTTGCTCGGCGACTTCCACCAATCGGCGCCGCTCCGGACGCACGTTGCCCACCATGATGGTAATAGCGGCGTCAGCGCACCATCCGTTGAGCTTACAGGCCGTGTCGATCTTGATGAGGTCGCCGTCGCGGATTTCGCGCTGCCCGGGGATGCCGTGCACGAGCTGCTCGTTGAGCGAGATGCAGGTAACGGCGGGAAACGGCGCTTTGCCCTCGGGATGCCGATAACCCTTGAAGAGCGGCAACGCGCCGTACTTGGTGTAGAGGGCCTCGACGGCGTTATCAATCTCAATGGTGCGCACGCCCGGCTTGGCCAAGGCACGGCAAACGCGCAGCGCTTCGGCGACGATCTTGCCCGCCTCGCGCATGAGTCCGATTTCACGCGGCGATTTCAGTTCCGGAGCTTGCGCGAAAAACTGTCGTAGCACAATGTTAACCCGTTGTCCAAGCCGACCGCAGAGCGGCCGGCGGCGGTCTTTGTCCCGGCCGCCGAGCGGTCGGCTTGGAAGATTCCTGTTGAGTTTAGCTGGATTTCACTTTGCCGTCGAGTGCTTGCAAGAGGCGCTGGTGCACCGCTTCCTTTTCGCCCGAGCCCGGCACCTCGACCAGCAAGCCGTTCTTGCGGTAGTAGTCCAACAGGCCTTGATAGAGCGAGTGAAAGATCTGCAAGCGCTTGCGAACTGTGTCCACGCTGTCATCTTCGCGGCCGCGGCCGCTCAAGCGGCGAATCAATTCCTCATCGTCCACTTTCAGCGACAACACCCCGTCCAGCGCCAGGCCCTGTTCGTGCAACACCTCGTCGAATTGTTCGGCTTGATCGATGGTGCGCGGGTAGCCGTCCATGACGAAATGGGCCGGCCTGTCCTTTTTGCGAAACAGCGAACAGACAATCTCGTTGACGACGCTGTCAGGAACGAGGCGGCCGGCGCTCATATAGGGCTTGGCGAGCCGGCCTTCCGGCGTATCCTGGCGGACTGCTTCGCGCAGGATGTCGCCGGTGCTGATGTGCGCCAACCCGAGGCGCTGGCTCAAAAGCTGGGCCTGGGTGCCTTTACCGCTTCCTGGGGGACCGAAGAAAATGAGCCGCATAGTCCACTCAAACGCCGGCTCGCGCAATGAACCGTAGCGGAATTCGCCAGAATTCCGGGGGTCGCCGACGGAACTCTGGCGAGTTCCGCTACACCAAATTCGCCAGAATTCCGGGCGCTTCCGACGGAACTCTGGCGAGTTCCGCTTCCGCGCTAATCGTCGGTCAGGCCTTGGTAATTGCGCATGACCAAATGGCTGTTGATTTTTTGCACCAGGTCGAGGGCGACGCTGATGACGATCAAAAGTCCGGTGCCGCCGTAGAAGCTGGCGACGGTGTAGTTCACTTCGAGGGCCGCGGAGATGATGCTCGGGATGATCGCCACGACCGCGAGGAATGCCGCGCCGACATAGGTGATGCGCATGATCACTTTTTCCAGATAATCGGCGGTGCGTTTGCCGGGCCGATATCCGGGAATGAAGCTGCCGTAGTCCTTCAGATTATTGGCCATGTCCTTGGGATTGAAGGTAATGGCCGTCCAGAAATAGCAGAAGAAGTAAATCAGCAGGATGTAGAAGATATTGTAGAGGTAGCCTTGCCGTTCAAAGGAATAGGACAGGTCATAGGCCCAGTTGGCGTTGAAGACCTGCGCGACCCATTTGAAGGCGAACACGGGAATGAGCAAAAGGCTGCTGGCGAAGATGACCGGCATGACGCCCGCTTGATTGACGCGCAGGGGCAGGAATTGGCGCGTGCCGCCATAGACGCGCCGGCCGCGCACATGCTTGGCCGATTGCGTGGGAATGCGGCGCTGCCCCTTGGTGATGGCGATGATGGCGACCACGACGCCGACGAACAGCAACAACAGCACGATGATCTTTTCCAGACCGACGTCGCCGCCGGTGCTGCTGCCTCCCAGCGTGAACACGGACGGCTTGAGCTGGCCGCGCTCGAACAAGAGACTGTACGTGGCATCGGGAATGCGCGCGATAATGCCCGCCATGATCAAGAGACTGATGCCGTTGCCGACGCCGTATTCGTCGATCTGCTCGCCGATCCACATGAGAAAGACAGTGCCGGTGGTCATGAGCAGGATCGAGTTGAGCACGTACCAGAAGCCACTATAGCCTTCGTAGGAAAGCCCCATCCCTCCTTCCGCGCTGGGCTTGGAAATGTAGGTTACCCAGAACCAAGCCTGGATGAAGCAAATGCCGACGGTGGCGTAGCGGGTGTATTCGTTGATCTTCTTGCGGCCGGCCTCGCCTTCTTTTTGCAGCTTTTCAAGCGGCGGATAGACGCTGGCCAGAAGCTGGAAGATAATCGAGGCCGAAATATAAGGCATGATACCCAGACCGAAGATGGTGCTCTGGCTAAGGCTGCCGCCGGAGAACATCGAAATCAGTCCGAGCAGGCCTTCGTCCGAGCCGCGCATCTTCTTGGACATTTCGATTTGATTGATCATCGGCAAGGGAACGTGGAAGCCGATGCGATAGATCGCGAGAAACAGGAAGGTGATGAAGACCTTTTGACGCAGCTCTTTGATCTTGAAGATGGTGAACAGGCGGCTTTGGCCCAAAGAGCTGACTGCCGATTTGATCGCGGCCGAAGCCATGATTGCGTTCCTCACAAATACCGGAGCATCCTCGCGAACTTCACCTGTGTCCGACTAGGGCGCTTGCAGATTCCTGTAGCGGAATTCGCCAGAATTCCGGCGGGTTCCGCGTCGGAACTCTGGCGAGTTCCGCTACACCAGTGTGAAACGCGCTCTAGTGTCCCTCACTTACGCGTCGGACTAGTGTGCCGCGCTCACATCTCGGGCTAGCGACCCCATCCCTAATACCGCAACAGTAAAGAGGATGGGGAAAAAAGGCAAGACTACCTTTCATAAGGTGTGAAAGGGAGTCGATCACGCTTTGTGCTTCCGCGGCTTCATCTTGTTCCGCACGGGCTTCTTCGGCCCGGGAATGACTTCCGTCTTGCCGCCGGCGTCGTTGATTTTCTTGATTGCGGATTCCGAAAAGCCGTGCGCCTTTACAGTGAGCTTTTTGGTCAAGCTTCCGCCGCCCAGCACGCGGACGCCGTCGGACGGACCTTTGGCCAGACCGGTCTGCTTCAATTCTTCCGGTCCGACGGTGGCGCCGTTGTCGAACGCTTCCAGGTCGCCGACATTAATGACATGGTACTTCTTGGCCCAGGTGGCGTGGCTGAAGCCGCGCTTGGGGATGCGGCGGAACAGTGGCATCTGTCCGCCTTCGAAGGTCCAGTGGAACATCTTGGCGCCGGCGCTCGAGTACTGGCCCTTGCTGCCGCGCGAGGCGGTCTTGCCGTGACCGCTGCCGGGCCCGCGGCCCACTCGTTTCTTGGGTTTTCGACGGGTAATGCCTTGGTGAATCGTTGAAAGGTCCATGTTGATTCCAAATGTTAGTTGCCGCAGGTCAGAGTGCGACGCCCCGCAGCGCCGCCACTTCTTCGCGGGTACGCAACTGCAGCAACCCTTGAATGGTAGCCTTTACCAAGTTGATCGAGTTCGTGCTGCCGTGGGTCTTTGTGAGGATGTTGTGCACGCCGACACATTCTAGCACATCGCGAACGCCGGGACCCGCCTTGACGCCGGTGCCCGGACCTGCGGGAACGAGGATGACGCGGCTGGCGCCAAACCGGCCCACGACGCGATGCGGTATCGTTTCGCCCTTGAGCGAAATCCGCAGTTGCCGCTTCATGGTTTCCTGGGCGTCCTTGGCGGCCTTCTCGACCGCCGGGGGCACTTCGTTGGCCTTGCCGTAGCCGCAGGCGACGCGACCGTTCTTGTCGCCGACGACGACCAGGGCATTGAAGCTAAAGCGGCGGCCACCCTTGACCACGGCGGCGCAGCGACGAATCTTCACCACGCGCTCTTCCAGTCCGTCTTGCCGCGCTTCTTTTCGGTCTCGGTCACGATCTCTCGCCATTTCTTTGCTCCTGTTGCCGCTTGATCCCTCACCCCAACCCCTCTCCCTGAGGGCGAGGGGAGGTGGCGCAATTAGAACTGCAAGCCGCCTTCACGGGCGGCGTCGGCCAGCGCCTTCACGCGGCCGTGATATTTGTAATGGCCGCGGTCGAAGGCGACCTTGACAATGCCCTTCTCTTTGGCGACCTCGGCAATTTTCTTGCCGACGGATTTGGCGGCATTGACGTTGCCGCCGTATTTTAACTCCGTCTGCCCCTTGGTGCGGCTGCTGGCGGCGCCCAAGGTCACGCCTTGCAGGTCGTCGATCAGCTGGGCGTAAATGTGCTTGGAACTACGGAAGACCGACAAGCGCGGGCGCTCCTGAGTACCGACGATTCTCTTGCGGACATGCCGCCGCCGGCGCAGTTGCCGGATCTTTTTCGCTTTTTGCTGGTCCATGTCGTCCTGCCTTTGGAACCCACGATTGCCGACCGCGGGTTGATCTTGGACTAGCCGCCGCTCGTGAAGGACTTGCCTTCCTTGCGGCGGACCTGCTCATTCTCGTAACGAATGCCCTTGCCTTTATAGGGCTCCGGTTTGCGGACTTTGCGGACCTCGGCGGCGAATTGGCCGACCTTTTGCTTGTCCGCGCCCTTGATGATGATCGTGGTCGGATCGGGCAGCTCGACGGTCACGCCGTCGGGCGGCGTCATTTTTACCGCATTGGCGTAGCCGACTGTCAACACGACGGTTTTCTTGTCCATGCGCGCCTGATAGCCGATGCCTTCGATCTTCAGTTTTTTCTCGTAACCTTTGACGACGCCTTCAACCATGTTGTTGATCAGCGAACGCGTCAGGCCGTGCAAAGCGCGGTTCTGCCGTTCGTCGTCGGGACGGCTCACGCGCACGGCTTTGGCCTTGTCGTCCAGCTCGACTTTCAGAGCCGGATGCGGCGCAAACTCCAGTTTGCCCTTTGGACCTTCGACGAGGACCTTGCCGCCGGTCACCTGGACCTTGACGCCGCTTGGGATTGCCACCGGTTGTTTGCCGATACGCGACATAGTCGAACCCTTGCGTTGCTCGCAAATTCTAGGACAGGCTGGCTAACGCCCTACCACACCTTGCACAGTATCTCGCCGCCCAGGCGCTGCGCGCGGGCTTGGCGATCGCTCATGATGCCTTTGCTGGTGCTCAGGACTGCAATTCCCAATCCATCGAGCACCGGCGATAGTTGCTTGTAACTGCGATAGATCCTGAGACCCGGCGTACTGACCCGTTCGATAATGCGAATGACTTTTTCGCCTTCCGGACCATACTTCAGAAAGACGCGCAGGACTTTTTTGGGCTCTTTCTCATCGGCGGGACTGTGCAGTTTTTTCTGGCCGCCTTCGTCAACGATCTTGCCGACCTGAAAGTCGAGGATAAAGCCTTCGTCTTTCAGGACCTGGGCGAGGCGTTCCTTCGTATGGGTGGACGGCATATCGACCGCCGGCGCTTCAATACGATTGCCGTTCCGGATCCGGGTCAGCATGTCGGCAATGGGGTCGGTCATCATGGCATTATCTCTTCAACGTAGGCCCCGCGTTGCGGTTGAGGCGAATACGGTCGCCTCGCGGAGCGTGCGAACTACCAACTGGCTTTTTGGACGCCGGGGATGAGTCCTTTGGAGGCCATGTCCCGGAAGCAAATGCGGCAAACGCCGAACTTGCGATAAACCGCGCGCGGCCGCCCGCACAGTCGACAGCGCAGACGGATGCGTATCCTATCGCGCGGACGGAGTTTTCCTTTTTTGGGGTCCTTCTTGCTCTCTTCCACTTGCTTTAGTTGCCTGTGGAATTCCACGAGTTTCGCACGGGTCGACATTGCTTAGTCCTGTGGGGGGCCCTTGCTTGCGCGTCGGGCTCGTTGGGCGTTGGGGTTAAGCTTCTCGGAACGGCATGCCGAACAGCCGTAAGAGTTCGCGGGCCTCGTCATCGTTGCGCGTGTTGGTGACGAAAGTCACGTCCATGCCCTGAGTGAAATTCGTCTTGTCGGGGTCGATTTCGGGGAACACCAACTGTTCCGCGAGGCCAAGACTGTAGTTGCCGTTGCCGTCAAAGCTCTTGGGATTGATGCCGCGAAAATCGCGAATACGCGGCAGGGCGATGCTGATAAGGCGATCAAGAAACTCGTACATGCGCTTGCCGCGCAAGGTCACCTTGCAGCCAATCTCGTTGCCCTCACGAAGCCGAAAACCGCTGATGGCTTGCTTGGCCTTGGTGACCAAAGCGCGCTGGCCGGTGATCTGGGTCAACTGCTCGGCGGACTGCTCCATGCGATTTTTGTCCTGGAGCGCTTTGCCGACGCCCATGTTGACAACGATCTTCTGCAGCTTGGGCAGACTCATCAGGTTCTTGCGTCCCAGTTTTTGCTGCAACTGGGGCACGATTTCCTTCTTGTAGCGATCCTGCAACCGCGCCATAGCAACCTCAAAGGGACTGCAGCCTCGACCGATCTCGCTGACTATTTACCACTCACTACTCACCACTTACCAACACTATTTCTCCGCGTACGCGGCGCGGGCCTTGCTCAAGAAGCCCAAACCGGCGCCGCATTTTTTGCAATAGCGTTCCTTGCGTCCGTCCGCCGTATAGCGCTTGCCAAGGCGCACGCCGCGCCGGCAGGCGCCGCAAAAGAGCTGCACGTTGGACAACGAGATCGGCATTTCCTTGGACAAGCGGCCGCCTTGCGGGTTGCGCCGGCTCGGCCGCATGTGCCGATACACTTTGTTGATGCCTTCGACAATGACCTTGTTTTCCTTGGGCAACACGCGCAAGACGCGACCCGTGGTCCGCGCGCCGGCCGTGCCCGCGTCGTCGCCGGTGATGATTTCCACGATGTCGTCTTTCTTGATGTTCATGACTTTTTTCTAGCCACGGATTGCACGGATAACACAGATGGCTACAAAGCAACGATTTTTGGTTATCCGTGCAGTCCGTGTAATCCGTGGTCAAATCCCTCATACTACTTCCGACGCCAGGCTAACGATTTTCATAAAGCCGCGGTCGCGCAACTCGCGGGCAACGGCGCCGAAGATGCGCGTGCCGCGCGGATCGTTGTCTTCCTTGTTAAGAAGCACCAGGGCATTGCGGTCGAAGCGGACATAGCTGCCGTCGTCGCGGCGCGTGGGCTGCTTGATGCGGACGATCACGCCCTTGACCACTTCGCCCGGCTTCACGTCCGCGCCCGGAATCGCTTTCTTCACGCTGGCGATGATCACGTCGCCCAGGCCCGCGTAACGGCGCTTGGTCCCGCCCAACACCTTGATGCACATGCACTCTTTAGCGCCGGTGTTGTCGGCCACGTCCAGGTAAGTATACATCTGAATCATATTGCACCTAGGTATCGCTCCGTGGAGCGAAGTTCCCTGTTAGCCCTTTCCCACTATGCGCCCCGGGTTGGCTCGACTGATTCCGCCGCCTGGGCAAGTTCTGGGCCTTTAGCGACCACCCGCAATAACCGCCAGTTTTTGCTCTTCGATAGCGGGCGGGTCTCGACAATCTCGACCTTGTCGCCGATGCGGGTTTCGTTCTTTTCATCGTGCATATAGCACACAGTGCGGCGGCGAATGTACTTGCCGTAGCGCGCGTGCTTGACCAAGCGCGGAATCTCGACGCGGCGAGTCTTGTTCATCTTGTCGCTGGTCACGACGCCGACTTCGACACGGCGCTTGCCACGCTTTGCTTCACTTGTCATCCGCTACGCTCCCTGAGCTGGTTGGGCCGTGACTGTAGGATGCTGGCCGCGAATCCCCATTTGGCGTTCCCTGGCAATCGTCTTGATCTTGGCCACTTCGCGCTTGGCTTTTTGAATTTCGCTCGGCGTTTCCAAGCGGTCGGTGGCCGACTGAAAGCGCAAATGGAAAAGGTTCTTGATGACGTCCTTGAGCGCCAAGTCCAATTGCTCATCTGTCATCTGTCGGTATTCGGAAGATTTCATGTCATTCACCGTTAACAGTCCCTCGCTCGCGCGTCGGGCTAGTGTTAGATGTTCGGTCTGCGCGTGAGAAACCTGCACTTGAAAGGCATCTTGTACGCGACGCGGGCCAGGCAGTCCCGGGCCGACGCCTCGGGCACGCCGGCGATTTCGAATAACACCATGCCCGACTTGATCACCGCCGCCCAGTACTCCGGTTCGCCTTTGCCCTTGCCCATACGCGTTTCGGCGGGAATGGCAGTCACGGACTTATGTGGAAACACGCGAATGTAGAGACGCCCCTCGCCGCGGAGGAAATGGCTGGCCGTGACGCGTCCCGCTTCGATCGCTTCGGCGCTGAGCCAGCCGCTTTCCAGGGATTGCAGGCCGAATTCGCCAAAGGACACGAAGTTGCCGCGGCTCGCCTTACCTCTTACCTTTCCTCTCTGGCTTTTTCGATACTTTACTCGCTTGGGCATTTGCGGCATTGCTGTCCTCCTCGGCGTCCAAGTAGTCGCCGTTGTTGATCCATACTTTGATGCCGATGTGCCCTTGTGCGGTCTTGGCCTCGGCAAACCCGTAGCCGATTTTCGCGCGCAGCGTGGACAACGGGATGCTGCCTTCCATAGCGCTTTCGGTGCGGGCCATTTCCGACCCTCCCAGCCGGCCCGCTAACTGCACGCGCACGCCTTTCGCGCCGCCTTCCATCGTTTGATCCATCGAGCGCTTCATCGTGCGGCGGAAGCTTTGCCGCTTCTCCAGCTGCTCGGCGATATCCTCGGCCACCAGCTGGGCGTCCACTTCCGGCCGGTTGATTTCCATTGTCTTCACTTCAATGTGGCGATGGGCGAGATCCTCGAGCTCTTTCGTGAGCTTGTCCACTTCCTGGCCCTTCTTGCCGATAATCATGCCGACGCGAGCGGAGAAGATAAACACGACTACCTTTTCGCGCGTTCGCTCGATCCGGATCTTGGAGATCCCGGACTTGCCGTACTTCTTCTTGACGAAGGCGCGAATCTTCTGGTCTTCGACCAGCAACTCGGCAAAATCGGCCTTATTCGCGTACCAACGACTTTGCCAATCTTCCATGATGCCGGTGCGAAAACCGGTGGGCCGTACTTTTTGTCCCATGGACGTCTCCGCAATAAGCAACGCTTCGGCGATGCGTTCGCCCTCGCCGGCGCATCACACCGGCGAGGAGACGATCGAACGCTTCGTCGAAGCGTCGCAAAAACAACCGCCTTTTGTGTCGTCGTCCACGCGAAGGACGACGGGGCTACTCTTCCGCCGGCGTTTCCTCCAAATCCGACACCGTGATGTGGATGTGGGCGTAGCGACGCTTAATGGGGTAGGCGGTGCCACGGGCCCGCGGCATGATGCGCCGCAGAATGGGGCCGCCGTCCACGCGCGACTCGATCACGACCAGTTCGTCCACGTCCCGCGCGCCACGGTCCTCGGCGTTGCCCAGGGCGCTTTTCAGCACTTGCTCGAGCAGCCGGGCGCTCTTGTTTGGGTAAAACCGCAGCGTTTCCAGGGCTTCGTCCGCGGCCTTGCCGCGAATCATGTCGGCAAACGGGCGGATCTTTCGCGCCGACATATCGGCGTATCGATAGATCGCCTTGTAATCCATGATGCCACCTCGCTTGACGGTAGCCAAATTCGCAGCAATTCGGGCGGGCTGGAACTTTTGCGAGTTCCGCTACAGAATTCCGGGGGCAGGATTTGAACCTGCGACCTCCAGGTTATGCATACCACTACAGCTTTCGCTGCCCGGCACTGCCGGTTTGTGGTCTGGACTTTACCTTCATCTTTCGGCGTTTCACCAGCCCGACGCGTGAGCGAGGGACTGTTAACTCCGGGAAGATGCCTGCCGTCAAGTCTCTACACCTTCTTCGACTAATGTCGAAGCTTGGCTCGGGGTTACCACCGCGAGAGGCTTCCCCGAATTTGGCAGGTGTCACACGGAAATCTCTTTCCGTGCAGCCCAGTGCGGGATCAACTCCCAAGCGTCTCGATACTTCGCGGATCGAGGCTTGCGCTGACGTTTGTCAGATTCCACGAGGTAAATCTGACTGCCGTAAGCAATGAACACATTGACCGGGAAGACATAGAACAAATCAAGCGCATCAACATAGATCAAAGCGAAGTCGAAATCGGTCTCGGCGTATGGATCACGGAGCATTTGTCGCCGGTTGGTCTTCGTGCGACGGTTATCCGTCATGAAGCAACCGGAAGGCTCGTAGAACCAAGCCGACTTCACCTGAACTCGAACCAAAGTGCTTTGGACATCGAACACCAAATCGTAAGATAGTCGGTCTCCGATCGCCTTCAAAACACCCCAGCCTCGCTTCAAGCCTTGTAGAATCGCTGCTTGCTCTGCAATGTCTCCTTTCAGCTTCGTGTCCATGGGTTAATCCTGAGTCGAGCCTGGCGAGCTACCACTGCTCCACCCCGGGATCGTTGCTTCTATTTCTTTTCGCCGCCGGCTGCGGCCCCCGCCGCCGCGGCCGCCGCTTTGGCCCTGCCGCCGCTATGTCCCTTAAAGATGCGGGTCGGGGCAAATTCTCCGAGCTTGTGTCCCACCATTTCCTCGGTCACATACAGCTTCATGAACTGCTTGCCGTTGTGAATGAGGAAATTGTGCCCGATAAAATCGGGTACGACCGTGCAATCGCGCGCCCAGGTTTTGATCGGCTCGCGACCGCCGCCACGCTGCTGCCGTTCCACCTTGGCGAGCAGCTTTTCATCCACATACGGGCCTTTTTTCAACGACCGGCTCATGCAGTCCCTCGGAATAGAGAAAGAAAATTATATTTTCCGCGGCCTTTTTCGGCCAGTCGATTTATCGTTGGCAGTGCCTCACTTGTGAAGCATTCATTCCTTTTGGGGGGCAAACAATGTTCGCCCCACAAACTGGGCCGCCGCCTCATGTCTTAGGACTGAGCATAGTGCGGTCCGGGCCGGCGGCGACGGATGATCGCCTTGTTCGAGGGCTTGCGTTTCTTGCGGGTCTTGCCGCCCTTGGACAAGACGCCGGTGGGGCCGCACGGATGCCGTCCGCCGGCCGTGCGGCCTTCGCCGCCGCCCATCGGATGGCTCACGGGGTTCATCGAGGTGCCGCGATTGTGCGGTTTGCGGCCTTTCCAGCGCTTGCGGCCGGCCTTGCCCAAGCTGATGTTCATATGGTCGGCGTTGCCCAAGGCGCCGATGGTGGCTCGACAGTCGGACGGAATGCGCCGGACTTCGCCGGAGGGCAACGTGATCTGCGCCCACGGCCCTTCGCGGGCCGTCAAAGTGGCGCTGGCGCCGGCGCTGCGGCATAGCTGCCCGCCGCGGCCCGGTTGCATTTCCAAGTTGTGCACCGCCATGCCGAGCGGGATTTTCCGCAACGGCAGTGCATTGCCCACGCGCGGCTCCACTTCCTCGCCGCTCATGACGCGATCGCCCGCTTTCAGGCCTTCCGGCGCCAAGATGTATGATTTGACGCCGTCTTCATATTTCAGAAGCGCGATCCGGCAGGAGCGATTGGGATCGTATTCAATGCTTTCGACCGAGGCCCATACGTTAAGCTTGTCGCGCTTGAAATCGATGATGCGATACATGCGCTTGTGACCGCCGCCGCGAAAGCGCGAACAAATCACGCCTTGGAAGTTTCGGCCGCCCTTTTTCTTGAAGGGCGTCACGAGCGACTTTTCCGGCTTTTTCTTGCGGTCGGTGATCTCGGCGAAGTCGCTGACGGAAGCGCCGCGGCGGCCGGGAGTCGTCGGTTTGTAATAGCGGATGCCCATAACTCGTCCTTTGTCGTTTGCTGTTCACAATCACTGCACGGAAGACGTGAACGCTAAACGATGTATCGTTCTTAGAAGAATTCGATCTTGTCTTCCTTGTGGAGTTTGACAATGGCCTTTTTCCAGTGCGACAGCCTGCCTTGACGAAAGCGGTAACGGCGTTTTTTGCCGACGCGCAGCTGTGTCCTGACTTTTTCGACGCGCACGTTGAATAACTCTTCCACAGCCTTCTTGATTTGCGTCTTGGTTGCCCACAAGTTCACTTGGAACGAATAGGCATTGTGGTGCTCGTGCGTCGATTGGTGCGTGCCTTTTTCCGTCACCAGCGGGCTGAGAATCACCTGGTGCGCTTCGAGCTCGGGCCCCATCGTCGCTTTCTTCTTGGTCGTCGTTGCCATGGCTTGGATCCTGCAGATCTCCTGTGGGAAGACATTCCCGTCTGCCCCTTGGATTCCGATTACTTCTTGGCTTTGCGCAACTCTTCCAGGGCAGCCTTGGTCAAAAGGAGCCGCTTTGGTTTCAGCACTCCATAGGCGTTGAACAGCGCAGCCGGCGCGACTTCGATGCCGCGAATGTTACGCGCCGACCGGTATACAGTCTGGCTTGCGTCCACCTCGCCTTTCGCCAAACCGACGAGGCAAGTCAGGCCTTGCAGCTGGAGATTGTTCAGCACTTGCGCCATCTGTTTCGTCTTGATTTCTGGAAACTTCAACTCGTCGAGGATGACAGCTTCGTTGTCTTGCAGTTTGCTGAGGATGGCCATGCGCGTCGCTGCCCGGACGGCCTTCTTGGGCAGGTGGTATTCATAGTCGCGCGGCTTCGGGCCCTTGGCGGTGCCGCCGCCCTTGCGCTTGTTGCTGCGGCGCGTGCCCACGCGGGCGTTGCCGGTGCCCTTTTGCCGAAAGAGCTTCTTGGTGCTGCCGGCCACTTCGCCGCGGCGCAGGGTCGAGTGCGTGCCGGCGCGCTGGTTGGCGAGGTACATCAGTACGACTTCATGCAAGAGCTGGCGGTTGATCTTGCCGCCAAACTCCGCAGGGTCCACTTGCACGGAGCCGACGGTTTGGCCCTCGCGATTTACAACGTTGAGGCTCAAAGGAGCGGGTTTGTGAGTTGCCACGGCCACACCTTTTGACAATCTCGGACAAGCATGTCCGTCCAACGAGTACAAAAAACAAACCCAGGCCGATTCGCAGGAGCGGGAGACCTGGGTTGAGCCGAACTCTAGCTGGCCGCACCGGACAGCACGCGGATCTTGATGTCCACGCCCGGCGGCAAGCTTAGCCCTTTGTTCAGGGCCTCGATGGTTTTGCCCGTGGGCTGCAGGATGTCCACAAGGCGCTTATGCGTCCTGATTTCAAATTGCTCACGCGACTTCCGGTCAATGTGCGGGCTGCGCAGCACGGTATAGCGCTCGATGCGGGTCGGCAGCGGGATCGGTCCGTGCACGATGGCCCCAGTGCGTTGCGCGGTGTCGACAATCTCGTGCGCAGTGCGGTCCAACACTTCGTGATCGAATGCTTCCATGCGAATCCGAATACGTTCAGTCGCCATTGACAAGGGACAATCTCCGCAAAACTCCGGCTCAAGGGAAAGACGTTAATCTATGCAGGATGCGAATTCGTGTCAATTCAAAGAGAAACAATAACCTGAATTATCCCGATGTTTCCGCCGGACCGGTAGGGGGCAGTGGAGGTGACGCGGTTGAGGTTTCGTCCGCCGCTGCTTGCGGCTGCGCCGCCACGGGCGTTGTTGCTTCGGTCGTAGGAGCTGGCTTAGCCTCCGAAGCCGGCGGACTTTGTTTTTGATCCGGTTCCTTGCGGGCGGCAAAAAACGCTCCCAGTTCGCTAAAGGAACGCAGCGCCACCTTGCCTTCCAGAGCTTCCTGGGTTAGTTTTGGCTTTGGCGGCTCGCGGCGGCGACGGCGCGGCGGCTGAGGACGCGGCGGTGGACCTGAGGATTTCCCGGAACCAGACGACGCCTCGCCTTGAGTAACAACCGGCGCGCCCGATGGGGTTTGACCAGCGCCGGCGGGTGCGGGCGACGGCGTTCGTTGCGGCGGTCCAACGGGTCCACGCCGATCATGACTCCGCCCACGCGGCGGCGGCCGCCCCTCCTGGCGCGGCGGCGGACCTTCGCGCCGGCCACGCGGCGGCGGGCGGTCGCCGCGCGGCGCATGCGGCTGACCTCTCTCCAAAGGCTTGCGCTCCGTGCCGGGCTGGATCATCGTGAGCGAAACCCGCTGTTTCTCACGGTCCACCGACAGTACCCACACCGTTACGACTTCATGCACCGCCACCACGTCGTACGGGCTCTTGATATAGCGGTTGGCCATCTGGCTGATATGGACCAGGCCGCTGTCTTTCATGCCGACATCGACGAAGGCGCCGAAATCGACCACGTTCAGCACGGTGCCTTTCAACTCCATTCCCGGTTTCAAATCGTCGATCTGCAGCACTTTCTTCTTCAGAATGGGCAAAGGCAACTCGGCGCGCGGATCGTGCCCCGGAGCAGCCAAGGCATCCAGCAAATCCTGGATCGCGGCAGGCGCGACGTTGTGTTTCTTCGCCAACTCTTCGGTGGACAACCCTTTGAGCTTACTTGCCAATTCAGAAGAGGAATCAACAATCGAAGCCGGCGTCAGCCCGACATCGGTAAGTACTCCCTCAGCGATGCCATAGCTCTCCGGATGAATCCAGGCGCGGTCGAGCGGATTGGCGGCATCGGGGATGTGCACGAAGCCGGCAGCCTGCATGTAGCGCGCGGGCGCGAGGGTTGGCACTTGCTGCAGCGCCGCGCGACTGGCAAACGCGCCGTGCTTTTGGCGCTGGGCCGCCAGGTCGCGCGCCACCATCTGATTGAGTCCAGACACGTGCCGCAATACCGGCACGCTGGCCGTGTTGATGTTCACGCCGACCAGGTTGACGCACGATTCCACCGCGGCATCGAGCAATTCCTTCAGCTCCTTGCGGCCATGGTCGTGTTGGTGCACCGCCGTCAAGAGATGATGCGGCTCGATCTTCACCAATTCACTCAGGGGATCTTGCAGACGTCGGCCGATGAAAATGCTGGCACGCAACCCTGCGTCTTGTTCGGGGAATTCCTCCCGGCCGACCTGACTCACGCCGTAAACACTGGCGCCGGCCTCCTGGACGATCGCATAGCACAAGTCCGGACAATCCGTGCCGATCAAGCCGACAACCAGGTCTTCCAATTCCTTGCAGCCATTACCGTTGCCGATTGCGATCACTTGAATCCGGTGCTTGGCGACCAGGTCCTTGAGCTTGGATTTTGCCTCAGCGCGACGATCCACCGGCGGCGCTTCGACAGTGGGCGCAGGCGTCGCGACCGCCGCGGTTTCCACCGGCGGCGTCGACGGCGCAGCGCCGGGCACTGTCGCGGCCGCTGGTTCAGGAGTCGCGGATTGTGCGGAAGGCGCTTCTTTGGCGGTCGCGGACTCTTGTGATTCTGTGGGCGCTGCTACTTGGGGCGCCGTCGTTCCCGCCACGGACTCTGTCGCCGCGGAAACCGATGTCGTTTCGCTGCAAGGCGTCGCGGCCGTGTCCTCGGGTCGATTCTCAACGACATTGGCGCTTGCCGCGGGCGAAAGTTGCTCGCTTGTGGCGGACTCGGGCGGAGGGTTTGCGACTCCCACAGTGGCCGGCGCCGTAGCGCCTTCTGATTTGCTGGGCGCGGCAGGCTTGACTTGCTTCTCTTTGGACTTTTTGCCGGGCGAATGCAGGTGGATTACCGCACTGTCAAGCAAAGCGCCCAGCTCGTCAAGGACCGCGATTTTGCAACCGGCGCGGACGCTGGGGTCGATGGCCAGCACGCGGGTATTGCGCAAGGGGGGCTGCAACAACATGCGGCGCAGGTTGCGGGCGTGCACCGCGAAGGCGTGCGTTTCCGCCTCTTCCGTCAACTCGCGGCGAATCTCTTTCTCGAGGCTGGGAACAATGAGCCGTTGCAGCGCGTCTTCCAATATGGTCCGCAAGAGAGCCGCGTGCGGCGACTTGAAATCACTTCCCGCGATCAACGGCTCGCCGGTGAGCGGCGGCAACGGCGGCACAGGCAACGTCGCCGCCAATGGCGGCGCTTCCGTGAGATGCTGCACGGGATTGTCCGGACTTACAGCAGCGGCCTCAAGAGCAGTGGGATTCTCGGGCGGCGGCTCGGAAGCCGGAGGGATCGCCGCCGGTTCAGACGTTGCCGGCGTTGCAGTCGATTCTGTCGGAGCAGTAAGCAGTCCCTCGCTCGCGCTTCGGGCTAGTGTTGCCGGTTCGGGCGGCGTTTCCGTTGCGGCCGGCGAACCGGGATCGACTGGAACGGCAGGAGATTCTGCCGGAGGCGCCACAGCGGCGGGCGACGGAGGCGGCATCTTGCCCACTTCGTGGAATAGATGCTCCGCAAGCGCTCTTAGGGCCTGCTCTTTGACGATGTCGGTGCTGTAGTCGAGCCGAACCTTGAGCACATGCTCTCTTTCGCCGCGACTCAAGGCCAGGATACGATGCGGCTGGATTTGCCGGGCGGAATCGCTGAAGTTGAAGTATTCCTTGAACTCAAGCCCCTGTCCTTCAGGGAGCTTGTCGTTTTTGGCCGAGACGATCTTACCCGTTTCCCAGAGTGCCATGCGTGTGGCGGCACGGACTGCAGCGGTCTCAGAGATCATTTCCGCCAAGATCGCCTGCACCCCGGCGCGAACCTCATCGGGAGTTTTGAGTTCTTTCTCGGCGTTGACGAGGGCCGGCAGCAATTCGTCGAGATTGGCCATCGCCGGGTCGCTGTGCCAAATCGCCAGGGCGGCAGGTTCCAAGCCCTGTTCGCGGGCCTTGGCGGCCGGCGTGCGTTTCTTGGGCTTGAACGGTAGATACAAGTCCTCGAGGCGTTTGATTGTATCGGACTTCAAAATTGCCTGACGCAACTCGTCGTTGAGCTTTCCCTGACCTTCGATGCTCTTGAGGATGGTCTGCTTGCGATCTGCAAGTTGGCGGAGAAACTGCGCCCGGGCTTGGATTTGTCGCAGAATATCTTCGGGAAGACCGCCGGTTAGCTCTTTGCGATAGCGCGCCAAGAACGGGATGGTGTTGCCTTCATCCAGGAGCTTAACGACGCTTTCGACTTGGACCTTGCGGATTTGCAGGTCTTGAGCAATGCGCGAGCATTCCTGCGGCGTGATTGGATGCATGGTTAACTCACCCCCAAAGCTTAGCCGGGGGATATGCCCTGTTCCCTTCGCGCAAGCGTGATCGCTTGGACTCCAGCAAGCGGATGGGAGTGCGACGCATTCCACTACCTAATGGAGTGCAAGGCACCGTCGCCACACACTAAGTTTGACCAGTCGACCTGAATTCTTGCTGGCGAGCGTAACTTAGACGGGACCAAACGCAACGTCAAGGGGAGCGGGGAGTAAAGCGCGGAGCGCGAAGGGTGGAGCGCGCTTCGCGCTCTACTCTCCGCGCTCCACTCCCTCAATCACCGTACTTGGCGACGAGAAAGCCGATGGCTTGTGCGATTCGGCCGGGGGGCAGTTGATAATCGGCGGCGACATAACTGGCAGCTTCTTGAATGGCCCGCCTTTCTACTATTTCGAGAGGGACCCCGGCGTCGGCGGCTTCGCTGCGTAGGCCGGGCTGACTAAGGACCAGAACGGCGGCGTGCAGGGCGATGGCCGCTCGGGCCGCCGAAATCCCTTGCCGGGCGAGCCAGGCATGTTGCCGTTGCAGGATGCGTTCGAGTTTTGCGGAGAACTGCAGTTCATTCATCTTGCCGGTTTGCAAGCGTTCGAGCTGGCGATACAGTGGCCGAGCCAGGCGGGGCAATACCACTTCCATTAGTTGCTTGCTCATCGATCTCCCCAAATAAGCCGAACTGCGAAGGAACACACAATCCCCATATGATTAATTCTACTTGGGGAGGGGGTTTCCGGGAGGAAATTGTCCGCTTTGACTGCAATTCGACCCGGAAGAGAGGAAGTGTTTTCCGTTTCGGCAAGCGTGCGAACGAAGTAGCGTTGCGGCAATGCACTTGGTGTCATTTCGTCCTGCGGAGTTGGTCACAGCGAGCGTCTGGATTCATGACAGACTCGCGCGACCTTTTTGTCGCCGTAACTCCTTTCAAATCAAGGAATTTGCAATATAGGTCGCGCGAAACACCCACACCCCCCTTCCCGTGCTCGAAACGTAAGCCCTATCGGCTCTTCGCATTGAGGTATAGAAACTGCCCAGAGCCACAGATTCAGTATCAGTAGCATTGCCGCGAAACAACTTTGTAACTCGGGCCGAATGCGACGTTCAGCCTTTTTGCTTGCCGAGCGCCGCCTTTCCTTCCATAATCCGGGAAATGCTTTTGGGGTTTCCATGAACACGAGGATTGCCATGAGCGCACGAATTGGGTTGCTCGTGACCTTTGTTTTGGCCGCGCCCTTATCTTCCGCGGGCGAAAAAACTGGCCCGCAGAGAATCACCTGGAAGCGCACGGTCGTCGACAAGGTCTTCCGCAGCGAGGGCGTCGGCGTCGCCGACGTTAATAAAGACGGCAAGAAGGACATCATCACCGGCGACGTCTGGTACGAAGCGCCTAGCTGGAAGATGCATGTTCTTTCCAAAGAGCGCAAATTCGACCCAAAAGGCTGGAACCCGCTCAACTATAGCGAATCGTTTGCGGTTTTCCCGGATGATTTCAACGGCGACGGTTGGATCGACGTCATCGTCATCCCTTTCCCCGGCAAAGAATGCTTCTGGTATGAGAATCCGGGGCGTAGTGGCGGCGCCTGGAAACAGCACGAGTTGACGAACAGCGCCTGCAACGAGACGCCGATTTACGTCGAACTATTCGGCAAGGGCCAAAAGGTCCTCGTCATGGCCTGGCAACCGCCCGGAAGCAAAGGCAACATGGGCGAAATGTGCTATTTCCAACCCGGCAAGGACCCGACTCAACCTTGGCAGCGCATCTCCATAAGCGGCCCCAGCGAGCCCAAGAAGGAGATCCCCGGCACGCAGCGCTTCTCCCACGGCTTGGGGCACGGCGACGTCAACGGCGATGGCCGCGCCGATGTTCTGTGCACCTATGGTTGGTGGGAACAGCCGGCGCGCATTGATGGCTCCCCGTGGCAGTTCCACCCTGCCGATTTCGGCACCAACAAATCCATTTGCGCCGACATGTATGCCTTCGACATGGACGGCGACGGTAAGAACGACATCATCAGCACTTCAGCGCATGTCTACGGTTTCTGGTGGTTTCAACAGAAATCGGACAGCAAGGGGGCGAACTTTGTGCAGCACGAGCTATTCCCGCTGCCGACAAAAGTCGCCGAGCTTTCCAAAGACCACGGACTTAGCGGGCCCGAGTTGGCGCTGTATAAGGCGGTGAACAAGGTGCGCGATGAGCAGAAGCGCGCGCCGTGGAAGTTGAGTGCCGCCCTCGTCGCCCAGGCGCGCGGGGCGGCCAACTCGCTCCAAGCGCCGGAAAAAGTTTCGTCCTCATTCAAAGGCGACGTGAAATGGGGCAAGCTGGCGACCACGGACGCCTTCGATTCGGCTGCGCTCGCGCAACAATTGCTGCCCGATACGGACAAGACGCCGCTCGTCGCGCCGCGCCTCGAAGTCGGCGTCGCCGTTTCTAAAGACGCCGCCGGCAAGACTGTGAGCGTGCTCGTGATCGGCGACAGCCGTCCCTTTTCGCTCCCGTCGCAAACTCACGCCCTGCACTTCGTCGACATCAACGGCGACGGCCAGAAAGACCTGGTCACCGGCCGGCGCTGGTGGGCGCACGGCCCCAAGGGCGACGCCGGGCCCAACGATCCGGCCTACATCTACTGGTTCGAAGCCAAGAAAAACAAGGAAGGCTACACGACTTTCATCCCGCATGAAGTGGACGACGACTCCGGCATCGGCACCCAGTTTGCCGTCGAAGACATCAACGGCGACGGCATCCCGGACATCATTATTTCCAACAAGCGCGGCGTGTTCATCCTGCAACAGGTGCGCGTGCAAGCGCCCGTGCCGGGAAACAAGCAAGATTAGCTCGATTCATCGTTTCGCGCTCGCATCGCTCGCAGTTTGGCTCGAGCGCGAAACGATGAATCAGGTTCCCAAAGGGAGAACAATAATGCTGAAGACGACTATCGGAATTCTGGCATTATCCTTGTTTGGCCTTTCCAGTACTTCACTGGACGCCGGCGGTAAAGGCGACTGGTTTTCACTCTTCAACGGCAAGAATCTCGACGGCTGGGACACGTGGCTGGGCCGGCCCAACAAGGAAAAGGAAGTAGTCGGCCTGAACAAAGATCCGAAAAACGTCTACACGATAGTCGAGGTCGATGGCCGGCCCGCCATCCGCATTTCGGGCGAGATGTTCGGCGCCCTGACTACCAAGTACGAGTTCGAGAACTATCACTTGAAGCTGGAATTCAAGTGGGGCGAGAAGCGCTGGCCGCCGCGCGAAACGGCGGTACGCGACAGCGGACTGCTCTATCACTGCGTCGGACCGCAAGGCGCTGCCGGCTCGTTCTGGATGCGCTCGCAGGAATGCCAAATCCAGGAGAAAGACTGCGGCGACTACTGGAGCGTCGCCGGCGCTATCGTCGATGTCGAAGGAACTCGCAAAGACAAAGGCCCGGTCTATTACAAGAAAGGCGGCCAAAAGTTGACGGTGCCCAGCAAAGATTCCGGCGGGCCGCGCATCGTCAAGCATCCCGATAACGAGAAACCCACCGGTCAATGGAACACGATCGAGCTCTTAACTGTCGGCGGCACAAGCGTGCACGTCGTCAACGGCACGGTGAACATGATCCTTACGAATTCGAGGCACCTTGTAGACGGCAAGGAGTCGCCGCTCACCAAGGGCAAGATCCAGATTCAATCGGAAGGGGCCGAAGTGTTCTACCGCAGTGTCGCTATTCGCAAGATCGCTCGAATCCCCGACGACTACCTCAAATAGGTTTGATTAATCGATCGCGCTCGCAACCTGCCGCGCCGCGAACTGAATTGTAAGATGAATTCAATGTGAAAGGACCAAGCGATGGATGACCATGCAAGTCACGATTTGGCCGCACTGGAAGGTGCATTTTCGGATGAGGAATGGAAAGCGTTGCGGATGGAGGACATGAAGGCCGGCACGGCGGTAGTGTGCCTCATGCTCGCCATCTTTCTGACCGGCGTCGTGCTGTATTCGATTGTGGCGATTACGTTTTGAATTCAGAATTACCGCAGAGGCGCAGAGAAAATGCGAGGAAAGAAGAAGCAGTATATCTGTCCCGTTTTCTCTCTGCGCCTCCGCGGTTGAATTGAACCCAACCACCGCGAGAGTGCTCGATGAGCGAAACGCTGCAAATCCCCAATCTGAATCCGGCCGACGCGCGGGTCGCCGGTCTGGTGTTCGAATTCGTGCAGTTTCTCTTGGATGACGACGCCAATCTCACGCCGGCGGGAAATCTCAACGGCGAAGCGCGGCAAAAACTACGCAAGCGGCTCGAGGAGTTGATGGCCGCGGAAGAGGCCGGCGCCGGCGCGGAGCCCGGCGAACCAGCCGCATCCGGTGCGCCGCTTTTCGACACCGTAGATCCCGCCAAAGAAACCGCGGAGGCGTCATGATCGAGCGGCTGCGGCTCCGCAACTTCCGGCGCTACAACGACGCCACACTTCGCTTTCAACCCGGGTTGAACTTCATCCAGGGGCTCAACAACGTCGGCAAGACCAGTTTGTTCTATGCCATCGAGTATGCGCTCTTTGGCCGTGTCGAGAACTTCAAGACCATTCGCTCGCTCATGCAGCCGGGCAAACGGTCGCTGGGCGTCGAGTTGGTCTTTGTTGGCCGGCAAGGCGAACGCTATCTCTTGCAACGCGTGCACATGCTGCCGGCCAAGGGCCGCAAAACGCTGGATGGGCATTACACTCTCAAGGCGCTACTGGACGAGGGCGAACAGTATGTTCTGGCGTCGGACTTTGGCGACACCGAGGACAAGCTCGCCCTCAGGCTCCACGAGCTGACCGGCCTGACGCGGCGTTTCTTCTCCATTGCGCTGCACATGCGACAAGGGGACATTCCGTCCATCTTGGAAGGCGCCCGTCAGCTTGACATAGTGCTCGGAGTCACGGCCGCGTCGATGGCCGAAGACGAACTCAGGCAGATGGCGCTTGAGCTGGAAAAGGAATGCGCCGGGCTGGCGGTGCTCAAGGAACGTTTGCGCGCTTTTGGCAATGAGCTCACTCAAATTGGCGGGCAAGTCCAAGCGCTCGCCACGGAACGGCAAGCGACAGCGGATAAGTTGGCCGCGCTCAGCGCCACCGCCGATTCACGCCAGGAGCTGGAGCGCACTCTGAAGCCGCTTGTCGATGCGCTGGCCGCCTATCAGAAGCGCTCGGATGAAAGCGCGCTGCATCGGCGGCGCTTGGCCGACGAACAGAAGCGCAAGGAGGATGCCAACCGCGCCGGTTCGAAGGAAGAGCTGGAAAAAGAACGGGTCAAGCTGGAATCCGAGGCCGCCGCTCGAACCAAGAGCGCCAAGAAGCTGCGCGGCGAGTTGGAGGAAGTGGACGCCGAGCAACGCCGGCTCGATCAACAACGGGGAGATCTAGCGGGACGCATTGAACGTCGCCGGAGCTTGCCCACGGGCAAGGGCGCCAAATGTGAAATGTGCGGCCAGCCGATCAAAGCCGCACAGACGGCGAAGGAGTTGGAGCAGTGGACAGACGAGCAGAAGCAACTGGACAAGGCGCTTGCCGAGTTTCATACAAAGCAAGCAAAGCTGCGG
Source organism: Gemmataceae bacterium (assembly GCA_022616245.1). GTDB lineage: Bacteria > Planctomycetota > Planctomycetia > Gemmatales > Gemmataceae > JAKEFD01. The sequence continues at coordinate 29,159 of JAKEFD010000348.1, forward strand.
GCCGCGTTGGACAAAGACAACCTGGAAGAGCGCAAGCAGCTCGAACGTGGCGCACATCTGGCGAAACAACTCGAAGTGCTGACGGCACTCGAAACCAGCGTCGCCCTGATGCAGAAAGCGAGCGAAGAGGCCGCGGCTGCCGAGAAAGAAGCGTTGGCCGCGGTCAAAGCGGAGGCGAAGTCCACAGAAGCAAAACTGCAAAAGGCATCCTTGGAAGCTCGTTGGAATCTTGAAGACGAACCAGCTGCCCTCATCGCCTCGATTGGCGAAGCGATTCACACATTACGTCAAACACTGGCCGAGCGCGTCGGACGGCAAATCGCGGAACGGCAGTCCCTGACGGACTTGCTTGCGCGCTTTGAAAAAGAGGCACAGGCGCTCGGGCGACGCCAGGCCGAATTGGAGCGCGAACAGGCCACGGCGCAAAGGGAAACGCACGCACAGGAAGCAAGGGCGGCGCGGGCGGCGCGCTTTCGGCGTTTGTCCGCTGGGTTCAAGGATTTGCAAGTCCAGATACGCAGCGACGCGGCGACCAAACTGGCCCCCGATACGATCGCGCTCCATCGGCAATTGTCGGAGCGCGATGAGTTCGAGTCGCTCAGCATCGATCCCGCCTCCTATGCCGTGCAAGTGGTGCCGCGCGATCTGGGACAAGAGGTTCCCGCGGGACTTTACGAAGGCGGCGGCCACCGACTGCTCCTGGGCCTGGCGTTTCGACTGGCTGTCGCCCGCCTGGTCGCGCACTGTCCGTTCCTGATGTTGGACGAGCCGACCTATGGCCTGGACGCGGCGCACCGCGCGGCGCTCATGACCCGCATCGCCGCTCAAGATGTGTCCCGCCAGATCCTGCTCGTGACACACCATGCCAAGGAGGATGTGACCGGGCACCGCATCGAGGTGCGTCGTCAAGACAAGGAAACAGTCATTGCCGAGGCCTGAAAGGCGCTCTAAGAGGAAACGAAATGCCACGCGCCGAGCGCATCGAGCACTGGACCAAAGAACTCAACGGTTTCGTCGAGCGCGGCGTCTTCCTCAACAAAGTGGAACTGGACGCGATCGTTGAACCCGAAGAGGACACGGAGGCCGTGCTGGACGCGCGCATACAGAAGGCGCTGTTCACGCTCATCAAGGAGCGGCTGGACGCCAAGCCGGAATTGAATCAGCGCTTCAAAGCATCCACCGATTGGAAAGTGCTCAACCAGCTATTGACCGTGGCGCGCCTGAAGGAGCTGACGCGCGTGCACATCGTCAAGAAGGGACGGACGTCCGGAGGCGCGGGCTTCGATGTCGACGAGTTGTCGAGAACATACTACGGCCGGCAGGTGCTCGACGGACTCGGCTTCACGAAGCGCCGCAAAATCCTCGACCGAGCCGAGTTCGACAAAGTCCGCGAGGAGTTTCAGAAAATCAAGCTCAAGCTCCCGGAAGCGGTGGAGCCGACCACTACGGAAAAGTTCTTTTCCCAGGACGTTGCGCCATAAAAAGCACTAATGACGACTTGCGTGACGCTTGGGAGGCGGCGCTCTGCTTGCGAACCGTTTCTGGATAAGTCGTTGGCATATCTTCTTGCGGCAACGATAGTTGGAGCCGACAGATTTGGTCCGAGCCCAAGCGCCCAGCCAGGGACAGCGTCATTGCCCCTCGCTGGGCGCTTGGGCTCCGACGTGTTACCCCTATCGCACGCTGCGAAAAGATTCGCATTACTTGCTTGCGGTCCCATTTGCTACCTGGCTAGAATGAAATAAGCATTCCCTAGGATTCGTCTGCAACCGGGAGACCACGCGCAATGGCTTTAGGAATTGCCTGTCGGGTCTCAAACGATGATGCCCTCTTGGCCGCGGCTGTGCGCGGTTGCAAAGAGGCCCAGGAAGAGTTGTTCCGGCGTTACAGGCAGGTGGCCTACAGGGTCGCGTATCGGCTTTTGGGGAACGAAGCCGATGCTTTGGACGCGGTGCAAGAAGCCTTTGTCAAAGCCTTGACGCACCTGCCGAGCTTTGAAGGCCGCAGTTCTTTTAAGACCTGGCTCTTGCGGGTGGTGAGCAATGCGTCCTTGGATTTGGGCCGGCAACGCGGCCGGCGCGAGGCCCTTAGCATGGACGCCATGGGGCCAAAAAGCCGCGAAGAGATGGAACCCTTGGTGCTGCCCGTCCCCGGCCAAGCCCTCGAACGCGAGGACCTGCGCCGCCAGCTCCAAAAAGCTTTGCAACAATTGCCCCCAGCGCAACGTCAAACTTTCGTGCTCCACGCCGAAGCCGAGTTGAGCTACCGCGAAGTCGCGGAAGTGCTCGGCATCTCCATCGGCACGGTGATGAGCCGACTGTACTATGCACGCCAGAAGCTGCGTGCCTTGCTGGAAAGAACCGCCTAATCGCCATGAAATCGCTCTTTGGGCCCGGGGGCGACCCCAGCCCGGAATTGCTGGCCGCCTATTTTGACGGCGAATTCGAAGGCCGCGACGACCTGTCCCTCTTGCGTCAGCGCCTGGAGCATTGGCTCGCCCTCCATCCGCAAGGGCAAGAGGACCTGGCCCACTATCAACGTCTGCGCCAGATGTGGCATGACACGACGCCGCACGAGCCGTCGCGTGAACAATGGGATGCGCTGTTGCGGCAGATAAGCGCGTCGCTGACCCAGGTGAGGCCGCCGGCGCGAGTGTTCTGGAAAGCTGCCGCGGGACTCGCCGCTGCGTGTTTGCTGGTCCTCGTTGCCTGGTCCGCGGTCCGCTTTGTGAATCGCGCGCCAAGCGGGCAAGACCTGGCGTCGGAAGACGAAGTTTTTCCTGTCGCGACCGAAAGCGAGATTGTTATTTTCCGCGTCGCCGGGGACGATGCACCCACTGTTATCGTGGGTGAATTGCCGCTCAAGGGCCCGCTCGAGCTCATGGGACCCGGCGACGTGACCTTCACCAGCATCCAGCCCGACGCCCGCGACAACATGATGCCGCATGTGAGCGCCGGACCCGGCTCACCGATGGTCTGGGCGCGACTGGAATCCGAAAGGTAAACCCGTGTTCAAAGTCCTCTCCATGCTGAGCGCTTGCGCTTTTTTCGTCTGCGGTCAGCCGCCCTGTTCGGGCCAAAAGGTCAAAGTCACCGTCGTATGCATCCTCGCTAAAGAAGAACCAGGCCACATCGACAAGAAGCTGGTCGACATTGCCAAAGAAGTGCAGCTCAAGAATCCTAGCTTGAAAAGCTTTTATCTCAAGAACATGGAGATGAGGTCGCTCGCCCCGGATGAGAAAGGCTTCTTTCCGCTCGTGAACAAGAAAAGCGCGCTCGTCATCGTCAAGCACGGCGCCGACAAGTACAATAAGGTCGGCCTCGTCATTCACCCGCCCGATCAGGGCGAAATCCTCTGCGCCAGCGCCTGCGGCAAATTCCTACCCATCGTCACGCGCTATGAAACCAAGGACAAGCAACGGCTGATTCTGGCAATTCGCGTCCAGCCGTGCAAAGAGTGACGCCGTTCCCCCAAGCGGAACCTGGGGACTGCACTGGCTCCACTGAATCAGCTTGCCTCCCTCTAGCTGAAACACTCCGGTCTTACGGTTATAGAGAATCTTGGTGCCGCGGATTTCAGGCGGTTGGACGCCTGGCTGCACACGCTTGTACAGGACCGCGGGATTGGCGGCGTTGCCTTCGAAAATGACCTGTTCGTGACTTTCGTCGTACTTCAGCATTTCGCATTGGCCGAAGAATTCTTCGGCGTCAAAGCGCACGGCGCGCTCGGCCAGCATGAACTGCGTGGATTTGCCGTCCGCTTGCCGGGTGTATACTGTGAGCTGGCCGCAACGCAGGTAGAATTCATTCTTCTTGAGCCGGTTGACGTTCATGTTGGCTTGCGGATCGTCCGTTGGGAAATGCCGGACTTCGACATTGTCCATGAACTTGGCGACACGGGTGCTATCCTTGTTGTTGGAGAACATGCGGCCGTCGAAGTTCACACGTGTTTGCCGATTTTCCGGAACGGACTTCGCCGGACTCTTGCCGCTCGGCGGCGACAGCAGGCTGTTGTCGCCGCCGCCCAGGCCCCAGTAGCGCACTTCCCCGCGCGGACCGTTGGCGATGATCGGGCCGTCCTGATTGTCCACCGAAAGCTCGGACGCGATCAAGTGATGGTATTTCACCGGCTTGCCCTGAGAATCGGACGCAATGTCTTGCAAAAAGACTTTCTTGTCGCAGACGAGCTTTTCGACAGCTGCCTTTTGCTTGCCGCGTTGACCGTCCTTGAAGGACACCAAGCGGTTGAGCGTCACTTGCAGCGCGTCACACTTCATCTTGGAATCGTCTTGAAAGGCTTCCACGCCGCCGTGGAAGTCGGCGTACTTGCCGTTGAAGATCATGTCCTTGTTCCAATGGATGGTGAGGCGCGTGTTCTTTTTCGTGACCTTGCCGCCGTCGAACGTGGTGTCGCTGGGCAGCTCCATCGCCCCTTGGCCGTCCACTTCCGCGATGTTGACGCGCTGGTCGATGGTGACCTTGGGGCCGAACAAAAGCAATTCGCCCAATTGCAGTTGGGACATCTTGGGTGATTGGCTGATGACGGTGAGCTTGTCGCCATTGGCGTGGCGCGTGAGATGAAGCAGGTCGCCGTTGATGTCGATGCCCTTGTCCTCGGCGTTTTCGCCTTCCTGATGGACGTGCACGTTGCCCTCGCACACCACGTCGCGCAGCTCCTTTTTCGCGCCCTGCGCGGAGACTTGCGCCTGGACCACGTTGGCCTGCAATTCAATCGGCTTTCGCGACCGCGTCGGCAACAGCAGGTTCTTGTCTTTCACGCCTGCTTGTGGAACCGCGGCCGGCGGCGCCAGTGCGGGCGCCGCTGCCGGGGCCTTGTCGCCCAGCGGCGGCTTGGAGTTGACGGGGCCCATGTCGGGCAAACGCTCATCCAAGCCCGGTTCATTGGTAAAGCGAATGACGAGCTGATGCGTGTCGCGCACGATCAGCTCCGGCGATTTGGCGAATACTTTGTCGAACGCTTCGATCTTGGTCGGTTTTTGGCGCGTCGAACGGCCGACTTGCACGCCGTCGCGAAACGTCGCCTTGGCGTCTTTGCCCGGCGTTTCCAGCCAGATCTGCAAGCGCTGGCCTTGCAATTCCTGCTGATGCTCCTCGTCCACCCAAGTCGCGTCGCCAGACATGGTCAATACGTCGAGCCAGCGGTTACCCTCTTTGTCACGGACCAAAGTCAAAGTCTCTTTCCACAACGCGTGCATGGGGTGGGTCTTCTTGGGGTTGCTCTTGTCAAAGATGTCAATCTGTCCCGGTCCCTGGGCCACAGCCTTTTGGCCTTTGCCGTCCTTGTCCGCGCCGAAGAGGTAGAGCTCCCGGGCCTCGATCTTGTGGCCTTTTTGAATGGCGTGCAGCGGTTTGCCTTTGAGGAGGGTGCGCGGTCCGGAGTCAGCCGTGGCGGAGTGATAGATCAATTCCTCGCCATACGCTTCCAGCTCGTCGGAATCCATGGTCAACACGACTTCCTTGCCGGAACGGTTGGTGGCCCAGGCGGTTTCGATGTCTTTGTCGGTGGATCGGCCTTCGCGTTTGTCGATCGGCGTTTTGCGGCGGAACTGTAGCTTCAAGTGATCGCATAGCAACTGGTCAAACAGGATGGCGTCGCCCGCTTTGTGCTGTCGCGAGACCAGCACTTGCTCGGGAGACGCGAGAGCAGCCTCTTGCGGCGGCGGACTATCGAACCAGGCCAGCTCTTTCGTGAGGTCATAGTGAAACGAGCCGTTGGTCTTGATGACGACGTGTGACTTGTCCGCGGCGGCGGGCTTGTCGCTTTTCTTGCCGAAATCGCCGCCGGCCAGGAAGCCGGAGCGCGCATCCACAAAAAGGTGCATGTCCACGTGGCTCTTGAGCTTGAGCATTTCCACGCCGCTGAGCGCTTCACCGGTCTGTGGGTCCGTGGTTTTCGGTTTCGGCGACCTCTTCTTGTTGGGCCCGGTGTTTTCCGCCATCTTGATCTCCATCCCTTTGGCGGTGATCTTGGTCGGGTCCGGCTGCGTCTGCGAGTCCAAAAGCTGCACGTAACCGTCGGTCCAGATGAGATTGCGGCGCTCATCGTAGAACATGGGGCCGCCCGAGATGCGCACTTCAATGTCGTCGGTCTTTTCCGGCGTGCGGCGATTGTTCACCATCACGATGCCCCTGCTGCCGCGGAGCTCGACCGCCATGATCTTGCGATTGTTGAGTTCGGTGGGCGATGTGACGGGACGGTCCAAGGTCAACAGCGCCATTTCGCATTGGATCGTGTTGATCTCCGGAAACTTGCTGTCTTGCCGGCTCTTGGGAAACAGGGCAACGCTGCACGGATAGAGCAAGACACGGCCGTCGTTTTTGTCGATCTCAAATGTGTTGGCCGCGATGAGCACGCCTTTCGAGTTGAGATCCAAACGCAGGGGCCGGCGCAATTCCTCGCTTTCGGCGCCATACGCGTATTTCCATTTCTTCTCGCTATGGCCGTCCGGGACGTCGCTGATATCGGGCACATCGCCCGGACCGTCGCCGGGAAGATAGTCGCCGGGCAGTAACGGCAAGCCGTCGATACCGCCCAAGAAGAAGGCGTAGACGGCGTAGCTGGTCAGGAACAGCGCCAGCCCGCCGAGCAGAATGACAATGCGTTTGGGCGTGAAAAACCACACGGTTTGGTTTCCTGTCCGACAAACTACGATGCAAACCGCTCCACAACTTCCCGCCAGCGTCCTTGCGCCCCGAGCAACAGCTCGACGATTTCGCGGACGGCGCCGCGCCCGCCCGGCGCTTGTGTCACATAGTGGGCGGCTGCCTTGGCTTCCGCGCAGGCGTCGGCCACGGCGACTGCCAATCCCGAGCGCGACAAAACGGGGAGGTCCGGCACATCATCGCCGACATAACACAGTTGCTTCGGATCCAGCTTTTGGTCATGCACCAGGTGTTCAAATGCCGCATTCTTGTTGGCCGCTCCTTGAATCACTGGACTGAGCCCTAGTTCCTTGGCCCGGCGGTTGACGATGTTCGACGTCCGGCCGGTGAGGACTCCTGCGCGCTTGCCCGCCAATTGCCAAAGCTTGAGACCCGCGCCGTCGCGCACGTAAAAAGACTTTACCTCTTCTCCCTGATCGGAGTAGATAATGCTGCCGTCCGTGAGAACGCCGTCCACATCCAACAGCAGGAATTCGATCCGCCGGCAGCGTTCATGAAACGAATCGTTCATGGCATTCGACCGCCGTAGCCCTCGCTTGCGCGTCGGGCTAGTTTCCTTACGCAACGCGCAGCGCCCGCTCCGCTTCTTCGCGCGGCGCCAGTCCAATAAGGTCGGTGATATCCAAAAGCCCAACCGGTTTTCCATCGGCATCTACTACGGGCAATTCACTTATTTTCTTGCGTTTCAGGATCTCCACGGCTTCCAGTACCCTCGTACCCAGGGCAACCGTCATGGGCTGCTGGGTCATCACTTCGTGAATGGGCTTATCCAACGCGTCGTCGCGACGCAATTCAAACAACCGCGCCAGGTCGCTGTCTGTGAAGAAGCCGCACAACCGGCCGGCGTCGTCCACGAGGATGATTGCGCCAGTGCGGCGGCCAGGGCGGCGCGCCTGGGCAAAGACGTCGCGCACTGTCGCAGCGCGATGCGCCAGACGCAATTCGTCGCCCTGGCGCATGATCGCTTCCACCTTGAGCAGTCTGCGGCCCAGGCTGCCCGCCGGGTGAAAGCGCGCGAAATCCTCGCGCGTAAAGGCGCGCAGTTTCATGAGCGAAAAAGCCAGCGCGTCGCCCACCGCGATCATTGCCGTCGTGCTCGTGCTGGGCGCCAACCCGAGCGGACAGACTTCTTGCAGCGGGCCCAAAACGATGGCTACGTCGGCTTTCTTGGCCAGCGTACTTTGGCCGTTGCTTGTCAAAGCGATGAGTGCCGTGGCCAGTTGCCGCAGCGACGGCAGCAAGCGCACGATTTCTTCGCTTTCACCGCTGTGCGACAGGGCAAGCACGACATCCTCGGGATGAACCATGCCGAGGTCGCCGTGCACCGCCCGCGTGGCGTCGAGGAGATAGGCGCGGGTGCCGGTGGAGTTGAGCGTGCCGGCGATTTTTTGACCGACGTCCGCGGACTTGCCGGTGCCCGTGATGCAGATGCGGCCGGTGCAGGAATACACCAGATCGACGGCCTCGAGGACACTTTCGTCCAAACGGGCGGCAACCTGGTTAAGCGCCTCGGCCTCGGCGCGCACGACGGATTGCGCGTAGCTCAAGCGGTCTGCTTTGCTCGGCGAGACAGTCGGCTCATGGACGTGCAGGGTCATGACAGCATCCGTGCCGGCGGGAGTGTTGGTAGCAACCCGTCTATAGCGGCACGATTGCGAAATAGCAATCGCAGCGCCCATCACGAAATGGGCTTGGATAGTTCAAGCAAGCTGGAGTATCTGGACAATTCCAGAATCGCATTTCGTGACGCAGCGGCTTTATCTAAAATGGAGAGGCGGGAGAACCAAAATGAACATTGAAACTTACAAGTCGTATCGCGGCTTGCCGACCTTGGCCGGGTTGGCGACGATCGCTGAGGCCGCCAAGCCGGGACTCAGCGTTGAAGCCGTGGTGGCCCGCCACAAACGCTATCACTATGCCTTCGTTCGGCTGCACGAAATCTTCACGGCCCGCATCACCGCCGAGCCGGTCTACGAGCTGAAGACCGGGTTTTCGCACCATGCGTATCTGTGCGCCGAGCATGTGCAGGCACTGCGCAATCGGGTTGCCGAAATGCGTGAGCCGCCGTTGGGCTTGGAAGACGTGCCGCACGAAGGTCTAGGCGTGTTCTTCGACGAGATTCTGGCGGCGCCAACCACCGAAGCGTTGCTCGTCGGCCTTTATGAGGAAGCGCTGCCGGCGCTCGATCGTGCACTGGAAAGACACCTTGCCGACACAAATCCGCTCGTGGACGCCCCGTCCATCCGGCTCATCCGTTTTGCCCGCATGGAATTGTCAGACATGATCGACTTTGGCCGGCAGTGCATCGAATGTCTCGTCGCGGACAAGACTCACCATGAGCTGTCGGGCTGGATTACCATGCTGCGGCAAAGTCTTGCCGTCGCGGGAGAATTGGACGGCGCGTCGCCGGCAACGGCTGAGATGCCGACGAGACAGTTCTCTAAGAAACCCTTTGTTTACGACCGTGTCCCGCGCCGCGACGAGCGCTTTCAGGATCTCTGGAATCAAGGCGTCAACGCGGAATCGTTCATCTATAACGCGGATTTGCCGGCCAAGCCCAAAGTCCTGATGATGCTTTACAAACGCCTGCGCGAGATCGACGTGCCGGAGATGATGGCCAGCATCATTGTCGAGACCAAGGGCAAGCCTTGGGAGTACTACCGCGACATGTCCCGGCAGCTCTGGGACGAAGCCCGCCACGCCATGATGGGCGAGGTCGGCTTCGTCGCCCTCGGCGTCGATTGGACGACGGCCCGCATCACGCACAATTGGTCCTATCGGCTCAACACGGAGTGTACGCCGATCGAGCGCCATGCCGTCTTGTACTTCATCGAGCAGGGCCTCATGACCAAGACCGGCAAACGCTACGAATGGGAACTAGGCGTCGAGTCCGGCATTCCGCTGGCCGCCACCTTTCAGGATTACGATTGGGCCGACGAGGTGCTGCACGCGCAACTGGGCCGGCTCTGGTACATCCCCCAAATCGGCGAATGGAAGGAAGCCCTGGCTTATGGCGACAAGTGCTGGACACGCATCCTGAGCAATTGGCACGCAGTCCGCGACCAAGGGCTGACCAAGCACGAAAACTGGTGGCCGCTCGTCTATCAGCAAGCCTGTGCGGCATGGAATAACCCGCCCAATGCCCAAGCACTTGCGTTTTCGGAAACCTACGAAGGCCAACGGGCGGATTTGAAAACAGTAGCCAGCAGCGGATAATTTTCCAACATACTTGTAGTCATTACATCATCCACGATCGCGCGTTATTTGTGCGCAAATCTATAACTACCTACAATTAATTAACTTATGACAATGCTTCTGTCCCGTTGACGAACGGCACAACGATTGCTTCCTTTTTGTACAGTAATGTTGAGAGCTTAAAGGAGGCACATGAACCAGCTCATCAATCAACACACAAATCGACTGGCCGCCGTTTTACCTTCGGCGAACATGGCGCGGAGGCTCGAGCGCGATACCTTTGCCATGCTTCGCGAGATCGCGCAGGTTCTGCATTGGACCAGGAAGGTGTGCGCGGAGATCACAAGCGCGATTCCGCGGAAATAACACATTCCCCTCGCCCTGGAGGAAGAGGTTGGCAGCGATGGCAATTAATTCCTTCGCAACCGGACAAGCACCAATGGGTCGGTGCGCTTGGAATAGGCCGGATGGTGTGCATCAATTTCGGCCAACGCTTCGACGGAACCGAGTGTCTTTAGAAACGGCAGATGTGCGACATGGGTCAGCAATTGCAAACCGGGCCCGCTTTCCAATTCACGATTGAGGTCAGCAGGCGCTTCAATGCGCCGAGCTTTCGAGTAGAAGACCACGGGATGCTGCCCAAGGCCGAAAGCGATTGAGTCGCGCCCGTCAGCAAGCGGAACGAGAGCGCGGGCAAGTTCCACCTCCGGGCGGCGAGAGTCGCGACCCGGCAGCAGCCAAAATGCTATCCCAACGAACCCAAGCACGAACGCTGTCAATCCAACAATCGCAGCACGGCGCAGTGATAAAAAGTTCCACGTCTTCCGCGTATCGACCCATTGCGCCAAGCGCGGCGCGGCCAAAAGCGTCAGCACGGGCAACGCCGGCAAAATGTAGCTTGTCTGCTTGTCCACCGAAAGACTGATCAGGATTACTTGAGCAAGGAACCACACGCTCAAGAAACGCTCGCGCGGATCGCCTTCCTTCCAGGCCAATCGCCAATGCTCGCGCAGCCGCAAAAGTACGAGCGGCGTCCACGGCAGCGGCAGCCAAATCACCAGAACGAGAAAATACCACCACGGCTTGCTGTCCATTTCGCCCAGGGCCCGGCCAAGCGTCTCATGCCGCCAGACTTCGAGCGCTTCGGACATTCGCCAAAGGAGTGCGACCGTCCAGGGCAGCGCGATGACCGCGAACACGAGCAAACCCACCAGGTGCACTGGCGTGAGCGCGTTGCGAAGCTGTCCCTGCACGGCCCAATACGCCAGCAACACAGCAACGACCAGGACCGGGCCATAGATCAGTTTCATCATCCAACTGATGCCTAAGAGCCCCCAAATACACAGCCAGCGCCAACGATTCCCTTCCTGCGGAACGTGAGGACTGCAAAGGAACAGCGCCAAGGTCATCACGAAACAGAGTTGCATGTCTACGGTCGCGTCGCGGCCAAAGTTGAGAAAGTAGTACGAAGTGGCTTGGATGAAAAGAGCGCACAATCCCGCCGTCCGGCCATACCAGCGCGTCGCCCACACGCCCATGAGAACGACCAGACCAATGGCGGCCAGCGTCGAGGGCAACCGCGCCGTGAACTCGGTGATGCCGCCGCCGAGCCAGCCGAACGCCGCCGCCACCCAGTAGCTCCAGGGCGGCTTGCAGAGGCGCGGCACGCCGCCGTATGTCGGCACTACCCAATCGCCGTTTTCGATCATCTCTCGAGCAGTCACCGCCACGTACGCCTCGTGCGCGGACAGCGTGCGATAGCCGCCGAGGTTGGCGTAAAGCAGAACCAACAACGCGACGCCAAGAAGGATGACGAAGCCTTTTTCGGCCCGCGACCAGCGTGGTGCAGGATTTACTTCTCGCTGGCGGCAGATAGGAATGTCTGCTCCGTGGGCGCAGACATTATCGACTTGAATCGTCGGAACGGTTTTCGATGGCATAATGTCCAAAGTCTAGTCGATCCATTCTTACTCAATGGCCGGGCTTGGAAGCAACGTGGGTTGAAATTGCCCATGCAAAACTGCTTGCCCTGTTTGCCAAAAGGCAGTAGTTTGCGAACATGTTCCGCATCTTGGGTCGTCCGCTGCGCGCTTGCGACGGCTGCACTCGCCGGGAATTGCTCCAAATCGGCGGGGCAGGGGCTCTGGGCCTGTCGTTGAGCCAGCTTGGCGCCGCGCAAGCGCAGAATTCCGCGGCCAGCAGCGACCGACGCGCGCGCGGGCGCGCACACGCGTGCATTCTCGTTTATCTTTTTGGCGGACCCAGTCAGCTTGACACGTTCGACCTGAAGCCCGACGCGCCGGCACATTTTCGCGGCGAGTTTCGGCCCATCGCCACCAACGTCCCCGGCATACGTATCTGCGAGCACTTGCCGCGCCTGGCCCGGCAGGCGGACAAGTATTGCCTTCTGCGCGGCATGTGGCACGAGCATCCGCGCCACGGCTGGGGACTTTACTACATGCTCACCGGCCGACGCCATAACCGGCCGGACCTGGACGCTCCACCCACGCCGGACGATCACCCGGGGCTGGGCGCATTGGTAAACCGTTTGAAGCCGGCCCGCCCCGACGTGCCTACCGCTGTCACTCTCCCACGCTGGAATCGCTTCCTGGATTTGCCCAATGATTATGCCGGCGAAAAAGCAGGCTTCCTCGGCAGTGCTTTCGACCCGTGGTTGGTGCGCGCCGATGCCAGCGGTTTGACCTTCCGCTTGGACGAACTTGCGCTGCCCGCGGACGTTCCCCCTGCCCGGCTCGACCAGAGGCGCGATCTACTTTCCTCCTTGGATCGAGGACTGGCGCAATTCGGCGAACGCGGTCAAGTTCACGACGCACTGCACGCCCGGGCCTACCGGCTTCTGAGCGGCCGGGCCGTCCGCCGCGCCTTCGATTTGTCGGAAGAGCCCCTTCCCATGCGCGACCGTTACGGACCTCATCCCTTTGGACAAGGCCTTTTGCTCGCCCGCCGTTTGGTAGAGGCGGGCACGACACTCGTGCAAGTCAACTGGCACAACGACGGCAGCGACGTGAAGTCACCCTTCTGGGATACGCATCAGGACAACTTCAACACGCTTAGAAACCAACTGTTGCCACCGGTGGATGTGGGTTTGTCCGCACTGTTGATCGACCTCACCGAGCGCGGCTTGCTGGATTCCACGTTGGTGCTGGTGATGGGCGAGTTCGGCCGCACGCCGCGGATTGGGCAGGTGATCATGAACGCGGCGACAAGCGGCAGCGGCCGCGATCATTGGCCGCACGCGTACACAGTCTTGGCGGCCGGCGCCGGCATGCCCGCAGGCGCTCTGTATGGGGCCACCGATGACAAGGCGGCGTATGTCGTCGATGGTCCGGTGTCGCCACCCGATTTGCAGGCCACGGTGCTGCACCTCCTGGGCCTGGACCCCGTAACAGTTATTCATGACCGTCAGGGCCGGCCGCATTTCGCAAGTGAAGGTCAAGTGGTGCGAGGACTGGTCGGCTCGTAAGAACCGAAGCAATTGCGACTATATGGACCATGGCGTCACGGATGGTAGTCGTTCGCAAAGAGCGTTGGTTTCTTCCGACTGCATGCCACTGCTCAGTACCTCCCAGACCGCGGCCATTTTCCCCTAAAAAAGAGCCTGAAGGTCACTTGCCAAGCTCCTCAAATGTCGCGTTCCGTATTGGGTAGTTTCGCCAATCGCGGTAATCGAAGTGCCACCACTCGGCGTTGTAGACCGTGAAACCCTCGCCCTCCATTGCCCGCCGCAAGAGGTCGCGATGCCAGCGCTGTTCGCTCGTTCCGCCCGGATAATCGGGATACGAGCGCTCGGAAAACTCGTCGTAACCGGACACCATCTCTACCGCTGCGCCCGTTTTTAGGTCATAGAGTGTTAGATCGACTGCGCAGCCCCGATTGTGCCGCGATCCCTGGCTGGGATCGGCGACGAAAAGATGATACTTCGACGGCGTGGCGTCACGAAAGACTTTGGTGATGTGCCAGGGGCGATAGGCGTCGTGAATCAAAAGGCCGTAGCCGTCTTTGGCCAGCTTCTTGTGCGCTCGCCCGAGCGCTAGGGCGGCCGGGCGCTGCAAGTATGCCTTGGCCAGCGTGTAAACCGGCGTTCCCAAAAAGTTGTTCTTATTGGCGTAACGGATGTCGAGTTTGATCGTTGGATCGATTGCGGTCACATCGACAAGATCGGGTTTTTTGAAAAGCGGGTTCTTCTCCTCTGGCGGCGTCGCGGCTAAGGCTGCCTTACGTAATTCCTCGACCGGGCGCACCGGCGTTATCTGAAAAACGCTGTCTTCGCCTTTGAGTGCGCGGCGCTTGAACAGCACGTTTCCAGCCGTCACTTGTGTCGCCTTGCCCGAGGCGTCGCGCTGGAAGATCACTTTGTCGCCGTGGTAGAGGCCAAAGTCTGGAAACTGATAGGAGTCCGGCGCCTTTTCCTCCAAGGGATAAAGGAAGACCCATTCAATGAGCGCCTGCAGTTTACCGTCCTTTTCCAGGATGTACAGGACGTTGAAGTCCGGGCCATACTCGCCGACGAGGCCGCGCCATTTGCTGTTCACCGGCTCGGGCTTTGGCTGCGTCGTGCGCGTGTATTCGTCCTTGCCCACTGACAATTTGTCTTTCTCTTCGTTCAACCGGATGCGCATGCCGAAATCCTGCGCGTCGTCGATAATGAGCGTCTTGTCGTCGAGTTGTCGTATCTCCAAGCGCATACCCCCCTGCCCCGGCCAATGATAGAGCCGGCCGAAGGACTCTTGCAGCTCGAACGATTTCTTGCCGGCCTCGTAGCGTCCCGCCAGCGCTTGCGCCGTCTCGGGCGGCAGCGGCTTGGTGCGCTCGATCGCGGGCAACGGTTTCTTGTCACGCGCCGCCAGCATGCCGCCGAGCGCGATCTCGCTCACGCGCCGGGTCAAGCCGTTGGCCACGTCCTTGGAGGCGATCACGATGACGCCGAGTTTGTCGTCGGGCAGCGCGGAGAACTGGGTGGCGTAGCCGTACACCGCGCCGCCGTGCGTGATGCGGCGGCGTCCCTCGAACTTGGAGACGAAGAAGCCCAGTCCGAAACCCGCTTCGTCTTTCGGCTTGGCGAATTGAATCTGGTACATCGAATCGAGCGTTTTGGCTTGCAGAAGTTGCTTGCCGTCCGCGGTTTTGCCGCCGGCGAAAAGGAAACTGAGAAGCCGGGCCTGGTCCTCCGCCGTGGAATAGAGATTGCCCGCCGACGCCATGCCGAGCTCCCAGGTCGGCGCCGGAAACTTGGTGCCGTGATAGGTCCACATGAAGGCCTTGCCCAAGCGCTTTTTCAGCTCGGGATGAGGTGCATAGCTGCTGTCCTTCATGCCGATGGGATCGAGCAGCTTTTCCTGAATCAGCTTCGCGAACGGCGTCTTTTGGGTCGTTTCCAGCGTCAGGCCCACGGTGGCCAGGGCAGAGTTGGAGTAACTGGTTTTGGTTTCGGGCGGATAGACCAGTTCGAGGCCGTTCAAGCTGGCGACTGTGGCGGCCAGGCTGGGCTCCTTATCGTCGAAGTAACTGCCGACGGGTGACTCGCGCACGACTCCAGAACGATGACAGAGCATTTGCCGGAGCGTGATCTCTTTGCCCGAAGTGTTCTTCGGGCGGAAGTCGGGCAAGTATTTCTGTACCGGCGCATCCAGATCGATCAAGCCCTGTTCCACCAGCATCATCAAGAGGAGCGCCGTGATGGGCTTGGACACGGAACCGACGCGGCCCAAAGTTTTGCTCGTAGCCGCGATCTTGGCCTGAGGATCGGCAAAACCGTAACCCTTCGCCCAGACCAAAGTCTGATCGTCGACGAGCGCGATGAGAAGAGCAGGCACGTCCTTGTCCACGATTTCCTCGGCGAGCCAGCGGTCAAGAGAAATGATGAGAGGTTCGTAACTCGGCTTCTGTCCCGCGGCGGACCCGTCCGAGCCGCGACCGTGAGGGAGCGGGACGCCCGCGGGCGCGACGTACGGCAGCCGCACTAGCAGCAATACAAAGCTGAGGAGTGGGATTATTCGTCGCATCATTTCTCCACTTCGTTGCCGAGCCCGTTGCGCTCTTTGAAATTCAGATAGAGCCGGGCGTTTGCGTTTCGGGCCAAATCGCGCAGCGTCGTCAACTCTTCCAATCGCAAGAGCGCCGGATGGTTGACATAGGCCGCAGCCATCTTGCTGCGTTCCTCCAATGCCTGTGTTTCCGCAAGCACCGCAAGTCGCGTCGACTCCGCTTTGGCCTGCGCCTGTAGGCGCTGGCCTTCCACGTCTGCCTGAGCTTGAAGACGTTGTGCTTCGGCCTTGGACTGGGCTTCGATGCGCTGCACTTCGGACTTGGTGCGCGCTTCGACCAGTTGCGCCTGACTCATGCGCTCCGCGGCCAAAACGCGATTCATGATCTCTTGCAAGTTGCCCGGAAAGACGAGGTCCTTCACGTCGGCGCGCGCGATGGCCACGCCGTAGCCGGCGGCGGCTTCTTTGACGTCGCGCAAAATCTCTTCGCTGAGCCGATGACGGTTGGTCATGATCTCTTCGAGGCTCATGGCCGCGAGCGAGCGCCGGGCCGCCAGTTGCACGTCGCTGTAGAGCCGATCCTCGTAGTTTGCCACAGCGTGGATGGCGGCCTTGGCATCGACCACCGCGAATTGCACGAGGATACTGACGCGAATCGCCACTTTGTCCGACGTGAGGATCTCTTGACCTTTGATGGTCAAGTCGCGGGCGCGCATGTCCACGAGTATGACTTCGCAGATTGGCCGGCGGCGGAAGAGGGCCCACAGCGAAAACCCCACGCCCTCCTTCGGCAACGGCAGTTTGTACCGGCCGGCGCCCAGCACGCGCAGCATTTGTCCGTCTTCGTAGTACAGTGCGCGATGCGTGTCTTTGATGATGATTTCTCGCTTTGGCATAGCCTACCCACCTTGAGAAAAAAGGGTGGCCCCGAAACCTGGTCGAGACGGAGGATCGGCGGCTCCAGATTTGACAAATCTGAGCCACGGCTTTGATGCAAGCGTGGCAGGTGTCATAGGCCGCTTTTCTCCTGGCCGGTTGGGGCCACCACAAGTTGGGAGGCGAAATCGGCTCTGCGAGTTCACCTTTTCAACGACTTACCGAGAGAATTAGTCCCGAATCGTGCACCAGCGTCCGGCCATCTGGGCTGAGGACGATCCGTCCGCGGCTGAAGCGATCGCTGCCCAGGTTGCCGTCGCGCATGGCGGCTTCGAACAGCGCGGGCCGCGCGGGAATCGAGCAGGGTGTGACCCGGCGGTCGCCGGAAAACAACACGGCGCGCTGATCCGGCAAGAGCGCGACACACGTTGTGCCGTGCGCCACGGGCAACGGCATGATCTTCGCCTCAAGCCCTTCACCCCCAACCCCTCTTCCCTTTAAGGCGAAGGGAGAAAGATCGATCATGAAGCTCCACGTCCCGCCGAAGTGCACGTCGTTGTCCGGAATCTGTTCGTCCCCAACCATAAAGACGAAGCCTTGGTTCGTCGCGGCGATGTCGATCGGCTTACCCCTGTCCAGCCGGACGGTTTGGATCAACTTGAATGCGACGGCGTCGATCACATCCACTTTGTTCGCGGACGAGCAGCAGTAAATCTTCTTCCCGTCCGGCGTCAGGCAAAACGCCTTGACGCCCGGCGACAGCGTGTCGATTTCCTTTTCGATGGTCGCCTTTGCCGTGTCGATCCGGCCGAGCTTGCGATTGTGCACGTCGAGGAAGTAGAGCCAGCGGCCGTCGTGCGAGTTGATAAACGCTTGCACGATGCCGCGGAGCGTGATGACTTTGCTTGGCGCCGGCAAAAGGTCCTTATCCAGGGTCGGTTTCAATTTTTCCCAAACAAGAATATCCGCGACTTTCCGCTCCATCATGGAGATAGCGCCGTGCTCAACTTGCTCGGCTTGAGCGTAGAGCCGCCCGTGCTTGTCCACGCCCAGTGCGAACAGCCGATCTTTGTTGGTTTTGAACACGCCTTTTTGCACGTTGTCAGGGTGTTCCCAATAGGAAAGGGCCAGATCGGAATGGGCCAAAAAGAAAGATTTGTTGTCCGGCGCGAATGCGGCGCCGGATAGCTCCCTGTCAAAGCCGTCCAACGCTTTGACATGCGCCAGCCGCGGCAGATCGACCTCGCCCGTCTTGATTTTGAGCCGGTTGGGCAGCGGCGTGGTCCCGTCCATCTCGCGAATCGTCAGGCGGCACGGTTTCAATTCGAAGGCATCGGCCTCGAGGAAAACGGAATGGGGGCCCGGCTTGGCCGCCAAGAACGCCAACTCGGGCTTTTCCTGTCCGAAGCCGCCGAACAGTTCTTTTTTGGGAAGCGGCAAGCCCGGCTCTTCCACGCGCACATTGATCCGGAAGTTGTCTTTCGTCGCAATCCAATAAACAGTGTCCGCCTTGGCGTCAAATTCGAAGCGCTGCACGCGGGCATTGGGCTCAAAGCGCACCTCGGTCTCGAACACGCCGCCGTTGAGGCCGACTTTGATCGGCGGCAGGTTGCCTTTGACTTTTTCGAGGTTATCGCGCATTTCGCGATTCTCGATGAAGGGCGCGATGTCCTTCAACAGCTCCTCGCGCGGAAGGTCCCACGGCGGGGCTTCCGCGATTATTTTCAGGTCCTCGGCTTTGCCGACGAAGTTGTCCGGCGGGCCCGCCCACGGTCCGGGATCGGGATGCTCGGAAAGCATGAGCCAGGCGACACCGCCCAAAAGCAGAACCAGCAGCAGGCCGCCGCCGACGCACAAGCCGACGACGAGGCCGACGGAGGAATCTTCGCGTTCGCGGTCACGGGTGCGGCGACGAGGACGCTCTTCCGGTTGGCTCGCACGTGTAGACACGGATTGCGGCGGCAGCGGCGGCGGCACAGACAAAGCTGGCAATCGCTGTTCCGCAATCGCTTCGGCAATATCCCCGCGCCTCTCAGGCGAGTCGGTTTGGGGGGAAGACGCCGGTGCTGCTTCGATCGGTGCGTCATCGGGCACAGTTTGGACCAATTGACACATGGGACAACGCACCTGTTTGCCGCCCAAATCGTCGCCGATTTGGATCAAGCCGTCGCAGCCGGCGCACCGAAATTGGATCGCCATGGTCGAAATCTCCCAGCACCCTTGCTCGACTTGGGTGTTGATTTTCGCATTCTGGCGTGTGGAATACAAGTTCTTCGTTTCGAGAGGACCAGAAAGAATAAGTTCAAGGCTGGTACCATCGGTCATGCCCCTTTTTGCTCCCGCTCGGGGGCGCGGCGCAGGATGTTGCGAGCGCGGATTTCCTCGACCTTGGACATGAGCCGTTGCAGGTCATCCATTTGTTCCGGATGTACAAAGACAGTAGCGCCGCGCCGGCGGGCGAACACCGCCGCAAAAAAGCCAACGGCGAGCAACGAGCCGAGTAGGCCGAGCAAACCCCATTTGGCATGATCGAGGACGTGCAGCAACAAGGAATCGACGTTGACGCCGCTGGGCCTGCCGACCAACACGGTGATCATGGGCGCCAGCAGCACGAGACAAGTGGCATAGTTGGTCCAAAACGCGGCCCGGTTTTCCGAGCCGCTTGACTCCGTGAGGAAGCCGCGCATAGGGCGGCGCAACAGCAGCACGAACAGCGCCGTCAATCCAAAGGTGATTCCCAACGCGATGAGCAACGGTTGTTCGCTTGGCATGGTGAAGCCCTCACGCCGCGAATCGTCCGAAAGTCCATGAAGATTGTTGCAGCAGGGAAAGGAAAGTGCAAGAGGCGCGCACGGCGTCCAGCGAAGGTGTTATCAGCCGAAAGAACGTTCAACAAAACGCAGGCGGGGCATCAACTCGCGCAACACCTCCATGGACTCGGCCGGTATTTGCGAGTTTTGCAACAACAAGCGCTTCAGGTTTTGCAAGCCGACCAGTTCCATTGCGCCCTTGTCAGTAATGGGGGCGTCGATGATCTCCAATGCCGTGAGCTGTTTGTGCTTGGCCAGCTCAATCATGCCCGCGTCGGTCAAGCCTGAGCCGGTGTAGGAAAAGCTTTGCAGCGCTTCCAATCCATTCAACTCTTTCACGCCCTTGTCCGTCACTTTGGTATTGAAGAGGCGGATGACGCGCAAGTTGGACAGCTGGGCCAGTTCTTTCATCGCATCGTCGTTGAAGGCGCGACCGACGAACTGCACATTTTCGAGATGTCTGAGCCTGACCAACTCTTGCATGGCCGCGGCGACCTGCACGGCGTCCTTGTCGCCGGTGATGCGGAAATCGATCTGGATAATGGGCTTCTCGCCTTGTTCGGAGCGCGAAACATAGACACTGCCGACTTTCTTTAACGCCTTAATCACCGCGTCGTCCGCGGAATCCGCGCGCGCCAGGCCCGCGACAAAACAGAGCATCCCCAGGCCCAAAGTCCACTTCATGGGTCCCCCCTTATTGGAAACAACCGTCGAAAACATGACGAAGCGACTTGTGATTGAGATTGCAAAAAATGAATCGAGCGCGAAACGATTATTCAGAAACTGATTTCGAGCCGGACCAGGCGATGAGGGCGACGGCGACAAACAACAAAAGCGCGCCAAATGGAACCAGCAGAATCCCGGGGGACGGGTCCACTTCGGAATGGCCGATACCGCCCAGGAAAAAACCAAGGGGAAGGAGCAACAAGCCGTCCAAGAGGAAATAGGACGCAAGTTTGAGCCGTTTGTCGGTCCACGCGCCGAAGGAAGCAAGGCCGGCGGCGAAAGCGATTTGAACAAGCGACAAAAGTGTGCCGTGCGCGTGGGCCAGCCTCCACAAAAGTTGTCGCAAGCGATTTTCTGGGTCGAGATAAAAACCGACCTTGAAGCCGTGCAAAGTTTCGAGCGCGATGCCCAGCGACAGGAAAAGGAGCAATCCCCACCAGCCGATGCGGTGATGGCGCAGCGCGATGCGGCGTCGATATTCCGCGTGCGGGTCATTCATGAATGCTCAAGTCCGGGTCGTACCGCTTCCCCAATAAGCGGCGCAGGACCGCGTCGTCCGGCAGACCCTGCGCGTTAAGCGGCAAGTGCGGCAGCGGGCCGCGAAGCGGCGTCGCGTCGAAGCGTTTTTGCAATGCGCTTAGCTGCGCCTGCTTTTGCGCCGGCGTGCCTAGGTAGTCGAACGGCCCGGATGCCTCGTCTCCGAAAGCGACGCGCAGCCCTCGGTGGGCAAGGTAGCGCACCGCGGGATAGCGCTCGTCGCGAAGGAGCCTGGTCAGGAACGGCCCGAACCAGTCGACGCCCGATGCGTGCTGCGCCGCCGGATTCGCGAAAGCGCCGGCAACCATCACTCGGCTGCGTGCGTCTTTCGTAGTCATAAGCAAGAGGGCTGAAGACAGCGTGCTCTCGTCCTGCGTCAAAGGCACCGCTTTTTTCGCCTTGCTGCCCGGCCATTGCTTGAGTTGTTCCTGCGTCCAGCCCAGCGACTTATCCAGATGGCACTGGTTGCAAGCGTGCGGCTTGCCGGTCGCGCGCGTCGTTTCTATGTCCGGAATCTCGATGCGATGCGAGCGGTGCGTGCTAAGGAGCGAGTAGACCAGGTGCGGCATGTGGCAGTTGTAGCACAGGCTGCCGGCGGACTCGGCTGGATGGCGCGTGTGCGCGCTCAGCCGCTCGCGATACTCGCCGTGGCATTGAAAACACGCTTCGTTCGTATTCATTTTCGGTTTAAGCATGAAGTTCGGATCGGGACCGTGCATTGTGTGACAGCTCAGGCAGCTCAACTTGCCATGGCCTTTCTCGTAACAAGCGGACAGTGCCATGCCGTTGTACTCGAGCGCGGTGGTGAGCGGCGTGCCGTCGCCCCAAAACCGGCCGTCGATCGGCTCTGGCTCCTCCTTGGGCAGGCGGACTCCCGTCAGCTTCGCTTGCTCGGCTTCCGACCAGAAGAAATGATTGAACTTGGCCAGCTCTTGACCGGGGATAAAAGGATCGCGATTGGTATGCGGGTCCCACGCTTCTGCCTTAGGCGTGAGGGCGCCGTGGCAGCGCGCGCAGATTTCGTCGCGGCGCGGCACGGACA
>JAKEFD010000349.1 GCA_022616245.1 Gemmataceae bacterium
GGTCAGCCCATGCATTTCGAACTGTCAGTCGACGTGCCCGCGGAAATGGTAGACCTCCGCTGCGGCATTTGCATAGCGGATTCTCTTGGCACCCGGCTGTTTAGTATTTCGACCACTTTGAGCACATCTGTTCTGCCACCGCTCGTCGGCTGCCAGCGACTCGTCTGTTCGCTTGCCGATTTGCCCCTGGTTCCCGGGCAATACTCGCTGTCGGTAAACGGCGGTCCGCCCTACCAGGGTGACAGCGATGTTATCGAGAACGCAGCTTGCTTCGAAGTGATCGAGGGAGATTATTACGGCAACGGCAGACTTCCTAACGCCGCTTGGGGTCAGTTTCTGGTGCGCTCGGAGTGGTCGGCCCACAAATCCGAGACCTATAACAACCATGCAGATCAATTGATACTTGCGCAATCATGAATCTTCCTTCAATTTCAAGTTTCCAGCAAGCGTTGGCAGATTACCGTGCGCGATGGCCGGATGATGCCTATCACTTTGCAGCCGACCGATTCACAAAGACTTACAGGCTCCTTTGCGAGTATCACGTCGGTGGGAGGATCGCTGACATTGGCGGCTGGCCGGGCTATTTCGCGAGTGTATTGGCCTCGCTAAGAGTGCCCGTCTTGTTAGTGGACAAAGACCTGGCCAGGCCAACAAGCAAGATCCGCAACGGCGCCGCTGGATACTACACTCTCGGAGGCAATACCACGCTGCTGGAGAAATGCCATGTCCATGGAGTGGAACCGGTGCAATGTGATATCGAGCGCGAGCGGATTCCGCTGGACGATCAATCGGTTGATTTCATTGTTTTCACTGAGGTCATCGAGCACCTCCGGGTGGGGCTCCTTCAAGCACTGTACGAGATGCGCCGCATCCTCAAGCCGGGGGGCCGACTGCTGCTGTCAACTCCGAATCTTCTTTCGCTGCGAAATCGATTGAGTTTCCTTATGGGTCGGACCGAGTACGACACGTTGGACATGCCCTATGACGCATTGAAGACCGAGGAACGAATAGGACATTCGGGTCATTTCCGGGTGTTCTCCATGCCCGAGCTTATCGATCTCCTCCAGCGTACGGGGTTCCGAGTGCTCAGTCGCGAATATGATGACGTGCCGTGGTCCGAGGCCGGACAATTGCCGTGGTCCCTTTACGGAGTTCGGATGAGACTCGAACGATCGCTCACGCGAATGATTCGCCCGCTCCGCAACGCCCTGTTTCTTGTGGTCACGCGAGATTAGTCACTGGACTAGAAATAGAAGCTCGAGCCGGGAGCCCAAGAATGAAGACCAGCTTTTTTCGGTCACTCTATATGCGACTTCGCTATGGCTTCCCATTGATGGTGCGGAATACTTGGGTAAACCTCTTCGGCCGAAGGCCCGTCAGATTATCACGACTTGACTATGACGAGTATTGGGAGGGGGACCATAGCAAGGGATATGCGGAGGATTCGCGTCTGCCCCTATTCCTTCGGCTCATCGGGCCGGAGGCTCGAGTGGTCGAGATTGGATGTGGCGATGGATCGTTGCTTGCTGCGCTTAAAGAGCAACGACAAGCTCGGGTCAAGGGTTACGATGTTTCCGTTGTCGCCGTCCAAAAGGCTAGGGCTAAGGGCGTGGATGCTGAGGTCCGCGATGCAATTACTCATGGGTTGCAAGACGGCGACAAGCCCGACTACGTGATTATTGCTGACTGCTTGGAGCACCTGCCGAACCCGGAAGCGCTTCTGGAGCGGCTCCGCGGCCAGACGAACAAAGCAATTCTGATTTCGATTCCGAACTCGTGCTATTGGCGTTATCGGTTCCGTGTGCTGTTCGGGAGCTTCATGGTCCAGTGGGTCGCCCATCCTGGCGAGCATTTGCGCTTTTGGTCAATTTCCGATATGCGTTGGTGGCTCAACCAACTGGGATTTGAAGCTCGGCGGTCCTATGCAACGTGGGGGATTCCGCTTCTGAAGCGAATTTGGCCGTCAATGTTTGCTCAAAACGTTCTCTATGTTGTGAAAGAAAAAAACGCGGCCGATCCCAGCTGCGAGAGCTCGGCCTCGGCTCCGACGGAAGCAAGATCCACACCTCGCTGTCAATCATGCTCGGCGCCTTGAGCTCGGCCCCAATCCCTGCTTGGTTACTGGCGAAGAAAGAACGGGCGAACAATCAGGTCATGAGCATTATTAACTCCAAGTGTTTTCACCAGATTCTGGGCTCCCGCGAGTTGGGTGGCGCGGGCTTGGTCGCGCTTCATACGGCCGCGTTCCTTCGGGACGAAAGTCAAACCAGTCCCGTCTGGGTTCCTGGGGACGGACCTGCTCTGCGCACGGCAAAAGATCTAGACTTACAGCCGGAGACCTATGATCTCAAGCACGTCTTCGGAACCAGACGAATCAGGGCGGCTTGGGAGAGCTGGAGATTTGGTCGGCGGCTTCGGCGGCGCGGCGCCGGCCTCGTGCACACCCACTCGTTATCACATTACGGCGCCCTGCATCTGGGACTCAAGTGGTCCGGCCTCAAACGTATCGTCCATGTGCATCTCGAAGAACCCGAGGCATACTTGCGTTGGGCGCTCAAGCGGCCTCCCGAGTTGATCATCACCTGCGCCCAATTTCTGGTTGAGCACGCACGGCGCTGCTTGCCGGAGCGTTTTCGGGAACGTCAGCGGATCGTGGCACTGCCGAACGCTGTCAATACTCAGCGTTTTTACCCCGGAGACCGCCAAGCAGCGAAGCAACGACTGGGCGCACCGCTGGATCAGCCGCTGGCGCTGATGCTGGCCAATCTGGCCCCGCATAAGGGACAAGAGACGACAGTACGGGCTGTCGCGCTCCTCAAACAGCGTGGTGTCCGAGTCCAATGCTGGTTGGCAGGCACCGAACGGGAGGAGCATGGTTTCACGCAGCGGCTGCAGGCGTTGATCGGCGAACTAGGTGTGGCTGACCGCGTCCGTCTGTTGGGATACCGCGATGACGCGCCGGAGCTTTTGCGGGCGGCGGACTTTTTCCTCTTGCCCTCGACGTGCGAGGGTTTGCCGTTGACGGTGGTCGAGGCACAAGCGAGCAAGGTGCCAGTCCTGGCAGCGCCAACAGCGGGGATACCGGAGGTAGTTCAAGACGGAGAGACAGGGATCTTGATCAGGGCTGAGGATGCCGAGGGTTACGCAAGGCGACTTGAAGATCTGATCAACCACCCAGAGTCGTCTCGCCGGATCGCAGAGCGGGCTTTTGAGCGGACTACTCGCAAGCACAACTGGCGAAATTATTGCGAGCGGCTCTGGGAACTTTACCAAGGGTTGCTCGGTATGCCGATCGTCAGGGCAGGCACGGACACTTCAGACGACGTCAATCGGTCCTTTAGCTCAACAATGGCCAGTGAGACCAGCTGAGATGTCGGCTACCGCTCATGCTTCTGCAGTCTCAAATCTCGCTCAGGACGCTCAAGTGGCTCCTGCTGCTGGGAGCGATTCTGTAGGGGCTGCCAGGTCGGAACACACCGAGGATTGCAAGGAGCTACTGTCCATTGGCGAACGAGTGCGATTGTCCATGCAAAGACTGCTGGATGTTTTGCGCGATTGGCTCCTCGTTGATTCCGTGATTGCCAAGCAAGTCGTTGCTTTTTTCTTGAGTGCGGTGGCAGTCTTTCTCTACTTTCGTGGCAAGAAGTATCGTGCCGTGAGAATGTTTGCCGCAATTCATTCGTCGGCGTACAGTTATTATGCCGCTCGATTTGCAGAGCACTTCATATCCAAGCGCTTAGCGTCCCCTGCGTTTGTTGATGTCTACCTGCAACACTTCGCTGCACTGCAACCGACGCCGCAAACTAAGAGATTCCTTGAGACTCCGAAACGGCTTCTTGGCCCGATGGTAACGGTTCTCAAGACGTCGCGCCCCGACGAAAAAGGCGTGCTGTTGCTCAACTATTCCTATGTCTATCCGTTATTCGCAAAACTGTTCGATGTTGAGCAAATCGTCCGACGATATCATCTCGTTCTCGAGCCAAGCTGGTGCGGTGCTGCTGACATTAACATTTTGTCCTATGCATGCTTCGGTGTACCGGTGTTCGTAGAGTCGGGAGAGCCTCGGGATACACGCTTCTTGGAGTCTGCAGGCGCTCCGTTCATCCCCGTCGCGGTAGCCGGAAACTGGTGGGTCGACCACCGCGTTTTTCGACCGATCCCAGACGTGACGAAAGACGCGGATGTCATCATGGTGGCCGGCTGGGCCAGCTACAAGCGCCATGCAAGGTTTTTTGCCGCGCTTGCCAAGCTTCGCCGACAAGGCGTCAAATTGAAGACGATTCTTGTCGGTTACTCGTCCGGATTAACAATGGCGGATATCCGGATGCAAGCGAAATTCTGGAAAGTCGACGATCAGATCGAATGGGTTGAGAATGTAGTGCCTAGTGAAGTTAACGTTCAGATGAACCGTTCGAAGGTGAATGTGCTTTGGTCCCGAAAAGAAGGCTTCAATCGTGTCGTAATGGAAGGCATGTTCGCAGGGGTTCCGTGCATTTTGCGTCACGGACACAATTATGGCTACCATTATCGGTATATCAATGAGCAAACCGGGACTTTCGCGACCGAAACGGAATTACCGTCGAAGTTGCTGCATTTCGTGGAACGCCACGGAGATTATCGACCACGGGAATGGGCTATGGAGAACATGTCATGCCAGGAAGGTACCCGGAGATTGAACGAAACCATCAAGAAGGTGGCAATCGGCCGCGGCGAGTCATGGACCGAGGATCTCGTCGTCCGTGTCAGCAAACTGAATGGAATTGACTACTGGGATGAAGAGGCGCGATCTAAGTTTGCGGAGGACTATGCCTTTCTTGAACGTGCTGTGAAGCCATCATGAGTTTCCTCAGTTGATAAGGGTGCAATTGCAATCGGAGCACGCAATTCCATTCAGCAGACGTGCAAGAATTCATGTCGACCATTGGAGCGTTCCGCGCTTAAGGGCTCCCGTGGTAATCGGCAAGGATGTTTTCGCAGGCCTGTTCTTGGTCTTGGAACCAAGCCTCGCTTGCATAATCGCGCCACCGCCCCGAGCGCGGTTTGTCGATGAGCTTGACGAGTTGCGCAATCGGGGCATCCGGCAGGTTGAGCACATGGACGAGGCGCATTAAGCTCGGTTCAGGCGATGCGGTAAGCTCTTCGAAGGCGACGGAGTGGTGGGCGTAAGCACGTCCGAAAAGGTAGGACAGCTTCCAAATGAGATAGAAGAGCTGATAAGGGTGGCGTACGGCTGGATCGTCGAGAAACGCAAAGTAGAATTTCAAGTCCCGGCACCAGTTCAGGAGATAGTACTCGTCATAACGTGCAAAGTCCGCGATGGAAAGAGTGCGGGGAACGGCGCGCGGATCGGCAAAGGACGAGCACCACTGGTCGCGCGGGTGGCGGTACAGGTGGACGAGTTTGGCATTCGGAAAGTGGCGGCGGAACCAGGGGAGGCGAAAGTCGATGCGGTTGAATTGCAGGACGGGACGACCTGGGGCACGGTCGATCAGCGTTTCCACATAACGCTTCATGGCGGGATTCCAGCTCGCCTCGTCCATGAAGAGGTGTTGGTGGGTCCAGCGCTCGTCGTAGAAGTCGGCCAATTCCGCCAGGCCCTCGTACTCGCGCCAGTATTCGGCTACGCCGCGGTGCGTCTGATCGGTGCGGCTGCCGCGTACCGCGGGATCGAACCAGCGGCGCTCATTGAACGGTTCGTAGTAGGCAGTGCAACCGGGGATGTGCCGAAAAAGGTTCCAAACGAGTGTGGAGCCGCTGCGAAAGCGAGCCGTAATCAGGACAACGTCGGCGCGGGACGCAGTGGCAGAAACGGCGCCGAGGCCGGCAAGATCAGGATAAGGTTGATGGCCGTTGGGGACCGCAAAAGCGGGTCGACGAGGCAGGAGGTTGCGCAAGCCATCGAACTGGATCTCCTTAGCGTCGTCAGTGTCGGCAATTCTGCGCAAGAACCAGAAAAGGCCGGCACGCAGCCTAGCGCGAAGGGAAGCAAGCCAAGGCAAACGCTCATGAAACGGCATCGAGCGGTACGGTGGAGTTGAGCGTGTCGCCATGGAGCCTATCTCTACAGGTGCAACGCAGAATATACGCGACAAGCATGTGATTATTGCGAAGCTTCGCGTCAGAATTCATCAAGATCGGATGAAACATGCATGAAGGGAGGCCCCTGGTGATGTCTGTCTGCAGCGAAAAGGGAATACAGGAATACTACTCGGGATCGGATGTGGCAACGGAATACGTCGCAAGACGGTTCCTGAACGAGGTGCATCGGCTGCTGCACGAGCGACAAGTGCAAACGGTGCAGGGACTCATCGATCGCTACCATCTGGAATGGGTGCTGGAGCTTGCGACCGGCCCTGGCCGGCTGACACGTAGCGTGCGGCCGAGGGGCCGCCGCGTGTGCCTGGAATTCAACGAAGCAATGATCCGAGAAGGGCGAAGGACGTGCAAACCGGCCGTCGCACACTGGGTGCGCGGCAATGGGTTCCAGCTGCCGTTCGCGGAAAGTTTCGATCTGGCGTACACGTTTCGGTTCATCCGGCACTTTCACGGCCCCGACCGGCGGCGGCTGTATGCGGAACTCTACCGGGTGCTGAAACCCGGCGGCTGGCTGGTGTTCGACGCCGTGAACGAGCGAATTTCGCGGCCGCTGCGCGCGGCACACCCTGAAGAGTACACCGTTTACGACAAGTTGTACCAGCCTGACGAGTTGCGCGAGGAGTTGAAACGGGCGGGATTCGTCGAGGCGCGCTTGCAGCCGGTGCAAAGGTTTTTTGGTTTGCAGTCGAAAAGTCAAACACTGATCGGACCGCGGGCAAATTGGCTCAATCGCATTATCATCCGTACGTTGGAACGGTTGCCGCGTCGGCATGGTCTGGAGTGGATCGTCACGTGTCGCCGCGCATAGCGTATTGGACAAGCTCGTTCGAGCCGGACATCGAGGCGATTGCTTCGGAGGTGGCGACGCTGCGGCGCCGCTTTCGGCCGAGCATCGCCTGGGGGTTGAGCAAACGGCACTGGGCGCTTTTTTCGTGGCGGCGCGGGTGCTGCGTGCATCCGCGCTTGCATTGGATCTTCCGGGCCGCCACAAGCATGCTGGGCGGGCTGTTCGACATCCATCACATCTTCGGCTCGATCGGCGACTGGTTTTACTTATGCGGCACGCGACGCCGGTATACGATTCTGACCACTGCCGCGTCGAGCCCGCCCGCCGACCGAGCGCTGTTGCAGCGCGTCGATCGATTCGTCGTCGAACACCCGGGCGGCCGCGACGACCTGGTGAAGCTCGGCATCGAGCCAAAGCGAATTCGCTTGATCCTGCCCCCGGTCGATCTCGAGCGTTTTCGCCCGCAAGCAGCGCCCGATGGTCCGTTTACCGCGCTTTTCGCCTCGAGTCCGGAGCGAGCGGACTGGCTGGAGGCGCGCGGAGTGCCGCAAATCCTGGATGCGGCGGCGCTGCGGCCGCAGATGCGCTTTCGGCTGTTGTGGCGCCCGTGGGGAGACAGTGCGGCGGCGCTGCGGCTAATGATCGAAGAGCGGGGGATAAGCAACGTCGAGCTGGTTGTTGGGCGCGAGGAAGATATGGCCGCGCAGTACAACAGGGCGCACGTGACCCTCGCACCGTTCACCGAACCGGAGCGGTCGAAACCCGTTCCCAATTCGCTGGTCGAGAGCCTGGCGTGTGGCCGGCCGGTGCTGATCACGGAGGCGGTCGGCATGATCGATTTGCTGGCGGGTTCGCGCGCCGGCGTAGTGAGTGCGCCAACCGGCGCAGCGATCGCCGAACAACTTGATTATCTGCAGGGCAATTGGCGCTCGTGCGCTCGGTCGGCGCGCCAGCTCGCGGAGCGCTGGTTCTGCGTCGACAAGTTCCTGGCGGGTTACGAAAAACTTTACGACGAATATTCATTGACCAGGCAGGCTGCATGAAGGCGTTGTTGCTAAGTGAAATCTTTCCTCCGAAAACCGGCGGCAGCGGCCGCTGGTTCTGGGAAATCTATCGCCGTTTGCCGCGCGATCAATACGCACTCGCCGTTGGAGAACATCCCCGCCAGGCGGAATTCGATCGAAGCCATGACTTGAACCTGGCAAGGCTGCCTTTGGCGCTTCCAAGCTGGGGACTCTGTAGTTTTCGCGGAGCGACTGGTTACTGGCGCGCGCTGGCACGGGTGGGCCAAGTGGCGCAACGGGAAAAGGTCGAGATGATTCACTGCGGCCGCAGTTTGCCGGAAGGTCTGATGGCGCTGGCGCTTTGGTGGCGGCGCGGCATTCCGTATCTTTGCTATGCCCACGGTGAGGAATTGGAATATGCCAGTTCCAGCCGGGAGCTGGGCTGGCTACTGCGGCGTGTGCTGGGCGGGGCGCGGTGCGTGATCGCCAATAGCAAGAACACGCGCTCGATCTTGACCCGGGATTGGGGGATGCCGTCCGAGCGCATGCGCTTGCTGTATCCGGGGGTGGAAACGAATCGTTTCGTGCCGGCAGGGCGCGATCCACGAGTCCGCGCTGAACTGGGCTGGGGCGATCGGCCTGTCGTCTTGACTGTAGGGCGGCTGCAAAAACGCAAAGGGCACGATCAGCTCATCGCCGCCCTGCCGCGCATTCGAGAATGCGTCCCCGATGTGCTTTATGCCATTGTGGGAGACGGAGAAGAACGTGAGCACTTGCAGACGCTTGCGGCTCAGTTTGGCGTCGCCTCGTCCGTTCGATTCATGGGCGAAATGTGCGACGATTCGCTCATTCGCTGCTACCAACAATGTGACCTATTCGTGTTGCCGAACCGGCAGGTAGGCAAAGACATAGAAGGGTTCGGCATGGTGCTGCTCGAGGCGCAAGCGTGCGGCAAACCGGTAGTGGCGGGCGCTTCCGGAGGGACGGCTGAGACGATGCAAGTAGGCGAGACGGGTTACGTAATTCCTTGCGAACACCCCCACGACCTGGCGGAAACATTGAAAGGGTTATTGTCGGCTCCAGAACAGCGGGCGCGCATGGGAAGTGCCGGCCGTCAGTGGGTCGCACACAACTTTGAGTGGTCGCGCCTGAGTGAAAAAGCGGTAGATATCTTTGAAGAGGCGGCGCGTGTGGAAGCGCCGCGCTCTTCATGTACGACTGCTGAATTATGCGCAGCTCATGAGCTTCGTTAGCGTGGCATCAGAACGCCCGCACGTAGCCGACAATGTTTGTTCGGGTCGCGCTGGTCGGGGCCACCGCGCCGCCAATGGCGATTCCAAACAAATCCCAGGCCTGCTGGTTAGTCAATCCGGCCAGCGGAGCGCCGAGATTGTCGATCCAATCGCCGATGCCGTCGCCGTTGTTATCTGGCCCGTAGTAGGTCGTCTGCGGAACAATGAAGTCGGGCCGCTGCTCACGGTAATAAAGCTGGAAGTTGTCGCCGGCAACGCCGTTGTAGTTGTAGACAAAGACCTCGTCTTTCTGGATGAAGTTGGTGCTCGCGTGATTGGGGTTGAAGTTCATGACAATCGTCTGGAACGCCGGAGCGCCGGCATAAGGGGCGAAACGGACGTTGTCGATGATGGTTTGCCGAGCCGGCATCGGCGCCCGGGCGCCAGGCGTTGACAGAGTCTGAATTACAATGTTCGCGACGTAATTGCGGAAAAAGGAGTTCTCGATTCTGAAGGTTCCCGGCGTGTTGGTAGAGCCGCTGACCCCGCCCCAGTACATACCTTGAACGTCGGCATTCCGAATCGTGACATTGCCGGCCCAATAGTCGCCTGAAGTCCAGCCGGTTCCGCCATCGTATTGATTGAGCGCGCGGCTGTGGCCTCGTACGACAAAGCCGTCGAAGGTCACATTGTGAATCGGATAACCAAAGAAGCCCTCTTCCCAGACGTGCCAGGCACGGAAATCTTCGATTACAGATTGCCCGACGTTGGTAGGGGCATAACCATCCGTGCCAAGATGCCAGATTGTCATACCCGTCGCCGTAGCGCCATAAGTCTCGTTGCCCGTGAACTGGAGAATGGGAATGAGGTTCATGTCAACCAATTGATATTGGCCAGGGATCTGGACGTCTGCGCCAGGAAAGAGCGGGATGCGGTAGTTTGCACTCGCGCCCGGGGGGGCGAAAAGATTGAATCCAGAGCCGGCAACGATGCCCTGGGCTGCGCCGACGGAATCTGCTGCTACGTTGTCGATCAGCCGGTTGTTGAATCCATGAAACCAGAACGCGGAGCCGTCGCGCCCGTCGTTTGAGCGCGGGCTGGCGTCGCCGCGAGTGGCGACCACGAAATTGCGCTGAAACACGTTGAAACTTTCGTTCCCGGCTTCGGTGACGATGCCCGCCCCGGCCCAGTTATACAAGACGTTGTCACTGATCAAACCGTAGTGACTGTCGTTGACCGTTATGCCCCAGCGGAAGGGCATGGGATCAAGCGGGCACGTGACGGAGTTGCCCATGAAAGTGTACTGATAACCGTTTTGAGGGCTTGTGGTCGGTCCGATCAAATGATTGAAGTAGACAGGATATCGGCCTGCCTGATTCGTACCAACGTGCGTCACGTTTCCGGCGATATCGTAGGTCGTGTTGTCGAAGTTCTGTTGACTAGTTCGGCCAAGGCCAGCGAATTGTGCGTAACGAATATCCACGTCGGCCCTTTGGGTGAACATCGCGTAGCCGCGAGTTCCCGTGGCGCTTTGCGACCTGACGACGATATTGCGCGTCAAGTTGCCAACGTGCGGCAGGAATTCAAGCACGCCATCGCCGTTCCGGGCGCCAATGTGATCGAAACTGAGGGGACTCGATAAAGTCAGTGTGCGACCGTCCGCTGAGATCGCCTGAATCGTTAGAACTTCCCACTGTGGCGTATATTGGCTCCACCTTTCACCGCCAATTAGATGGCGAGTATCGGGCAGAACCAGCCGATCGCCCACGCGCCAGCCGGTCACCGGCTCCGACAACGTCAGCGTCGTGTCCCCCACCTTCGGCTCCACAGCAAGCCGCACGAACGTGTCGCTCTTCACCGCGCCGTGCATGGTCACCTCGCCCAGGGCGATGAGTCCGTTGCCATATTGCGAGGGGTCGAGCGCGGTATTGAGCGGGATGTTGGCGAAAACGACTTCCGCTTTCACGTTGGCGGCCACAGGGTTGGCTTCGGTGCCGATGGTGAGCTCGCCGCCTTCGAGGACCAGGAAGTTGACGACGGTCAATCGGGTGCTGACGTCGGTGCGGAAGATTAATTTGCCGCCGGCTTGGACGACGACGGTATTGAGAGCGGCGTCGCTGACAACGTCGTAGGTGACCGTGAAGGTGGAGGCGATGGAGACGATGTCGCCGGCGCCGGGCAGACGGCCGCCCCAGGTGGCCGGGTCGGACCAGTTGCCGCTATGCAGGCTGACGATGGTTGGATTGGCGCCGAAATTCGGAATCTTGTCATAGGGAGTGACGATAAACTGGGCGTTGGGGTCGGCCGCGGTCGTGAACGCGGAGGTAAAAGTCGCGGCCATGGCGGTACCGACTGCGTCCTTGACGCCACTGGCGCCGCCTAACACCTCGACGGAATAGCTGGTGGAAAAAGTGAGGCTGTTGGCCGGGTCGATGGTGGCCGTGTTGTTCGTGGAGTTGTAGGAGACAGAGGCGGAGAGCACGTTGCCGGCGGAGTTTTTGAGCCGCACGGTGCTGGAGTTAATGGACGCGGCGTCCATGGCCTCGCTAAAAACAACGGTGATGTTACTGCCCACGGCAACACCGGTAGTGCCGCTCGCGGGAGTGACAGACGTCACGGAAGGGGCAGCATCGGCAACGGTTGTGAAGCTGGAGGTAAAGGTCGCAGCCATGGCAGTGCCGGCGGCATCCTTAACACCACTGGCGCCGCCTAACACTTCGATGGTATAGCCGCTGGAAAAAGCCAGGTCGTTGGCTGGATCGATCGTGGCACTGTTGTTCGCGGAGATGTAGGAGACTGCGCCGGTCAAAACGTTGCCGGCGGCATCCTTCAAACGCACGGTGCCGGAATTAATGGACGCGGAGTCCATGGCTTCGCTGAACACGACTGTGATGTTGCTGCCCAAGGCAACACCCGTCGCGCCGCTCGCGGGGGTGACAGAAGTGACCGTCGGGGGCGCATCGACGGCGGTTATCGTGGCGGTGGTGCTGCCGTAGTATGAGCCGCCGTCCTTGTCGGTGATTTTTAGGGTAACCGTGTACGTGCCGGCAGCGGCGAAAGCGTGTGAAGGCGAAACCTGGTCGCTGGTGCTGCCGTCGCCAAAATCCCAAAGGTAGGTGAAGCCGGCGCTGGTGTCCGTGGGTGAGGGATCGCTGACGGTGGAGGCAAACGCGATGGACTGGCCGGCGTTGCCTTCGTAGGGCCCGCCGGAGCTACCCGTGGGCGCCACGTTGTTCACCTGCACGCTTGTGGAAGTGCTGGTTTGGGCATTCTCTTTGTCCTTGACTTCGACCTGAATCGTGAAACTGCCGTTGGCCTGGCCGGCCGGGTTGTCGAGAAACACATGATTGGCGGAGAAAGTCGTTACATTGGCGGCGAGGTTCAGCGTTGAGGACGTGCCGTCCCCCCACTGGATGACGACCTGGTGCGTGTCGAGCGTGCCGGCATCGGCGAACGAGCCGTCGAGAGTGAGCGAGTTGTTTTCATCGATGGACGTGGCGGAGCGCGTCAGAGTTAAGTTCGAAGGCGCCTGGTTGACTACCTGCACGCTTGTGGAAGCGGTGGTTTGGGCGTTGCTGTTGTCCTTGACGCTGACTTGAATGTTGAAACTGCCGTTGGCCTGGTCGGCCGGGTTGTCCGCATACAAATGATTGGCGGAAAACGTCGTGACGTTAGCGGCGAGATTTAGCGTCGTGGAAGTGCCATCGCCCCATTGGATAACGACCGAGTGCGTATCGAGTGTGCCAGGGTCTGCGAAGGAGCCGTTGAGCGTGAGCGTGTTGTTTTCATCGATGGAAGCGGCAGAGCGGGTCAGATTCAAACTCGACGGGGCCGCGTTGTTGACCGTGACGAGTGCGGTATCGGTCCCGACTAGGCCAAAAAAGTCGGTGACGCTGAGCGTGGCCGTGTAAGTGCCGTTGTCCGCGTAGGTGTGATTTATCGTAGGGCTGCTGCTGGGGCTGCTGGTCGTGCCGTCGCCGAAATTCCATTGAAAAGTGTAGGGGCCGCTGCCGCCCTGGACCGCGGCGTTGAACGTGACGCTGGCGCCTTCGTTGCCGGTCTTGTCCGGGCCGGCGCTGACGGAGAATTCCGCCTGCACGGGCGTGTTCATGTCGGTCTGAATCTCGCTTTGCGTCAAAGCGCGATTGTAGACGCGCACGTCGTCAATGTTGCCTTTGAAGAATTCACCCCAGACGGAGTTGCCGCCGATGGTCAGAGCGCCGTTGGAAACGATGAGGTTGCCGGTGACGGCGCGTGTGCCGACCAGGACGCCGTTGACATAAAGGCGCAGGGTCGAGCCGTCGTAGGTGCCGGCGAGGTGGGTCCAGCGACCGGTGCGGATCGTGCTGGTGCCCCGAAGTGCGTTGAAACTCTCGCCGTTGTAGGCGTAGAGGGCGGGTGTGTTTTTTCGGGCGCCGTCGCCGTTGGCATAAAGGCCATACGAAAGAGTTTGATCGCCTTCTTTGAGGAGGACGGAACGCCAATTACTGATGTCCTTGGGCCTAATCCACGCTTCGAGGGTCATGCCGTTGGTGAGATCGAGTGAGGCGGAATCCGCAATGCGAACCGTGGCATCAACGCCGTTGAAGTACAGCGATTGGCCGGATTGGGCGGTGGAAGACCAGGTGGCATTGATGATGGTGCCATTGTTATTGTTGCCGGAAACATCGGTGAGAACCGTGCCGGCGCCTTGGTCGAAGTTGTACGCGGCGACGAGCCCGGTGACGGGCACTTCGCGAGCCTCCAGGGATTCAACATCCAGATGACTGTTGATAGAAGTTTTGCGTTTTTTGAACTTTCTTTTCGTAGTTGTGACCACACTATGAATGGACTTGAGCGCATCCTCAAACAAAGACATGGGTGTATACCTCCTACCGGACGGGGGTCAACCTGTCTCGTGCGAGTTTCAAAGCCAACACGTCATGTCAGGCGCAAGGAGGGGCGCGCCGGGAGGGGGATCGTTATCAGGACAATTCGACGGGAAGGGGAACCAGGACGGGATCTAACTTAACAGTCTTGGCAATTCCGTTGCCGACCGCGCGAGTTCGTTGTGTGGCAACTCTTACATTGACAGGAAACGGCCTTGTCGAGACTACTACCTTCAATGCCGATCAAAACGTAGCTTTGCAATTTTGCACTGTCAAACAAAACTATTGGCAGAAAGCGCTTCTGTACGGTCAAAGGTGCCACGCGCGCTGAGCCATTCAGTTGCCCGGCTCAACTTTTATTTGTGACCAAATCTGATATGAATCTTTGGACCGACGATTTTAACGACGAGGAGGCCTGCTACCTCGTACTTCTGAACGCCTTACACGCGGATGGCTTGGCCTGCCCGCGCTGCAATGCGAAGGAGGGCCTTGGGGTGCATCGCCGCCATCGGGCGCCGGTGCTGGACTACCAATGCGCTTCGTGTCGCCGAGTTTTCAATGCCTGGACGGGAAAGAGCCTGGAGAAAACGCACCGGCGTCCCAGCGAGATACTGCGGATCTTGCGCGGCATCGCGGCCGGCTTGTCCACTGCTGAGATCGCCCGGCAATTGCACTGCCAACGCGCTCAGCTTTTGACGCTGCGACGACGATTGACACCGTTGGCCAGGGAGCTTTTCGGCAAGCCACCACCGGCGCAAACGCCGCAAGTGAAGCCGGCGTAAGGTTTGCGCACTGTCAACCAGGATGGACAGAAGTAGACAGAGCGGCTCGTAATAGGCGGATTCGGCGAGAAGTGGCCAAGTCGCAAACCGCGATGTGGCAGATAGTTAATAGTATTGGTTCCGAAAAGTCCAAACGGAAGCGGCATGGCCTGCTTTTTGCACCATCCGGCAAGGTTACAGTGTGTAAGATTGGTCGATTCCATCGGAATCGGGAGTTTGACGGTGACGTCAACGAAGACAATTCTGGGTCTCGTCGTGCTGCTGGGCTGGCCCTGTCTGGGGCTGGGCTCCCGCGCGGACGCGGGCTTTGTCGTCGGCACGTCCATTGAGGCCGTCGAGGGGGATCAGTCGTCGAGCTGGGAGTGGGTAGTGCGCAGTTTCCGCCGCAGCGACGACAACGCGCCCCGACGACAGGCGCCGGAGTGGACAGGCTCTTCCGTCCCGCAGGATACGCTGCCTCCGGGGACGCCGGTTCCGACACGTGGCCCGCGCCTAGCCAATCCGGACGGCGAGGGCTGCCACAGCAACGCTCCGAGCGGACCAAACGGCCCAAGCCTGGTGATGAATGTCAACAGCCGGCCCGCGCTGGCACAGCCGACGCGGGTGGGGCTGCTTTTTCTTTCGGATTCTCCGTACCAGCCGGATCCACCCGGCTCGCGTCTGTTTCGACCTCCGCGAAGCTGATCGACTCCTCACCGTGCGGCCGCGAAGCGGCTCGGCACCACGATTCACGTTGCGTCCAAAGGAATCGATTACTAGCTTCCCAAATAGGTAAAACAAGCCATGAGAAAATTCATCCTCGCAGCCTTGATGGCCGCGTCCGCGCTCATGTTCACCGCCCAAAGCGCAAACGCAGACTTCAAGGTGCGCTTCTCGACAACCGGGACCGGTGGTACGTTTACAGTGGTCACGGACCCCGACAATGACGGCGTGATCCAGACCTCCTTCTCGGACCCAGTTAACGGTGTAAACATAACGATCGTGGGTGCACTCAGTGACCCAGCGATTGGGCCTGCCGTGCTACAACTCTCGGTCGATGGATCGACGAGCGCTGCGGCCTCCATCGTTGTCGATGTGACCGACACCGACTACAGCTTCGCGCCTTCTCCGCCCGGTAGCTTGACGATTAGCTACACCGGCTCCAACGACAACGGGAGCCTGAGCGGCCAAGCCTGGGCCAGCAGCAGTAATGCCGAATTCACGATTCCTCCGGGTGTGCCGGCGGGGACCGTCACGACGGGTGCCCAGCCCGCGGGAACGCTCAACTTCAGCGTGCCGTTCCTAGGTAGCAACCCGTTTTCGATGTCTGGCCGGATAATCATCACCACGGAAGGCAGTGCAGTGTTTAGCACTGACCTCACACTGTCCGTCCGGCCCATCCCGGTTCCGGCGGCGTTCGTCCTGCTCGCCAGCGGCCTCCCGATGGGTGGCCTGATGTACTTGCGGCGCCGCAAGGCCAAGGCCCAAACCGCCTAATCGCTTACCACGGCGAAGGCGCAATTACATCGCCCGTCCGTGCCACTGGCGCGGTCTTGGACCGTGCCAGTGGCTTAATACCCCTTGCATTGACTACGTTCCATTCCAGCGATTGCCCAGATTCGCCGGGGATGGTGCGCTCCTTGATTACTCATGGAGCCGGTTTACATATGAACTGCTCCAAAGTGTCAACCGCCGTTGACAGCCGTGTGTGCGACGGCGGAACGGCTGAAGATTGACTGACGTTAACTGCTTGGCTGGATGAGACTTTGTGGATTCCCTTAACATGGCGCGAGATTGCGGCGTGATATTTGCAAACGCTAACCCGATTCAACGATGGCGCGATTGCCGTTTCATGACTCGGAGTGCACCCAATGCCGATTCTGCCTTTGGAACCGTTTCTTTACCCCCACAATCTTTTCGCCGACACCCCATGGGAGGCAGGCGAGGAACGATGGTGGGTGTTGCACACGCGGCCACGGGCGGAAAAAAGCCTGGCGCGGCGACTCTTGACGCACGGCAATGGCTTCTTTCTGCCGCTCCATCAGCGCCGCTGGCTGAACAAGGCGCGGAAGTTCGAATCCCATGTGCCCTTGTTCCCGGGCTATGTGTTTTTGCATGGAACTCAGGACGCGCGCTTGGCGGCGCTGGCGACGAACCTGGTGGTCAATGTGCTGACGGTGACGGACCAGAGCTGCCTTCACGAAGATTTGAGCCGGGTGCATCACTTGATGGTTTCCGGAGCGCCGCTCACGCCGGAACAAACCTTGATGCCGGGAGCGCCCGTGGAAATCGTGGCGGGTCCGTTTGCGGGCTTGCACGGCAAGTTTTTGCGCCGCGCCGGCGCCTGCCGTTTGTTCATCGAAGTGAGTTTCCTGCAGTGCGGCGTGTCGGTGGAAATCGAACCCTGGATGATGCAGCCCTTGGGGTCCAGCCGTTTGTCGTTGAGTCCTGCGTAAGAACTCAAGTAGACCTGTCTTTCCGGCAAGCTTCATTAGTTAGTTGTGTAACCCACCGGGGCGGAGTGCGCGCCGGTGCCCGAAACGTCGATCGGCCGGAAGAACGGCTTCGACGTTTAACCTAAACGTTGTTTCCCAGTCCCCAGATCCAATTTGCAAAGGAGTTCGTGATGAAACACTTTCTTGCCGTGCCTTGGAGGCGCGGCCGCGTCGCGCTTGTTGCGCTGACGGCACTCGTTGCGCTTGGAGCGCCCAGCGTTGCCCGCGCTGACTTCTACGGGTTCACAAATATCTCGGCAAACAGTGGAGCCAACGCTCCATTGGTTGCTCAGCAACTCGTCGTCGAGGTCATTGACGTCGGCGGCGGGCAGGTCGCGTTCAAGTTCACGAACGCGGTCGGCATCGCCTCGTCGATCACGGATGTGTACTTTGATGACGGCACGTTGTTGGGGATCGCCTCCATCTCGACCAGCGCCGGAGTCGCTTATTCTAATCCTGCAAATCCGGCGGATTTGCCCGGTGGCAACACCGTTGTTCCTCCCTTTGTCACCTCGGCGGGCTTCTCGGCGGATTCCAATCCACCGGCCGCGCCGAATGGAGTGGATAGCGCTTCGGAGTGGGTGCAAATCACGTTCAACCTCATAAACGGCAAGACCTTCGCGGACACTATCGCCGCGCTCGAACTCGGGCTGACCGACGGGGGCAATGCCAATGCCCTGCGCATCGGCCTTCACGTTCAAGCTATTGGTCAGGAAAGCGACGGTTTCATCAACGGTCCGCCGACCACCACTGCCGTTCCCGGACCTGGCGTGCCTGTTCTTGCCCTCTCGGGGCTGCTCGGGCTCGGCCTGCGCCGGGTGTTGCGGAGGCGGCAAACGCCACCTGCAACCGCGTAAATTAACTAAGCGCCTGCCAGCGGCGCGAATCTTTTGCTTCAGGTAGCGAATCTCGCATCAACTCATGCGAGGTTCTGCTACCCGAATGCTCCGCCTACACGCCAACAGCTTTCCTTCCTGCTGAATTTCTCCTTGGCTTTCCAACCCCGCAGCGGAGTTCCTACATGAACCGCGCCCTGACTTTTCCTTGGCGCTCGGACAAAGTGCATCCGTCCGACCCATCCTTCGACATGAACGGCCTGCAGACGATCCTCAGCTTCGACGTGGAAGAACACGATCGCATCGAAGCCGCCGCGCATCTCCAGGTTGATCCGGCACTGAAGGCGCACTATGCACAGCGCTTGACGCCTTCTACCATATGGCTGCTCGATCAACTGGACAACTTCGGCATCAAGGCCACGTTTTTCGTGGTCGGCCAAATCGCCCGCACACATCCGCGTCTGGTCAAAGACATCGCCCAGCGCGGCCATGAGGTGGGCAGCCACAGCTGGGACCATCGCCGGGTGCACCTGCACACGCGCGACTCGTTTCGGCAGGATCTGCGCCAAAGCCGCGACGCCATCGAACAGGTGACCGGGCAACGCGTGCAAGGCTACCGGGCGCCGACGTTCAGCATCGTGACGCAAAACGCCTGGGCTCTTGACCTGCTCGTGGAAGAAGGATTCGCCTACGATTCTTCAATATTTCCGGTGCGGCACGACCGTTACGGCGTGCCGAACGCGCCGCGCGCCCCGTTCCGGGCCGCCGGTTTCGAGCATGAGATTTTGGAAATTCCGCCGGCGACGTTACGCTTCTGGGGCTTAAATTTGCCCGTGGGCGGCGGCGGTTATTTCCGCCTGTTCCCGCTCGCGCTGTTGCGCGCCGCCCTGCGCCAGATCGCCACCGGCCTCAAGCCGACCGTGGCCATGCTCTATTTTCATCCCTGGGAATTCGACCCACAACAAGAGCGCTTGCCGCTGGGCCGGCTGAGCTCGTTTCGGACCTACGTCGGGATCGGCCGCAGCCGCGCACGCCTGGTGCAATTGATGACCGGATTGCGTTACGTCCGCGCCGCGGAAGTGGCGAAGCACCTCGACCAGCATTGGAATGTGCTGCCGGCCTACGCCGTTGCCCGCGAACCGCTAGCGAATGAGGACATCGAGCACGCGCCGGACGATGTGCTCAGCGCCGGCTGGGAGGGACAGCCACGCCTGTCTGAAGCATCTGTCAGTTGACGGCCAAGAACTCTGATTCAAGTTCCGCGACGGAATCCCTCTCCCGTCGTGGAGGCATCTCCCGAAGACTTCGGTGATTGGTATGAAAAAACGACTCAATTTGAAACTGGTTGCCTGGTTGCTCGGCACGCTCTTAATCGTCGGCGTCGGCACGCACTTCTTGCATGCCTATCAAGTGGAGCGCAACGCCGCCACACTGCGCTACCTGGCCGAGGAAGCGGAGCGCGACGAAGAATTGGATAGAGCGGCCAAGTATTACCGCCTCTTCCTGACGCACGAACCGTCGGACACCGAGGCCCTGGCGCGGTACGGCGCCATTCAAGTCAAGCTGGCGCATTCACCGAAGACTCGGTTTGCGGCGATGCTGATTCTCGAGCAAGTGGTGCGCCGCGATCCCAAGCGTGATGAAGTCCGCCGCCAACTGGTCGAATTGGCAATGCATCCGCAATTGCAGCGTTTCAGCGACGCCAAGGATCACCTTGTCTATCTGCGCGGCGTGTTCCCCAAGGAGGGCGAATTGCAATGGCAGTTTGGCCGTTGTGAGCACGTGCTTGGCAAATACGCCGCTGCTGCCGAAGCGTATGCGGCGGCGATCAAGCTTACACCGACGCTGCTCGACGCCTATCGCGATCTCGCGGAGCTGCAACATGGCCAATTGCGCAAGCCGGCGGACGCGCTCGCTACCTTGGGCGCCATGGTGAGCGCGAATCCCAAGCAGGCCAAGGCCTGGCTGCATCGTGGCCAATATTTGCGCATTCAGGGAAGCCTGCAAACGGACGACGAGGAACGACAAAAGCTCTTGGTTCAGGCGAGCACCGATTTGGCGCAAGCGGCGCAGCTCGCGGAACAAGATGCGGACATTCTGCTTGAATCCGCGCACCTGGCCCTGGCCCGCGGCCAGGTGCCGGAAGCTCGGGCCCTCCTGACGAAAGGCGCGCAAGCGCACGCCAAGGATGTACGGTTTCATGCCGCGGCGGCGAATTTAGAGGCCAAATCCGAACGGCTCCAAGAGGCCGTCGCATGCCTTCGGCGCGGGCTGAATGAGCTGCCGGACAACCAGGACCTTCTCTGGGCACTGGCGCACCTGGTCATTCAAGGCGGCGCGCTGGAGGAAGCGGAAACCATCGAGGCAAAGTTGCGCCAGAAAGGCTTTCCGCCCCCGTTGCTCGATTGCCTACAGGCGCGCTTGCTGGTGCATAAGAACAATTGGCTCGAAGCCAGCCGTCGTCTGGAAAAGCTGCGGCCCCAGTTGACGCCCTTTCCGGACGCGGCCATTCAAGCCGACGTGTTGATGGCCCGCTGTTACGCCCAGTTGGGCGACAGCGGGCAACAAGAGCTCGCCTATCGCCGGGCGCTCGGCGTCGATCCCTTGTCCGAAGCGGCCAGCGTGGGCTTGGGCGAGGTGTTGCTCGGCATGGGCGAGTATGACAAGGCATTCAACGCCTTTCGCACCGCGGCGCCGCGCTCCGCGCGGGCTCGCATTCTCGCCGCTCAGGCTCTCATTTCGCGCAATCTGAGCCAACCTGAGGCGCAACGCGGCTGGGAAGAGGTCGATCGCTTCCTCGATCAAATCGCTCAAGCGTCGCCGGATGCTGCCGAGATTGCGTTGCTGCGCGCGGAAGTCCTGGCCGGGAAGGATCAATTGGCGCAAGCGAGCGATCACCTGAGCGCAGCCATTGCGAAACATCCAGATAAAGTCGAACTTTGGGGAGCGCGGGCTGCCGTGCTGCAACGCCAGGAAAAATGGCAAGAGGCGGTGGCCCTTTTGGACGAAGCGGAAAAGAAACTCGGCAAGCGCGTCGAGTTGCGCTTGGCGCGTGCCCGACTCTGCGTCCAACGCGGCGGCGACCAGGCCGCGCAAATCCTGCAAACGCTCACCCAAGAGGCTGAGGATTTTCAAGAAAGGGACTGGCAGCAGCTCGCGAAAGGCCTGGCCCAGTCGTGGCTGCGCATCGGCCGCAAAAAGGAAGCCGCCGCTTTATATACGCGATTGGCGGAAAGGGACATCAACAACTTGAGCGTCCGGCTGGCGCTTTTCGATATGGCGCTGCAAGCAGGGCAAATGGACGAAGTCCAGCGCGTGCTCGCCGAGATACGCCGCATTGAAGGGGAAGATGGAACCCTGTGGCGTCTCGGCGAAGCCTGGCGTCTTTTGCGCCAAGCCCGTGAAGCCAAGCAAAAGCCTGCGGACGAAGTGCGCACCTTGCTAACCGCGGTCGCGGCGCGCCGGCCGAACGCATCGCGACTAGCCCTGGCCGAGGCGGAATGGGAAGAGCTCTCCGGCCAGTCGGAAAAAGCGATTGCCAAGTATCAAAAAGCAGTCGAAACCGGCGAGCGCGATCCCAACGTGCTGCGG
The DNA here is from genome assembly GCA_022616245.1 of Gemmataceae bacterium. Taxonomy (GTDB): domain Bacteria; phylum Planctomycetota; class Planctomycetia; order Gemmatales; family Gemmataceae; genus JAKEFD01. The sequence continues at coordinate 21,671 of JAKEFD010000349.1, forward strand.
CGCTTGGTGATGTTGTTGCACGAACGCCGCCGCTATCTGGAAGCGGACGAGATGCTGCAAAAACTGCAGCAGCCGTCGGGACAGATGTTGTCGAGCCTGGGACGCGTGGCTGCCGAAATCGCGCTGTTCAAACAGGACACCGAGCGAGCCATCGAGCTTGCGCGCAAGGCCGTTACGGCGGACTCGAAGGATTATCGGGAGTTTCTCTGGCTCGGTCAAATGCTGGGTGCGGCAAACAAGTGGAGCGAGGCCGAGCCGGTTCTGCGCCGTGCCGTCGAATTGGGCGAAATCGCTCCGGCTACCTGGATTGCCTTGGTGCAGTGCTTTGTTCGCACGGAACAAAAATCGAAAGCCGAGCAGCTGCTCGAAGTTGCCAAAAAGAAGTTGCCCGCCGATCAGGCGCCTTTGGCGTTGGCTCAATGTTACGAAATCCTGGATCAACTGGACAAAGCCGGGGAGCTGTATGAGGCCGCGCGTAAGGCAAGACCCACTGATGTCGCCGTGCTGCGCAATCTGACGCGGTACGCTCTGCGCATGCGACGTCCGCAGGAAGCCGAGCAACATTTGGAGACCATCGTCAAGCTTCAGTCGAAGTCACCTGAGGAGGGCGCCTGGGCCAAGCGACTCCTCGCCATCGTGTCGGCAGCAAGCGGCAATCCGCACAAAGCGCGGCACGCGTTGTCTCTTTTGGGAATTTCCGGAGAAGCGCAGCTGCGTGAGCTTATCGCAGGCGCCAATAGTGAGGAATTGCGCGCCCGGGCAATCGTGCTGGCGTCGCAGCGCAATCGCACGGAACATCGGCAAGCGATCAGCATTCTGGAAACACTCGTGCGAAAAGACGGACGCGTCGACGATCGTTTTCTTTTGGCGCAGTTGTACGAGACCGTCGGCGAAACGCGTTTGGCGGACGAGCAGATTTTGAGCCTGTTGGCGCAGCACGCGAAACAGACGACGTTTTTGGCGTTTCGGGTTCGCAGCCTTATTGATCGTAAGAAGGCCGACCAAGCGGAGCCCTACCTGGCACAGTTGGAAAAAATTCGCCCGGAAGCCTATGGGACGTTGCAGCTGCGGACACGTCTCTTGCACGCCGAAAAGAAAACCGATCAAGCCGTTGCTTTGCTGCGCAAGCATGTCGACGACAAACCCCAAAGCGTCGGTCCGGTCGCCGTGTTTTTAGAGGAATTGGGACAGATTGCCGCGGCGGAGGAGATGTACCGCAAGCTCGTCGATCGCGGCGAGCATCCCGAGCACGTGCTGGTGCTGGCGACTTTTCTCGGGCGACAGAAACGGGTGGACGACGCGTTGAAACTTTGCGCGACCGCTTGGAAGAAATGTCCGCCCGAAAAGACTGCGGGAGCGAGCCTGGAGATTTTGTTCGTGGGGCAGGGTAGTGCCGAGCAATGCCGGCAAGTTGCGGACATGATGGAGCAGGCGCGCACTCGCCAGCCCAACGATACCGCCCTGCTTGGGGCATTGGCGGCGGTGCGCAGGTTAGAGGGCCGCTTCCCCGAATCGATCGCCCTGTACAAGGAACTGGTCCGCCGCGAACCGGCCGACGCCTTGGCGCTGAACAATCTCGCCTGGCTCTTGGTGCATCGCGAAAACAAGGCCAAGGAAGCTCTGGGATTGGTTCAACAAGCGATTCAGTCGGCTGGTCCCATGGCAACGCTGCTCGATACGCGCGGTGTGATTCGACTGGCGCTGGGAGAAACGAACGCCGCCATTCGCGATCTGGAAGAGGTGGTCGCGGAAACATCGTCCGTAAGCAGTTTATTCCATTTGGCCCACGCCTACCATCGCGCCGGTCAACGCGCGGCGGCAACTGTCGCCTGGCAACGGGCGGTGGCCGCGGGACTGAGGCCGGCGAGCATCGACTCTCTCGAAATGACGGTTTATCAGAAATTGGCGCGCGAACTGGCTCCGTAAACGTCGTTCGCTGGTTTCGTGGCCTCGATCGTCGCGGCGACCGTCCGTTTCGATCAAGAGACGGCAATGGCGCCTGGCCTCGTGATCCGACGAGGCCGAAGTTAACGATCGGGCAGCAGACACTGCTCGGACCAAGCCCGCTGTGCGGTCCGATTGGATTGCCCACCATCGTCCCGCCGGTGCCGTGGCGGGCCCCACCGTGTTGCTACCCGATCCGTCTGGAATCTGGACTTATATATGCCATCATCTCTCGTGACTGGAGGCGCCGGGTTCGTGGGCTCACACCTGGTCGAGGCTCTTCACAACCGTCTCCATCATGTCCGCGTGCTTGATGATTTCAGTACTGGTTCGGCGGAGAATCTGGCCAAAGTTGCCGCCGCCGTCGAAATCGTCCACGGCGACGTACGTGATTTCGACGTGGTGCGCCGTGCGATGCAAGGGGTGGATTTCGTATTTCATTTGGCGGCGCCAGTCGAGGAAAGCCATGGCCTGGCCGATCCCATGCACACGCATCATGGAGGCGCCACGGGTACACTGCACGTGCTCATGGCGGCGCGCGAGGCCGAAGTGCGTCGCGTCATCTACGCATCGAGTTGTTGCGTGTACGGCGAGCCGACAGGCGCGCAGCGCCGCGAGGACGAGCTGCCCTGTCCCCTGTCTCCCTATGCCGTGGCCAAGCTCACCGGCGAACAACACTGCGTTGGATTTACGGGACTCTATGGATTGGAAACGGTTCGCTTGCGCTATTTCAATGTGTACGGCCCGCGCAAACGTCCGGACAGCCCATATGCGTCCAAGTTAACACACGTCGTTTCCACGATGCTCGCGGGGCAGCGTCCTTTTGTACACGGCGGCACGCAAGAAATGCTCGATCTGAGTTATGTGGACGATGTCGTTCACGCGAGCTTGGTGGCGGCGACTGCTCCGCGTGTGGCGGGCAAAGTTTACAACATTGGCGCGGGCCGACCTGTTTCGACGATGGAGTTGGTCGGCTTGCTCAACGACCTTTTGAACACTAACATCCAACCCATCGGCATCATGCCGTCGTACGACGACAAGACGAACCATTTGGCTAATATCGAAAAAACCGAGGTGGAATTGGGATTCTGCCCTGGAACCAACTTGGAAAAGGGGCTGCGCTTGCAGGTGGCCTACAGTCAAGAAGCGTTGGAGCGCATCGCCTAAGCCAATCCAGTTCGTGCTAGCTGACAATTGCGCAGGCAGAATAATTGACACGTTCGTACCAATTTGCGCGTCCCCTTCTTCCGTTTTTATCGCCCACTAACTGAGAGCAATTTCAATAAAGAACTATTACTTATCAATCTATGTTTTTGTGTGCGAATGATTGTCCGGATTTATGTTGGAGCATGAATTCTTTTCAATAAAAGAGTGAATCATGGAACCTAAATTCCGGCCCAATCGTCAAAGAACGTCACCCTAGTGCATACTAGCTGTACTAAGAAGAAAGCGCCATGAATTTGCGATAAAAATGATATTTTTCGCTTGCGTCTTGCTTGACTCGATGTTCCAATTGTGCCGATGTTAGCGATTCCTCTAACAAAAGGAGGTTTACAGACTGACCAAGAGAGCTCAGTCGCTGCCTAGCAGTGACCTAACACACACCAGCCTAGTGAAGGGCTTGCTCTCTCGGAAAGATGGAGGTCTTCGTTAGTGGGGGGAAACCGCAAGAACGTGGATTCCCGAAGGCCATCCGAAAACCGAGAAGTTCAAGAAGTCTTCTCATTCTTCCCTCCCAAGTGTTGCTTATCGACTTGCCTGGACGGCGCGCATGCGCCTTCCAACCCTGCCGGCAAGGAATGCCCGGAACAAGCACGGACGACTTTATTCATCTGTTGTTCGCCTAACCATCGTTCAATGGGGACCGATGGTCTTCCGGATTCCGCCGGCAGGCGCAGAACGCATATACTCGGAGAGTGCCCAATGACACCGCGAACCGCCCTCGTGCTTAGCGCCGACTCCGTGATTCAGGACACGGTTATGGAAAGCGTTGAGCCCATTGAAGATTTGCATGTGATTTCTTGCCGTTGCCTTCCTGAAGTGCACGATCGCCTGCACGCAGAAGATGTAGCCCTGGTGCTTCTGCATTTGGCCGAAGACGCTGATGAGAGCGCCAATGATTTGGCCCGCTTCGTTTCCGCGAAATCCGCGACGCATCACTGCGTCGTTATGAGCGACCAGTATCACGACCAACAGGCGGTCCGATTCCTGCGCTTGGGGGCCGCCGACTATTTCGGGCTGCCCATGGACCGGGGCCGGCTCAATTACCTCTTGGACGCCTTGACAGTTCGCGCCCGTAGCGGCAAACCGCGTCCCGTGGAGCACGCCGGCCTGATGTCCGGCCAGGATCTCTCGAATCTGGTTCTGGATCCCGACATGGGTGAAATGCGCGAGCAGGTTCGCCGCGTCGTTGGACAAGAAACCACCATCTTATTCACTGGGGAAACCGGCACTGGCAAAACGCGGCTCGCGCGCATGATCCACGAGCTGTCGCCGCGCCGCGATCAGCCATTTCTCGTCGTGGATTGCGGCGCCCTGTCCGCCAGTCTCATCGAAAGCGAAATGTTCGGCCACGTGAAGGGCGCCTTCACCGGCGCGGACCGCGAACGGCAGGGCAAGTTTGCTGCCGCCGGCACGGGCACGCTGCTTTTGGATGAAGTCAACTCATTGCCCCCGGCCCTGCAAAGCAAACTGCTGCGCGCGGTGGACGACCGCGTCTTTGAGCCGGTCGGTTCCAACAAAGTGCTGCCGCTCAAGGCGCGACTCATTGTCGCCAGCAACAAGTCACTGGACCAGGAAGTCCAGGAAGGCCGCTTCCGCGCCGACCTTTATTATCGACTGAACGTAGTCGGTTTTTTCCTGACTCCCTTGCGTGAGCGCCGGGCGGCGATTCCTTTGCTCGCCAATCGTTTCCTCGCCGAATTTGTCGGCCGCAACTGCTCGGAGGTGGTGCGCATTCATCCCGACGCCATGCGCATGCTCAAGGATTACAGCTGGCCTGGAAATATACGAGAGCTGCGCAACGTCGTCGAGCGGGCTGTTTCTTTATGTCCGGGAAAGGAAATCCTGGTCGCCGATCTTCCAGAGGCTGTTCGCACCCTCAAGATTGTCTCAGCGCCACTGCGTCCTTCCGTGCGTGTCGGAGCATCGGTCAACGGCACGCGTCCGACCAGCTTGCACCAAAGCCGCGAAGAAGTCGAAATCCTCCGCATCACCGAAGCGCTCGAAAAGCACGGCAACAACCGGCTCCGCGCCGCTGCCGAATTAGGCATTAGCCGCATGGCGCTTTACAAAAAGCTTCATAAGTACGGACTCATGGGAACAGGATAAAGTAGTCAATACTAGCTATCAATCACTTTGCTTGGATGGATTGCATTGTGTGTGTATGTCTGCAATGCAATCCATTCCGATCTACTTACTCGTGAAGGCACTGCCGGCGTCCCAGACCAGCGCCGCGCCGGGGGCAGCGGCGGCCAGATAGCGGCCGTCGCCGCTGAAACCGACCGCGCGAAAACTGCCGGTTGCGTCTTCGAGTTCCAGAATCTCCTGACCCGTCACGATGTCCCATAAGCGCAACGTCCGATCGTGACTCGCCGTCGCCAGCCGGCGTCCCACTGGATGAAACGCCAAGGCCGCCACCGAACTTGCCGACCCTTCCAGCACCGTCTCACGCCGTTCCGACGGCGGCACGTCCCACATCCGAATGGTCTTGTCGCTGCTGCCCGACGCCAGTTGGGCCCCGTCTGGACTGAATGCCACCGCGTTCACCGAACCGGTGTGGCCCGTCAATTCGTAGTCCTTTCCCGATTCCAAGTCCCAAACTCGAATCAGCTTGTCCATGGCGCCGCTCGCCAGGCGCTTCCCGTCCGTGCTGAACGCCAACGCCAGAACATAGTTCTTGTGGCCCGGCGTGAGGATGCGCTCCAACGTCTTGGTTTTGAGATTCCAAAGGCGCACGCTCTCGTCTTCGCCGCCCGAAGCCAACAGCTGCGAGCCGGGCTGAAATGCCAAGGCGCGCACCGGCGCGCTATGGCCTTCCAGCTTGATCGGTTGGGCATCGGGCGCTTGCAGGTCGTACACATAGATGTTGTCGTCGTCGCAAGCGGCGGCCAACAGGTCTCCGCCAAAGGAAAGAGCCTTGACCGCGCCGCCGTGCCCGCTCAGCGGTATCGCCGTGTCCGGATAGTCGAGATTCCAAACTTGAATCGGTGTGGGTTTCTGTCTCGTGCCGCCGCCCATCGCGAGAAACTTGTTGCCATGATGAAATGCAATCGTCTCCAACGCGCCGGCCGCGGGTAAATGGAGCGATTCGAGCCCGCCGGAGGTATTGCCGATTGAAACCCGGCCGCCGCGCCCGGCCCAGGCGAGTTGCCGGCCGTTCGGACTGAAGGCGACGGCATAAACGATTTGCGGGTCGCCGCGAAAGACGCGCGCTTCGCTGGAAAGAGCGTTGTCCCAAAGGTGCAGGTATCCGTCGCTGCCGGCCGCCGCCAGCTTACCGGACTTGCTGAACGAGAGGCTCAGAATGCGGTCGGAAAGCCCGTAGCGAACGAACTTTGTTTTTCCCGTGCCGACTTCCCAGAAGTATACTTCGCCACGGCGATCACCGATGCCGCCGCCCGATGCCAACAACTCGCCGCTCGCATCAAACGTCACAGCAAGCACCTCGCCTTGATGTCCTTTGAGCTCACGTTCCTCTTTGCCGGTTCTTAGATTCAAGATGCGCACGACGCCATCCGCTCCGGCCGCTGCTATTTGATCTCGTTTCGGGGAATAGGCGACCGCATTGAGGGCACGCACGCTCAGTTTCCAGACCTTTGCAACCACCTCTTGTCCTAGCTCCACCGGCCTTATGTCCCAAAGGCGCAGTGTGCCGTCGCCGCCCACGGAAACTAGCCGTTGCGAATCGGGCGCGAAAGAAACCGCAGCCACGAAACTCGTATGACCGGCAAGTGTGGCCAGCTCCTTGCCGCTCTCTCCGTCCCAAACGCGCACCGTCTTGTCGGAACTCGCCGACGCCAGGAACTTTCCGTCCAGGCTGAATGCCAAGGCATTGATGCTGTTGCTGTGCCCTTTGAGCGTGGCCAGCAATGTCCCCGTCGCGGGGTCCCAAAGCTTGATCTCGCCGGGTTTGGTGGGCTCCCCGCCGCCGGTGGCCAGTCGTTTGCCGTCCGGCCGATAGGCGACGGCGGTGGCCCGGTCGCGGTGCGCGCTGAGAGTAAATCGGCCGCGCATGCGCTCTTGCAGAAAGAACCATTCCCAGCCACGCACTCTAGTCTGTTCTGCGGTCAGCGTGCCCGCTTTCCACAAAAGCTGGTCGGCCCGGTTCCAGTCGGCGGTTTGCAACACTTCCTGCGCGCGACGTATATGCGCCAAATACAAGAGGTGCCGCAGCGCCTCTTCCTGGACCTTGGCCAGCTTGTTTGCCAGTTCCGCCGATTTGCGCAACTGGTATTCCTCCTGTGCCGTTCGCCACGACAGAACGAGGAATCCGACGAGCGCGGTAACGGATACAAAAATGAGCATAGCCGCAGCCGGCTTGCGCATGCACCATTTGACCATGCGGCCCACCGGTCCCACGCGCCGCGCCGAAATCGGCTCGCCATGGAGAAAGCGGCGCAGATCGTCGGCCAGTGCAGCCGCGCTTTGGTAGCGCCGCGCCGGATTCTTTTCCAGACATTTCAGGCAAATCGTTTCCAGGTCGCGATCCACATCGGGGTTCAAGAGCCGCACCGGCAGCGGCTCCTGTTCGGTCACTTGCTTGAGCGTGGCCAGCGGCGACTCGCCGCGAAACGGCGGCCTGCCCGTCAATAACTCGTAAAGGATCGCGCCCAGGCTGTAAATGTCGCCGCCCGGACCGATGTCCTTGCTGCCGGCGGCCTGCTCAGGCGACATGTAGCTCGGCGTGCCCAGGACAGCGCCGGTGCGCGTCTGCCCCGAATCGGTGGCCATCATTTTCGCCAGTCCGAAGTCGGTCACTTTCGGCTGTTCGTTTTCGTCGAGCAGGATGTTGGCCGGCTTGAGGTCGCGGTGCAAGATTCCGCGGCTATGGGCGAAATGCACGGCGCGGGCGACGGCCTCGAGATACTCTGCGGCCCGCCGGCTGGTCAAGGGGCCTTGCGCCACCTTTTTGGCCAGGCTGCTGCCGCTCACATATTCCATGCTGAAGAAGCGCTGATTCTCAAAGGCGCCGGTTTCGAACAGGCTGACGATGCCGGGATGGTGAAGCTGGGCGGCGGCGGACGCTTCCGTTTCGAAGCGGGCCAAATCGTCCGGGCTGGCGAGCGTGCCCGAGATAATCATCTTGAGGGCGACCACGCGCTGCAGCCGCACGTGACGGGCCTTGAGGACCACGCCCATGCCGCCCCGGCCGATCTCGGACAAGACTTCGTATTCCGCGATGCGTGACAGCGGCACCACGCCGATTTCGGACGCCTGAGCGTTCTCAGCCGCCGTGCGCAGCTCCAGCCCGGTTCGCTGAGGCTGCTTCGCTGGCGCATCGAGCAAGGTGCGCTGATCGTCCGGAACAGGAGCGGAGGCATCGTCGGGCAGAGAATTCATGCGCGAGCATCCATGGTATCGGCGCCGCTCCCCAGGAGGAACGGATGGCTGCGATACTTTAGTGTGGCCAGGAAGCTCGCAGACGTCAACTGCGATAGCAGCGACGACGGGCATGGATGGATGGGCGGCCGGCGTCTAAGTGAAGTTGACGCAGTTGGTGCCGGGGTCCATGTCCTCTTCGGCTTGATAATGGCCGCCGGAACTATGAGCGTGGACGCCGGATTTGACCAAGGCAGAGGGCAAGCACGCTTGCACGCGCCGCCGCGTGCCGTGCGCCTTGGAGCCAAAAAGACCGCGCCTCCACAACACATGGACCACGCGATCGATCATACCGTTAAACGTCGTACCTTGGCCGGAGCCGCCGGTCTGCAGAAGAATAACCGAAACGCGATCGACGCGCTGATTCGGAGTGCAGACAAACCACACTCCCAATCGCCCATTGTACCCTTGGAGTTTGAAGTAGGAATCGACTTGAGAATCGATAGTGCCGTTGCGCATTTCGTTGATCGCTTTTGCGGGCAAACTGCCGTTCTTGCCGCGGAAGAAATTCAGAGCTTCGCGATAGGTGGCGTAGTCGAAGCAGAAGACATCGTGGGTGGACACGTGATACAGCATGACTGAGCTCCTTCCTAGTGGGGGGGTGATTCACGTACTTTCGATGCGACGCTTGGCCTTCAAGAGGTGTAGTCACCCACCGGGCAAAACCTAACGGCAGTTTTTCTGCGTTTGTCCAGACGATCTAGCTCGGCCGGCGCATTTACCTTGCATTCCAAATCGGGGCGGTCAAAAATCAAAAATCGGTGAAAGATTTGTCGCCCGGGAAGACTACTGCTTATGGACCAGTCGTCCCCGACGCAAACAAGCGCCACTTTGTTGGGCCGGCTGCGGCGGGCGCCTACCGACCTCGCCGCCTGGAACGAATTCGTCGAGCGCTATGGACCGCAAATTCAGCACTGGTGCCGGCAATGGCGACTGCAAGAGGCCGATGCCCAGGACCTGACCCAGACCGTTCTACTCAAGCTCGCCGAGACAATGGGTTCGTTCGCCTACGATCCCGAGCGCAGCTTTCGCGGCTGGCTGCGAACGGTCACACACAATGCCTGGATCAAGCTGGCGGAGCGAGCGCGTCGGGCCATCGGCGGCAGCGGCGACACGTGCATCGACGAATTGCTCCAAACGGTCGCGGCCCGCGACGACTTGGTTGTCAGACTGGAAGAGGAATTTGATCGCGAGCTTCTCGATGAAGCCGTGCAACGTATCCGGGCGCGCGTCGAGCCGCGCACGTGGGACGCCTTCCGGCTCATGGCCCTCGAAGGCCGCTCTGGCGCGGAAGCCGCGTCCCAGCTCGCGATGAAAGTGGCGACGGTTTTCGTGGCCAAGAGCAAAGTCCAGAAGATGTTGCAGGCGGAACTTCTCAAGCTGGAGGATGATGCCTGAGACCCTCCCCGCTGGCCTGACTGAGGCAGTTCGACCATGATTTCCTGTCCAAGCGCGCATCTGTTCGAGCAGTTGCTGACCGAGCAACTCGTCGACGCCGATCGGCTCGATCTCGAGACGCACGTGGACCAATGCGCGAGCTGTCAGTCGCGGCTGGAGGCGCTGGCGGATGACGCGGACGCCGCCCGCTGGCGTCGATTGCATGCGGGCCGGTCAACCGATGGCCAGACCGTGACAGACTGGCTCAAGGTCGCGCGACAAACGGTCCGCCCGGAATCGACGCCACAGATCGAGGGCTATGAAATCCTCGGTGAGCTGGGCCGGGGCAGCGCGGGCGTTGTCTACAAAGCCCGGCAGTTGCAACCGCAGCGCGTCGTCGCCCTCAAGATGATTCTTGCGGGAATCCACGCCGGGCCGAGGCAGCTTGAGCGGTTTCGTCGTGAAACCGAGGCAGTCGCGCGCCTGCAGCACGCGCATGTCGTGCAGATTTTCCAAGTCGGCGCGCAAGACGGCCTGCCGTTCTGCGCGTTGGAATACGTGGACGGCGGCCCGCTTTCGCGCAAGCTCGCCGGCGCGCCGCAGCCGGCAAAGTTCGCCGCCCGATTGGTTGAGTCGCTGGCACGCTCGGTGCATTTCGCCCACGAACACGGGATCGTTCACCGCGACCTCAAGCCTTCCAACGTCCTTCTCACCAAGGAGGGCATCCCCAAGATCAGCGACTTCGGCCTGGCCAAACAGCTCGATGCCGACGACGGCGCCACGCGGACTGGAGACATTCTCGGCACGCCCAGCTACATGGCGCCCGAGCAGGCCCAAGGCAACGTCCACATGATCGGAACTGCGACGGATGTATATGCCCTGGGGGCGATTCTGTATGAAGCATTGACTGGCCGACCGCCGTTTCGCGGCGAGACGCCGGCAGACACGCTGGTCCAGGTCGTCGCGCAGGAACCGGTGTCTCCTTGCCGATTGCAACCGCGCGTGCCCCGGGACCTCGAAACCATTTGCTTGAAGTGTCTTGCCAAAGCGCCGGCACGGCGCTACGAAAGCGCCGCCGCGTTGGCGGACGACTTGCAGCGGTTTCTGGATGACAAGACGATACACGCGCGCCCGGTGGCGTGGTGGGAGCGGACGTGGCGCTGGTGCCGCCGCCGCCCTGCGGTCAGCGCGCTGGTGCTCAGTCTTGTAGTCGTCGCCTTGCTTGGCCTGGGAGGCGTGCTCTGGCAGTGGCAGGACGCGCTGGCCCAGCGGCAAATCGCGCAGGACCACGAAAAGGATGCGCGGGCGGCACAGGCCGAAACGGCTGCTTCCAAAAACCAGGCCGAAACCAATCTCTACTTTAGCCGCATCGCGCAGGCCCGGCTCGAATGGCGTCTCAATCATAACGTGGAGGCCGCGGATGCCCTCCTCGAACTGTGCCGGCCGTTGCCGGGCGGCGTCGATCGGCGCGGCTGGGAGTGGCATTATCTCAAAAGCCTCAACTACTCGGAGCGGCTCAATCTGCTGGGTCCGAGCGGTGATCCGGTTTACGCGACGGCCTTCAGCCCGGACGGACGCCTGGTCGCGGCGGCGGCCGGCGGCAACGCTTTCTTTGCCACGCAAGGACCGGATTCCATTCGCGCCGGCGAAATCTTAGTATGGGACGCAAAGACCGGTCAACGACTGCAAACGCTTCGTCGCCACAAGCATCTCGTCCTGAGCCTGGCATTCAGTCCTGACGGCCGCTACCTTGCCAGTGCGGGTTTGGACGGTTCCATCCATCTCTGGGACCTTTCGTCGTGGCAAAACGCTGACTATCCGGCCGGCTTGGAATTGACCGTTCGAATCTGGAATGACGACAAATCCAAGCCCAAGAACGTAGCCTTTAGTCCTGATAGCAAGAAGTTGGCAGCGGGCTGCCGGGACAAATCCATCCTGATACGGGACTTGACAGATGATTCCGAGCGGCGCTGGACGGGACTTTCCGGGGCTGCCACAAGCGTGGCATTCAGCCCCGATGGCCGCAGGCTGGTTTCGGTCGGCGACGTGTATTATGACAAGACCGAGATCGTCGTTTGGGATGCTGCGGCAGGCAAGGAACTGTACCGGCTGAGCAGTCCGTCCTACCCTTTTAGCAGCGCGGCCTTCAGTTCCGACGGCAAGATGCTTGCTGTGGCCTGCGGTCAAGCGCGCGTCTATGACGCGGACACCGGCGGATTGCTGCACAATCTTGGCGATCATGCGAGCGACGTGCGCGCCATCGCGTTCGCCCCTGGCGGCCATACCATCGCGACGGGAGCGGCCGACCGCTCCGTACGGCTCTGGAATGCGCAGACGGGCAAGGAACAGCTCGTGCTGCGCGGCCACCGCGGCTGGGTGTTGGGAGTGGCTTTTGATGCGAAGGCGGAACAGCTTGTATCTTGCAGCGAGCTTCCAGGTGAAGTGAAAGTTTGGGACCTCGCCCGCCACCCTGAGCAGATCCACATTGGAACAGAAGGATCGACCTGCGCCGAAGGATTGGGATTCGATGCGGACGGAAGAAATGTCTTCGCCCTTTTCCCCGGCGGCGTTCTTAAGGCATTTGATTCTTCCACCGGGCGACCACAGCCGGTGCGGCAACTCGATCTGACCAAAAAGTGGCGGACGCCGGCGAGCCTGGCGGCTTCCGGTGGCAACGGGCGCTGGCTGGCCGCGGTCAGTGACGCCGACCCGCGCATGGTGAAAGTCTGGGACCTTTCCTGCCCCGCCGAGTCGCCAGCGCCTGTGGTTGCGACGCCAGCCGGTCCTTCGAACCCGGTCGGGCACACCGGCGCCGTCCATCAAATCGCATTCAGCTACGATGGAAACCGCTTCGCGTCTTCCGCATTCGTGGCTGGCGCGGCCGGCCGCACCCGTGAAATCAAAGTGTGGGATGCCGTGACGGGCAAGGTCGTGCGCGACTTTACTGTGCCTGCATCGCCGAGCAGATTACTTTATAGCGCATTAGCGCTCAGTCCGGACGGCCGCTGGATCGCATTCGACACGTATGTCGCACGCCAAGACGCCGCGCCCGGGAAGTCCGACCTTGTGGCCTTTCCAGCCGTTTTGAAGGTCTGCTATGTGGAAACCGGCGTCGAGGTGTGGTCTTATTCCGGGCACGAATCATCGCTCGCCAGCCTGGCCTTCAGTCCTGTGGGTGGGCGCCTCGCGTCGGCGGACAGCAAACGCCAGATTCGTGTCTGGGATGGCGCGACCGGCCGCGCACTCTACGTCCGCCCGCTTCAAGGGCCATACTATCAGCTAGCCTTCAGTCCGGACGGGGCGCGGTTGGCGGCCGTCGATCGGGAAGAAGTGAAACTGTGGGACGTCGAATCGGGCCAGGAATTGTTGCTCTTGCGCGGGGCGCCGCAGCGAAGCGGGGATAGTGGCTTCAACCCGCGGCTCGTCTGGAGCGCAGACGGCAGGCGGCTGGCGACTTCGAATTGGGACGCCACCATCAGCGTGTGGACCGGCGACGAACGACAAGTGTTTCCGGCTGCCCTCGGGCCAAAGTAGCAGGCACACTTCGTGTGCCGATGCCACTGACGGCACACGAAGTGTGCCTACTACATTGTCGCCCGTAGGCAACGATGAGGCATTGACGCGGTTGGTCCGTTCACTTCGTATCTTTCAACAATACGCGTCGCAATTCCTGCACGCGCTCGCGGTCCATTTCCGGCGGCCCGTTCTTCAATAGGTACTCGCAATCCACAAGCGAGCCGTCGTGGTTGCCGGCCTGGAATCGAAAGACAGCCCGCACCCAGCGCTCCTCGTGCGCCTCGGGGTCCACGGCCACGATGCCGTCGAGATAGCGGAGCATACCATCGCGGTCCTTTTCGCGCTGAGCGACGTTGATGAGATTGTGCAACATGCGCAGGATGATCGCCTTTTTTGTGACGGCCTCGAAGTCCTTCTTTTTCGCGGCCTCACCAGTGATGTTTTGGACGCGGGCCTCGGCTTCTTCCCTCGTCATCGGTTTGGCGCCTGCAAACACGTCGATGAGCTGTTTCTCACCTTCGGCCGGCTCGTGGCGGACGATGAAATGTCCGGGCAGCGCCACGCCCACCACGTTCAGGCCCAGGCGTCGGGCTAACTCCATGTACAGGACGGAAAGCGTGATCGGCAAGCCTTCGCGGTCGTCGATGACCTCATTCAGGTAGCTGTTGTTGCGCGAATAGTAGTCGTGCCGGCTGCCGTGAAAGCCGCGCTCTTTGAAAAGAAACTTGTCGAGCGCTTCCAGGCGTTTGGCCGGCGCGGCATCTTTGGGCAGGCCGCCGGTGATCTCGCGCGCCCAGCGATCGAGCTCCTTCGCATAGATTTCGACGTCGATTTCTTCGTTGTCCAGCCGGGCGACCAGCAAGGCCGCACGCGCCAAATCCGCGTCCGCGTCTTTTTTCTTCAGCTCCTTTTCCAGTTCCGCGAGGGTTCGCTCCTCGTGCACCGCCAGCGCGAGCTTGCGCAGTTGTTCGGCTTGCTTCTCCAGGAGCCGGGCCCGGTCGCGCAGTACATCCGCAGCCGCGCCCGGCAATTTCAGCAAGCGCTCCAGATCTTTTGTGCTTGGTTTGTCGTGCTGGCCCAGCCCGGCCAGCATCTTGCTAATGGTTGCCAGCGTTTTCTCGTCCGCGCCATTCGAAGGCAGCCGCTCCGCGGCTTGAAAACGCTTGAACTCGGCCACCGTGTCGCGGAATTTGGCCAACCCGACCTTTGTGCCCGCGTAATCCGGCTCGTCGATTTCCGCCACTTTCTGCTCGTTGACGAAGCAGGTGAACTTGTCCTTCGCAACCTTGACCTTGAAAGAATTCCATTCGCCCGGCCGATAGTGCGCCGTCTTGATGTCTTGCAGAATTTTCCACGAAAACACATCGGGGCCGGCAAAGCGCGTGATCCGCAACTTACCGCCCGTGGGATAGAAGCCGTAGTGCTCGTGGGCGCCGTCGCCGCCAAAGATGAGTCCCGCGGCACCGGCCTCGTCGTCGAGTTTCACGGTGACGCCGAGTTCGAATGAATCTTTGGGCGCTTCGCGTTGCCAGTAGCACAGCGTACGGCCGCCGAATCCCGTGCCGACGCCGTCAGAGAGGATGCGGCCCGCCCGCTGCCGCCAGCGTCCGCCCAGCATGGGCTTCCATTCGGCTGGGTCCAGGGCGCCGATGGTCAGCCAGCGGTCCATGGTAATAGGATTCGGCCGGTCCAAAAGTGGCTTGAGCGCGTTCGACGGCACGGCGAATCCGAGGTTCGCGGTGACGAGTGCTTTCATCGTCACGATGCCGACAACCTGGCCCTTTTCGTCGAGCACCGGTCCGCCGCTGTTGCCCTGTTCGATGGGTATGGCCAATTGCAGCATGGACACGCCTTCGAACTCGCGCTTACCGGACAGCACGCCGGCAACCACGCTGTGCTCCAGGCCGCGCGGATGACCCAAGGCAACAATGGCCTGACCCGATTTCAGCTTGTCAGAGTCCCCGAGGGTCAAAGGCTTGAGGTTTTTCGCCGGAATGCGCACGAGGGCCAGATCGAGGTGCCGGTCAGAAGCGTGCACGCTGGTGGCGTCGAGTTTGGTCCCGTCGGCGAGCTGCACCCTGATGGGCCGCGCTTCGCCGATGACGTGAAAGTTCGTGGCGATTAGTCCGTCCTCGGCGACGACGAAGCCGGCGCCAAGACCGTGTTGTTTGCCGTCGCGGCCGGTGTAATGGATGACGACCATCGACTCCTTCGCGGCAGCGGCGAGCTTTTCGGCATCAAGCGCTTTCTTGGGCTCTTTTTTCTCTTCGCCGGCAAGGACAGTCGATGACAGACAGGCGAGGAGACAAACCGCAATGCAACGAATGCCGACCATGTTGTCCTCAGGTTAAGACGAGCCCGACGTTCGAGCGCGGGACAGTTACGTAAGGAGTGCTTGCAACTTGCCCTGCCCCAGCCGCTGGCAGAAATCACCGAAGCCTTCCTGGGAATGACGTTCGCGACGATACAGTTCTAACAGGGGTAGAAGCGTCGCTACGATCTGCCCGGCGGGGACAAGGTCGTTGAGCACGAAGTTGAGGCGGTCGCCGACGAGGTTGCCGCCGACGAAGAGCGTGTACTTGTCGCCGCTGCGGCCGACGATGCCGATGTCGCTCTGATAGGGCCGGACGCAGCCGTTGGGGCAGCCGGTCATGCGCACGCCGATTTTTTCGTTGTCCAAGCCGAGCCGCGTCAGTTCCGCTTCCAATTGATCAATGATGCGCGGCAGGGTCCGCTCCGCCTCGGATATCGCCAGCCCGCACGTCGGAATCGCCGGGCACGCCATGCTGTGCAATTGGACCAGCGACAGGCGCTCCTGCGGCAACACGCCGTGGTCGCGCAGGCTGCGCTCGATTTCGGGCCGCGCCGCTTCGGGCAGATCGCACAACAGGATGTCCTGCATCGGCGTCAAGCGCACGTTGGCGCGAAAGCGCTGCACGAGATCGCGTAGAGCGGAGCGCAGTCGCAGCGGGCCGTCATCCTTGATGCGGCCGTTTTCGACCGAAACGCCGTACCAGTATTTGCCGTCGCCCTGCGCGTGCCAGCCAAGGTGCAATGGGAATCCGGTCACCGGCAGCGGCTTGGGCAAAACGAGCGGAAACGGCAGATACGTTGCCAGCATTTTGCGAAACTTCTCGACTCCCCAATCGTGCACGAGATACTTAATGCGGGCGCGCTTGCGCTCGGCCCGATTGCCATGATCGCGGTACAGCTTGACCACGGCTTCCGCGGCGGGCACCACCTGCTCCACGCCGGCATAGCACATCGGCTTGGATATGAACGGAAACGTCGTCGCGTTGCCATGCGTCATGCCCATGCCGCCGCCGACCAACACGTTGAAACCGACAATGCGACCATCGCGCACTTGCCCCAAAAAGCCAAGATCCTGCGCGAAAATGTCAACCGAGTTGTCCTCAGGGATCGCAAAGCCCGTCTTGAACTTGCGCGGCAAGTAGACTTTGCCGTAGATCGGTTCGACCTCCGGCGCGACAACTTCGGTCACATCGTCGCCGTTCAGCCACACTTCGTGATACGCCCGGCTGCGCGGCGCAAGGTGCAGGGCGATGTGGTCCGCGAGTTCCTGCATCAAGTCGTAGACCGGATTGCGCAACGGCGCAGACGGCGCCATCACGTTGCGTTCGACGTCGCCGCAGGCCCCCAGTGTCGTCAGCAGGCAATGATTGATGCCCGCGATGGTTTCTTTAAGGTTTTGCTTGAGCACGCCGTGAAGCTGAAAACCCTGGCGCGACGTGATGCGCAGCGTGCCGTTGGCGTAACGGCCGGCGATATCGTCGATCGCGAGGTACTGGTCGGCGCTGACTCGGCCGCCCGGGATTTTGCAGCGCACCATGAAGATGTAGGACTTGCCGCCGCCATCCTTGTGGCGGTCCTTGCGGGCGTCGCGGTCGTCTTGCTGATAGCTGCCGTGAAACTTGAGGAGTTGCTTATCGTCGTCGCTGAAATGGTCGGAGGGCTGGGCGAGTTCCTGAGCGAGAGCGCCACGCAGGTGTCGGCTATTCTCCTTGATGATTTCGACGGCGGAGCGCTTTCCGGGGGCGCCCTCTGGTACGCGGGACATCGAGTTCTCTCAGTGCAGCAAAGCCTCATTATTCAATGTACGCGGAGGTTTTTGGGAATTCCAGCACAGCTTGTTTACGTTTCGTGCTCGAGTAATCTGTGCAACTGCATGGCAAGCTCCGAGCGCGAAACGTAAACGGTTGGCCTAATTCATGTTGATCAAGATTACTCGAACGTCCATCACATTGGTCTGCGTAAGTCCGGTGATCACCAAGTCGCCAGTCTTTTGGAAAAAGTGATAGGCATCGTTGCGCGCAAGAAAGGCAGACGGGTTCAACCCGAGCTGGGCGGCCTTCTGCCAGGTCAACTGGTCGGCGCAAGCGCCGGCGGCGTCCGTGGGCCCGTCTTCGCCATCGGTGCCTCCGCTTAGAATCGTGACGCCGCGCATGCCTTCTGGGCCCAGCTTGTCGAGAGCCGCCAGCACGAATTCCTGGTTACGTCCGCCTTTGCCGTGATCGGCCGCGAGCGTCACAGTAGTTTCGCCGCCGCTTAAGATGCAAATCGGCGCCGCGACCGGAATCGACTCGCGCCGAATGCTGCGCACCAAACCCGCCAGCGCCACTGCGACATGTCGCGTTTCGCCTTCCAGATATGAGCCGAGATTGAGCACGGGATAGCTCAAGCGCTCGGCTTTCGCTTCCGCAGCGGCGAGGGCTTTGACGTTATTGCCGATGACGAGGTTGTGCACGTTGCCCGGCAAGGTTTTCGGCGTTTCCGCGATTTGGCCGCCAACGCCTTGCCGCAAATGTTCGACCACATTGGTCGGCGTCTGACCGAGGAGCTGATACTTTTCCAACACTGACCACGCTTCTTGAAATGTGGAATTATCCGCCGTGGTCGGTCCGGAGGCGATCACGTCCAAGGGGTCGCCGATCACGTCGGAAATAATCAAAGTAAAGAGCTGCTTGCCCGCGAAGGCCTGTGCCAGTCTGCCGCCTTTAATGGCGCTAAGATGTTTGCGGACGGCGTTCATCTCGTTGATGGTCGCGCCGCAAGCGTGCAAAAGTCGCGTAACTTTTTGCTTGTCCTCGAGCGTGACGCCTGGGGCCGGAGCGGGCAAGAGCGCCGATCCGCCGCCGGACAAGAGACAAAGGCCCACATCATCCGGCCCGGCGGATTGGGCCAAGCGCAGAATCTCCAGCGCGCCTGTTACGCCGGCCGCCGTCGGCTGATTGGTTCCTGCCGGCCGGGCCGCGTGCAGATGGATGCGTTTCTCCCCTCGCCCCCGTGGGGGAGAGGGGTCGGGGGTGAGGGGGCCGGCTGGTACGTTGACCCAGCCTTCGATCTTGTGTGCGTGCTTGTCGAGCACGGCCTCGACCGCGGCGCTCATTGCCGAGCCTGCTTTGCCCGCGCCGAAAACGAGGATACGCCGCGCCGCTGCCAAGGCCTTTCCCAGCACCGGGTCCGCCAGCGCCTGGCGCACTAATGGCTCAGGTCTGACCGCATCCACGGCGGCTTGCCAGATGGCACGAGCTTGTTCACGTTGAGAAGTCGCGGCGTTTATGGCGTTCACCGCTCTATTCTTGCAGTGGGCCGGATTGGTTGCAACTACGCGCAACGAAAGTTTGTCCACAACTCGTTGAGCCAGTCAGTGTTGCAGGATTCGTTGCGCTGCACACCCACACCCTCCCCCTTGTGAATGCATTTCCGCATGGCCCGGATTGCCGGCAAAGTTGCCGTTTCTGTCTCTTCTTTGAAAGTTGTGTGCCGTGTGCTCGGCTGGGCGGCAATAGGATGGTTAAGGATTGCGTGTAGGCGTTCCATTATGTCGGGCGTCATGCAGCTAACCGTAGAAAGGTTGCGGTCGCTCGCAAAGTCGAGCGCCCGTTGCACCGATCGGCAATTGCTCGAAGCGTTCGCCGCCCAGGGCGATGAGTCGGCCTTCGCGGAACTGGTGCGCCGGCATGGTCCGTTGGTTCTGGGAGTGTGCCGGCGCGTTCTGGGCAACGTCCAGGACGCCGAAGATGCTTTCCAGGCGGCTTTTCTCGTCTTGGCGCGCAAAGCGGCCACGCTTCGCCCGCGCGATTCCATCAATAACTGGCTGCACGGCGTCGCCTTCCGCATTGCCCTCAAGGCGCGCAGCCAGGCGTGGCGGCGCAGGCAAAAAGAAAAGGCAGCCGTCGCGCAGAAATCCGCAACTTCGCCTCAAGAAGCATGGAACGAGTTGCGCGCCGCGCTGGACGAGGAACTCGAGCGCTTGCCGGCGAAGTATCGCACGGTTTTGCTCTTATGTTGTCTCCAAGGCAAGTCGCGCGACGAGGCCGCTGAAGAACTCGGCTGGTCGGCCGGCAGCGTCAAAGGCTGCCTGGAGCGCGGCCGGGAAATGCTGCACAAAAGGCTCACGAAGCGCGGTCTGACGCTGGCCGCGGCGCTGTCGGTGGACCTGTGCAGCGCGTCGCCGATCCTGGCCGCGGCGCTGACCGCAAGAACCGTGCAAGCCGCTTTGCGCTTCGCGACGGTACCGGGCGCGCACGCCGCAGTTGCCGAACCCATTCTCCGGCTCGCCCAAGGAGCACTACGAGCCATGATGATCGCGAAAATCAAAACGTTGGGAATGGCCCTTGTTATGCTGTGCTTCGCGTCCGGCGCGATCTGGGTTGCACACGACGTTTTAGTTGAGTGTCCGGCCTCGGTAAGCGCGGCGACCA
>JAKEFD010000350.1 GCA_022616245.1 Gemmataceae bacterium
TCAGGGGTCAGGGGTCAGGAATCAGGGGTCAGGGGTCAGGAATCAGGGGTCAGGGGTCAGGAATCAGGGGTCAGGAATCAGGGGTCAGGAATCAGGGGTCAGGGGTCAGGGGTCAGGAATCAGGGGTCAGGGGTCAGCATGTATTTCCTGACTCCTGATCCCTGACTCCTGAAGCCTGGTTTTATCGTCGTTGGGGCGAGGGCAGCTTCATTCCCAAGCTCAAGCCGCGTTCGGTCAGTTTCTGTTTCACTTCCTTGAGGGTGGTTTCGCCGAAGTTGCGGACTTCGAGCAATTCCTCGTCGGTGCGGATCACCAGGTCGCGCACGGAGGTGATGCCTTCCGATTCGAGGCAGTTGGTGGCCCGCACGGACAACTCCAGCTCGGCCAGGCTGAGATTGAGCTTGCGCTCCAGGTCGTGGTCTACGGTATCGGCAGCGCCGCCGATCTCCGCGCGATCGTCGAGGGTCATCTCGGGCCCCGGCTCGGCAAACTGGATAAAGGGGTTCAGGTGCTTACGCAGAATCTTGGCACCTTCGACCAGCGACATCTGCGGGCTGAGCGTGCCGTTAGTCCAGATTTCCATGACCAGGCGGTCGTAGTTGGTCCGCTGGCCGACGCGGGTTTCCTCGATCTCATACTTGACGCGCACAACGGGCGAGAAGCTTGAATCGACGGGGATGACGCCGATTTCCCGCTCCTTGCCGGCGTTTTCCTCGGCGGTGCGATAGCCGCGGCCATTCTCAACGGTCATTTCGACGATGAAGGGCACATCGTCGGTCATGGTGGCGAGGATGTGCTCGGGGTTGATGATCTGCACCGTTTCGTCGGCGATGATGCTGGCCCCCGTGACCACGCCTTTTTCGTGGCGGTCGATGCGAATCACCTTGGACTGTTCGCTCAGGTTTTTGACGACCAGGCTCTTGATGTTGAGGATGATGTCGGTCACGTCCTCGACCACGCCGGGTATGGTGGTGATTTCGTGCTGCACTCCCTGGATCTTGATGCGGGTGACGGCGCTGCCTTCCAGGCTGGAGAGCAGAACGCGTCGCAGGCTGTTTCCGATCGTGACGCCGAAGCCGCGCTCGAACGGCTCGGCGAAGAACTTTCCATAGGTGTCCGTCAAGGTGTTGCGCTCGGAAGTCAGACGATTGGGCAATTCCAGCCCACGCCATTTGATACGCATAATGATTAGACCTCCGTAACAAAGGGAACCGCGGATTCACGCAGATGGACGCGGATGAACGCTCATTTCCCAATCTGCGTGCATCCGCGTTCATCTGCGGTTGCATTTGACTAACGCGAACAGAATTCGATGATCAGATTCTCGTGCAGCTCTTTTTCTTTGGTCAGGCGCGGGTCCACGTCCTGGCGAGTGGGCAGGCGGGTGAGGCGGCCTTCGGGCGGCTCGGCGCCGACGATCTCCAGAAAATCCGGTATGGGTTGCGGGTGCGATTGTTGGTTGAGCTTGACCAGCTGAACGCTGCCCGGACGGCTCTTGATCGCCACGGTGTCACCGGCTTTCAAGAGAATGCTGGCGACGTTGCAGTGTTTGCCATTGACGAGGACGTGCCCGTGGCCGACAAGTTGCCGGGCGGACGCACGCGAGGGCGCAAAGCCGATGCGATGAATGACGTTGTCGAGGCGGCGCTCCAGAATGGACAGCAAGACCTCGCCCGTGTTTTCCGTGGAGCGGCTGGCCAGTGCGAAATAGCGGCGGAACTGGCGCTCGAGGACGCCGTAAAATCGTTTGAGCTTCTGCTTCTCGCGCAAGCGCACGCCGTATTCACTCTGCTTGCCGCGGCGATTGTGCATGCCGGGAGGCGCATCGCGGCGCTCGATGGCGCACTTGGGGCTCTCGCATCGGCTGCCCTTGAGATAGAGCTTGATGCCTTCACGGCGGCACTGTTGGCAAACGGAGTCGGTGTAGCGAGCCATAGTATTGTCGATTGCTGATTGAGGATTTTGGATTGCAAGTCCATACAAGTCGGGTGTTGATTTCGGCAATCCCAAATCAACAATCCGAAATCCAAAATTACACGCGTCGTTTCTTGGGTGGCCGGCAGCCGTTGTGGGGCAGCGGGGTGACGTCTTCGATGGCCTTGACCGTGAGACCGGCGCCTTGCAGGGCGGTGACGGCGGACTCGCGGCCCGAGCCGGGGCCTTTCACTTTCACTTCGATCTCTTTCAGGCCGAACTTGGTGGCCCGCTCGGCTGCGACTTCCGCGGCGCGCTGGGCGGCGAAGGGCGTGCTCTTGCGGCTGCCCTTGAAGCCGACCGTGCCGGCCGACGCGAAACAGAGCGTGTCGCCGTTGGTGTCCGTGATCGTCACAATCGTGTTGTTGAACGTGGACTTTATATGCGCCACCCCTCGGCTCACGTTGCGACGTGTTTTTTTCTTTTTGCTCTTGGCCACATGCTCCTCGGATTTTGGATTTTTGATTGGTGATTTTCGATTGCTGCAATCGAAAATCACCAATCAAAAATCGAAAATGTTCTAGCCGCGCATTTCCTTGACGCCCTTCTTGCCGGCGACGGTCTTGCGCGGTCCTTTACGGGTGCGGGCATTGGTGCGCGTGCGTTGGCCGCGTACAGGCAGGCCGCGACGATGGCGGAAACCCCGATAGCAGCCGATGTCGCGCAGCCGGGCGATGTTTTGCTGAATCTGGCGGCGCAGCGGGCCCTCGACGGTGAACTCGCGGTCGAGAATGGTCGCCAGGCGCGCGACTTCTTCGTCGGTCAATTCCTTGGCCTTGCGGTCGGGATTGACTTTGGCCTTGGTGCACAGCTGCAGCGCGGTCGTCGGGCCGATGCCGTAAATGTACCGCAGCGAAACGTGCGTCGCCTTATCGTTCGGAAGGTCCACACCGAGAATACGAGGCATAACTTACCCTTGGCGCTGCTTGTGTCGGGGATTGTTGCAAATGACGTACAGCCGACCGCGCCGCCGCACTAGTTTGCAGTTTTCGCAGATTCGTTTGACGCTGGAACGCACTTTCATGGCCGTCCTCGCAGGCGCAATTCGGCGGAAAAATCGGAAACAATCATTGTAGAAAATGTGCCGAAACCAACAAGAGAAAAAAATTATAGAGATGTTGTCAAGGGCCCTCCCTGCCGGGATACGTGTTAGGGTGTTGGCAGTCGATGCGTTGCACATCGCGCCAAAATCGGTGCTTGGTCACAAATCGTTTGCCGGAAATGAGTAACGCCTTCGGCATCGAAAATGGATTGCAGGTCGTCACCCTGGGTTGGAATGCAATCTATCCTAAGTTAAAAACTCGAACACACGCTATGGGCAAAACAGGTTATTTGTTCGACTTTCTTGTTGCGGCAAACGAACTGTCGCCATAAACTTAGGTCGATTCGTGAGCCAAGAGAGTTCATCCGCTTCCTGACGGGCGCGGCTCTTATATAAGCCAACCATGTTGAAGGAGAGATCATGACTCGCAAGCTCAGTCGGCGACGCTTTATGCAATCAAGCGCCCTCGCGGCGGGGGCGGGCTACTTCCTCACCGCGGGCGTGACCGAATCGCACGCGGCTCGGCAAGATGACCCCATGCGCCGCATCAATGTCGCCGTCATCGGCTCAGGCGGACAGGGCGGCGGCAATCTCGGCGCCGTTGCCCGCACTGAGAATATTGTCGCCCTGTGCGACGTGGACGATGAACGCGCCCGCGGCGCTTACAACAAGTACCCCGACGTCCCCAAGTACAAAGACTTCCGCATCATGCTCGAAAAGCAAAAGGACATCGAAGCGGTCGTCGTGTCCACTCCCGATCACACGCATGCTCATGCCAGCATCAGGGCCATGCGCATGGGCAAACATTGCTACACCGAGAAACCACTGACGCACAGCGTCTGGGAAGCCCGGCAAATGCGCGAAACGGCGGCCAAGCACAAAGTCGCCACGCAAATGGGCAATCAGGGCACCAGCAACAACACCCTGCGCGAAGGCGTGGACGTCATTCGCTCCGGCGCGATCGGCGACGTTCGCGAAGTGCACGTCTGGACCAATCGCCCCATTTGGCCGCAGAACATCGAACGGCCCAAGGAACGCCAGGAAGTTCCCAAGGGCCTCGATTGGGATCTCTGGCTAGGACCGGCCCCCGAACGGCCCTACCATCGCGCCTATGTGCCGTTCGCGTGGCGCGGCTGGTGGGACTTCGGCACCGGCGCTTTGGGCGACATGGCTTGCCACACGATGAACCTTGCGAACATGGCGCTCAGCCTCGGCCCTCCGTCGGCGGTGTCGGCGGACGTGGCCCATCGAGTGAACAACGAAACCGCGCCGATGGGTTGCACCGTGACCTATGAGTTTCCGGATCGAACGGTCAACAATCGCCGGCTCCCCTCTGTGCGGCTCATGTGGTACGAACGCCGCCTGCCCGAAGGCAAGCTGTTCCACGGCCAAAAGCCCTCCGGCAGCGGCTGTCTTCTCATAGGCGCACGCGGCACCTTTTACACCAATTCCGACTACGGCGGCGCGTATCGCCTCTTGCCTGAAGGCGACTTCCAAGGCTTCAAGGCGCCGGAACCGGTGCTGCCGCGCAACACCGTCGGCCATCACGGTGAATGGCTGCGCGCCTGCAAAGGCGGCACTCCGGCCATGTCCAACTTCGTCGATTACGCCGGCCTCTTCACCGAGACTGTGCTCCTGGGCAATGTTGCCATGCGCGTCGGCAAGCGCGTTGTCTGGAACTCGGAAAAAATGCAAGCCGTCGATTTGCAGGAAGCCGCTCAGTACATCCGTCGACCGTATCGCAAAGGCTGGGACTTATAGGGATTGAGATGCGTGGCTACTGCTTGAGTCGCTGCAAAGCCGCCAATGCCTGGATGGATTGCGGCGACGTGGACCGTCCCTGAGCGAGCCTTTTCAAAGTCTTGATGCTTGCGTCGTCGCCAATGCGTTCCAGGACCACAATGGCCCGCGCCTGGCGGAGTTGCCTGGGCGAGTACTGCTGGCGTTCGATCTCGTCGAGCAACCCGCGCAGCCGCCGTTCGGATTCGAGAGGCCGCTCTGTTTTGAGGGCGGCTGTCAGCAACGGCTCGACCTCCTTGCCGAAGTCGCGCAGTTTTTGCTCCGCTTTTTGCCGAACGGCGAAAGTCTCGTTGTCCAGATCGGCAATGAGCTGTGGAAGCAGTTTATCGGGGAGCGGCGGCTCAAGTTGCAAGTGGGTATCGAGCAAGCGCACGCTTTTATCGGCATGACCTTGCATTATCCAAATAGCACGATACGCAACCGGCACGTCCGTAGCCGCAAGATCTGTCCAAAGCTTTTCCACGTCCACCTGCACCAACTTCTTCGGTAAGTTGTCATCCGGCGGCGCAAGGTCCCACATGAGTATCGTCGTATCCTTGCCGGCGCTGGCGAGAGTCTTGCCGTTCGGCGCGAACGCGAGCGCGTACACATCCGCGCCAGGGCCGCGTCGTTGCCAAGCAATTTCTCCGGTCGCGACTTCCCAGACCGTCACGGTTGCATCTTTCGTCGGCGGCCGCTCGCCCAGTTTCCGCGGGCCAGGCAGGAAGCCTACCGCAAGGTAGCGCCCGTCCGCCGAAAAGGCCAGCGCCGACGGCAGGCCGAGTTCGGGGCGGCCAAGCGCTTTCCAGACTTTGCCGCCGGGAAGCGCCGCCAAGTGCAGTTTCTCGGTGCGGTCGGCAAACCGCAAAGCCATGAGCTTGCCGTCCGGCGTCAGGGCCACTTCGTTGGTGACGCCGAATTCATGGATGACGTTGACGCGACCTATCTCTTTGCCGGTAGGCACGTCCCAAAGGCAGAGGGACGCGATGGTGCGCGTTGCGTCGGATAAAATGCGGGCAGCGTGCGGAAAGCTGCGAATGCCGCCGGCCAGCGTCTTGCCGTCCGGCGTCAGCGCCACGGTCTTGAGAGAGAAAGAATAGGGTTCCATGGCTTTGTTCACGACCGTGCATTCGCGCAGGAGCACGCCGCCGTCGGTGTCCCAAATCGCTGCTTTGGCGCCACTGGAAGTGGTGGCCAGGCGTTTGCCGTCGGCGCTCAACGAAAGCGAATCGACGCCGTCATTGGGCGCGGGCCACGATCGTATCGGTTTGGCGGTCGCCGGGTCCCAAAGATGAATGTTCTTTCCCGGCGCTCCGGCGAGGACTGTGCCGTCCGCGGAGAATGCCAAGGTGTGCACCGGCCGCCAGTCGCTGGAGCCGGATACTTGCCGCGGTTTGTCCGAGAACAGGTGTCGTTCCTTGCCGTTCGCGGCGTCCCAAAGCCGCACGGTTCCGTCGCCCGCATGACTGGCGAGGATCTTGCCGTCCGGGGAATAGGCCAGCGAAAACACGGACGCGGTATGCCCGCGCCGCTCGAAGATCTCCTTGCTTTCTGCTACATTTCAGAGCCGGATGGCGCCATGCTCATCGCCGCTGGCCAGCATCTTTCCATCGGAAGAAAAGGACACTGGGCCAGCGGGTGGCTGAATCTTGAAGAGTGTCCGCGTGTTCTTGCCGGTCGCAGTGTCCCAGATCAAGATTCTGCCGTCGAGAGCGCGCTCGCCCAAATCGCTCGCCTTCGGCACATACTGAACCGGCTGGCCGGTGGTCTTGAATGCGCGCACGTTTTTCCAATCGGCGACGTTCCAAAGGACCACTTCCTCTTCCTGGGCGACTGCAAGCGTTGCGCCGTCTTCGGACAATACAATCGATTGGATTTGTTTGCCTGTCGAAGGAGTGGGCCGTGTCTCCTTCCCGGTTTCACTGTCCCAGAGGATGAGGTCGCGTTGGCCCGGCTTGGCGTTGTAGATGCTGCGGGCAAAAGCGACCGTCTTGGCGTCGGGCAAAAGCCCTAAACAATAGATGTATTGGTTCGCTTGCAGGTTGGGATCTTTCGTCGCGCGCAGTTTCTGCCCTGTATCAACGGACCACGCGGTCACTTCGATGCCGGCGGTGAAGAGCCGCTTGCCGTCCGGGCTGAACGCCAGGGTGATGCCCGTGCCCTGCAAGCGTAGTTTTTCCTTGCCGGTGCGCATGTCCCAAACGCGTGTCGCTGCCGTCGGCGTCAAGTCGGAATCCACCGCAGCGAGCAGTTTGCCGTCAGGTGAAAATGCGACTGCGAACGGATGCGGATTTATGCCGTCTAGAAGAAATGCGCGGATCTCCTTGCCGTCGGGCACGCTCCAGACGCGGACAAAGGCGTCGTACCCGCACGAGGCGAGCAGTTTGCCGTCGGGCGAAAACGCAAGTCCGAGCAGTCCGTCGTCGTGTCGAAGCCGCGCTGTGCCTTGACGCCACAAGACGCCCGGCGGCAACGGATCGCCGAGCGCGTCCACGTGCTGGGCGCAATGGGATGAATCGGCACACAGACATGCCAGGGACACGCAGAAAACGAAGCGCTTGATCATCGACTATGAGACGAACGCCGCCGCCCTTGCGATTGCGGCTCGTGCCCAGCGTCACGGCGCCGCAATATGCGAAACGGTCATGATATGCGTACGAACGTAGGCGTCGCTTCGGTACGTCAAAGGACCGTAGAGCGCCACGGTGCGGCCGACATAGTCGCTAAGGGAAGTGCCGGGCGGACAGACGGCATAGAGCAGCACGCCGCCTTGCCGGTTCTCCAACACGAAGACCGGCTGGCCGTCTTGCGGGAAGGCGGCGCGGCGCAGGATGCCATATTGGCTCCAGCGCGGCGTATAGGTGAGGGTCTGGGGTTGGGAAGTGAGCGACGCGGTTTGCCCGATCGTCTTTACACCCGTGCTGCCTTGTGCCAGTTGCGGATGACCGGGCGACCAGGTGCTTTTCGTCAAGCTGGCCAATCGGTTGTAGCAGTGAGCTTTTTCCTGGATGCTGCTGGTCCGCTCGGCGGCGTCCCGATAAAGTTGCAGCGCTTGCTCGACTTGACCGGCTTGCAGCGCCTGGTCTGCCTTGGCGATGAGCGGATTCGCCGAGTACTGCGCAGGCGCGAAATGCTGCGGATTTGCGGCAAGGGCGCGCGCTTGCACTGCTTCGGCTGGAATGTAGCGCTCTTCGGTCGGCGGCGGCTGGATGGGCAGCCAGGTCGTGCCGTCCTCGCCACGCTGGGCGCTATCGACAATGACGACGATGGAGCCTGAGGGAATCTTCACCGACTCCATGTTCGGCGGGCGCTTGTCGAGCGAGCTGCCCGGCCGCACCGGGACCGGGATATTGCCTTCCGTTTCCACATAGCCAATTCGCGAATTGCCCGGCACTTGCTTGACATGTTTGGCTTCGATCCAGCTGAATGAACCCTGCGGCGGCCGGATCGCCAGCCAGCCCGGTTCTTTCTGGCTCACGCGCAGCACCAGCACGCGCTCGCCCTGGTGCAGTTTGCTCGTGGCATAGTACATGGTCGTGGGCCCGCTGCGCGCTTCCACTTCGGGAACCGTGATGGTCATCTCGGCAGGATACGTGGGCTGCGCCAATAAGCGGGGCGTCAAGCTGAGCCAAACGAAGACAAGCGTGGGAATGACCAGACGCATGAAGCAACTCCTCGAAGGCCGCAGCGGACCTCTATCCTCTTTTTCGGAAAGAAACGATTTTTCCGCGAATGATTGCGCTCATCTAGGTCGCGCCGGCGCGAAAGAACCATAAGCGGTAGGGTCGGCGCTGCTTTCGCAAGCGGGCAAAACGGCACAGATTTGGTAAAACAGGAAATGCGCCTCCCCCGTGGCAACTTGCACATGTTTGACATCGAGGCACGTCATGGCTCAGTTTACCTATCGCGACATTGCCAAGATGATCGATCATTCGCTGTTGCAGCAAACGCTGACCGACGCGGAATTGGAGGAAGGCTGCCGGCTGGCGCGTGAGTACGACGTGGCTTCCGTGTGCATCAAGCCCTACTTCGTGCAGCGCGCTCGGAAGCTTCTGGAAGGCTCCAGTGTCGTCGTCGGCACCACCATCGGCTTTCCGCACGGCGGCCACATGACGGCCATCAAAGTCGAGGAAGCCGAGCGGTCCGTGGACGACGGCGCCATGGAGCTGGACATGGTTGTCAACATCGGCAAGGTGCTCAGCAAGGACTGGCGTTATGTGACCGACGACATCGGCGCGGTGATCAAGTTCGCCCACGCCCGCAAAGCCCTTGTCAAAGTGATCTTCGAGAATTGCTTTCTGGCCGACGAGCACAAGGAAACGCTCTGCAAGATCTGCGGCGACTTGCGCGCCGATTTCGTCAAGACCTCGACCGGCTACGGCGCTACGGGCGCGACCGACGAAGACTTGCGCCTCATGCGCCGCTGTGCGCCGCCGCACGTGCAGGTGAAGGCGGCCGGCGGCGTCCGCAATTTCGACCGGCTGTTGGCTGTGCGCGAAATCGGCGTGACGCGCGTGGGCGCTACCGCCAGCAAAGCGATTCTGGATGAGTGCAAGTCGCGGCTGGAGATTTAGCATGCGGCAAAGATTGGGCAACCTGGGGAAAAGAGATAGGGCGACTGCTGTGAACACAACAAAAAAATGCTAATGAATCCCGTCCCACCGAACTTCGTACAGCATCAAATTAGGCGTGTCGACAGCGATGGCGCTGGTGTTCGCAGGTTGTCCGTTTTCACTCCTGCGGTTGCAGAATTCTTCCGGACTCTGCTACACTCTCGGCTCGAACATGCTTGAGCATGGAGGCTCTCCATGAATGCTTCTATCCCTGCAATTGTCCTTCTTTGCTACGGCTTCTCGATCTGCGCTGCGCCGGCACAAGAACAAATCCCGGCGGCGAAAAAACACGACCTTGCCAAGCTTTCGCCGCAAGCTCGCCTGGTTTACTTGAGTGCTGTGCGCGGCATGGATTGGCTGCAGCGCAGCAACAAGCCGGACGGACGCTTCGTTTATGGCTTCGTGCCGGCGCTGCGGCGGTCGGCGGAGGGGGACAACTTCGTGCATCAAGCCGGCGCGGCCCTCAGCTTAGGTCGCGCCGCGAAGTTCTTCTCCGACGAGCGCGGCGCCGCGGTCGCGCGGCAGGCGTTACTGACGCTGCTCCTGGAAACGACAACCGATCCCAAAGACAATACGGTGCGCCACACCGCTGCCCCACCCGCGGTTATCCAGCGCACGGCCAGCGCCGGCATGCTGCTGGCCGCCATTCATGAGTTGCCAAATCCCGCCAAGGACCTGCTCGATCAGGGCGACCAGTTGGCGAATTACCTTCGTAAGCATCTGCAAGCCGACGGCTCAATGCTCATGGAAGAA
>JAKEFD010000046.1 GCA_022616245.1 Gemmataceae bacterium
CAGGATCGGCAACGATTGATCGACATCCTGACCAATCTCTATCGCCGGGCACTGACGGATTTTCGCGAACGCGGCCTGCACATTCTTCATTTCGCGGCCGGCGTTTTGGAATGGCGCGACTCCGACGACCAGCCCATGCGCTCGCCGCTGGTGCTCTTGCCCGTGGAGCTGCGGCGACAATCGCTGCAAGAGCCGTTCATCCTGGCGCCGTCTGAAGATGATCCCTACGTCAATCCGGCGCTGCAAGTGCGCCTGAAACAGGACTTCGATTTTCGCCTGCCGGAAGCGCCGGAGGACTGGGAGGAAGACGCGCTTGCCAAATACTGGACACAAGTCGAAGAGCTGATTCGCGGCCTACCGGGCTGGAAGGTGGACCGGGCCGGCCTTTTGTCCCTGTTCGCTTTTTTCAAAGGCGTGATTTATCAAGACCTTGATGAGAACGCGGAACGGGTCAAGGCCTGTGCCGGAGTCCAACGTTTGGCCGGCCTGCCTACCGCATTGTCCAAAGCGAATCTGCCTTTGGAGCGCGACCTCGACGACCGCCAAAACTTGGACCAGACCTTCCACATCCTCGACGCGGACGGCAGCCAGCACCTGGCATTGGAGGCGGCCCGGCAAGGTGAAAGCTTCGTCCTCATCGGCCCGCCCGGCACCGGCAAAAGCCAGACCATCGCCAACCTCATCGCCGATCACATTGCCCGCGGCAAGAAAGTGCTCTTCGTCAGCGAGAAAATGGCGGCGCTGGAAGTCGTGTATCAACGTCTGCGCAAAGTTGGCTTGGGTGATTTTTGCCTGGAATTGCACAGCCACAAGGCGAATAAGCGCGAGGTGGTAACCGAGTTGGCGCGTTGCTTTCAGGAGCAACAAAAGGCGAGTGGCTCAGGATCATGGACGGCGGAACAAATCGAAAGTCTCAAGCACCGTCGCGATCAGTTGAACCGATACCTGCGCGCCCTCCATGCTCTGCGTGAGCCAATGCGCCGGTCTGCCTGGGACGTGCTGGCCGAGCTGCCGCGCTGGCAGAATTTGCAAGCATTACCGTTGGGCCTCGTTCCCCCAGCGCAAACCGCAGCCGCGGCGACGACTGCGGCGACAGATCCCTCGCTCGCGCGTCGGGCTAGTGAACCCTCGCCTGCGCCTCGGGTTAGTGCTCCGGCGAAAACGGACGACGCGCCGACCATTCTCGAAATCACCGCGGCACAATTCGACGATTTGAAGCAAATGCTGCATCGTTTGCAACAACTATGGCACATCCGCGCGGACAGGAGCTTCATGTGGCGCGGCTTCAAGGCCGACCGTTACAACCTGCAACTGCGCGATGAAGTCGTTTCGCTTATCGACAAGATTCGCGCTCGCCTCGACAAGGTGAAGTCGGCAGCCGGGAGCTACGCGGGAAAGTTGGGCGTACACGGTCCGGCCTTATGGCTCTTGAAAGTCGGCGAACTTTTGGACGCGCGGCCGCCAGGCGTCTTTGCGGCCTGGCTGGGTGAGCCAAACTTGGATGCCCTGTCCGCGGATTTGGAGAAATGCGCGGAGCAATATCAGCGGCTTGGCCAGGCGCGTGCGCCCTTGACCACGCGCTATGGTCCCGCTCTTTGGTCGATGTTGGAGGGCGGTCCCCCCACCCCCTCTCCCCCCCAGGGGCGAGGGGAGATTTCGGCCAAAGTCGCCGATGCCTGGAAAAACTCCGCCAAGTGGCTGCATCCCGGCGACGACAATGGAGCGGCCATGCTCGCGGCCCAGCAAAAGCTGCGCGGCTGGGCGGCGGAAACGATCAAGAAGCTGCCGACCTGGAGCGCCGATCTGCGCGTGTTGGAAAAATGGCTGGCCGTGACCATCCCTACCGGCGCTGGCGCGGCAACACAAGCCCGACGCGCAAGCGAGGGAAGCGAATCGCGACGCGCAAGCGAGACAGGTGAAGCGCGGCTCGATCCGTCGCCGCACCATGTCAAGCAGTATTTACGTCTAGCACATCTGTGCATGACCGATTATCAGCCGGAGCGCGAATGGGTCAACGGCGCGCCCGCCCTGAAGGAAGCGCAAGATTTGATCGCGCTGTCCAAGCCGGTGTTCGCTACCTACCACGAGCGGCGCAAACGCCTGTTGCAATCCTACACGGATGAGTTCTTCGAATTAGAATTGGAGCGGATTGCCCTTGGCTACGCAGGGCCGTACCAGAGCTGGTTCCGAATGTTCAACGGTACCTATCGCCGCGACAAACGTGCCCTCAAACGCCGCTGCCGGACCGAATGGCTGCCGGATACGGTCGCGGAAGACGTGGCCCTGGGAGCGGCGCTGTTAAAGGAGAAAGCACGTTTCGAACAGGATCAGCCCAAACGCCGCACGGTGCTGGGCCGGTACGAGCGCGGCTTGGACACCGATTGGGACAAGGCGGACAAGGCCACGAAGACTGCCGTTGAAGCCATCGCCATCGCCAGGGAACTTGGCTCAAACGAGTTGCCTCCACGCCTCGTGGACGCACTGAGCGCGACGGCCGCGCCGCAGGACAAAATCCGCGCCGCGGTCAAGCGCCTCGATGAGTCCTTCGCGGCCTGGCACCGGCTCACTCTGGAATTGAAACATGTGCTGCCCATGGACCAGGTTCCCGCCGTGGCCGAGCCGTTGGACGAATGCGCGCTGTCCGCGCTTGTGCAATTCGCGAAGGAGCTGCAAAACTCTTTGAACGCGTTTGGCGCGCTAACCGATTCGCTCTTGGCGCAAGCGCCGGCAGCGCCGCCGGACCTTGCCACGCTTGTCGCCGACTTAAGGCAAGCCGAAGAATTGCGCGCCTTCGAAGCGACTCAGGAAACCGAGGCCGCGCAATGGAGCACGCGGCTGGGACCGGGCTTTCGGCGCTTGGCGACCGACTGGAATGCGCTCCGGAAGACATTGACGTGGGTACGCAAACTCCGCGGCGCCTTCGAGGAGATCAAGACGCCGCTGGGCGCGGGATTCGTAGAGCTCGCCACCGCGCCGGCCGCGCCGCCGCCGGTCAAAGATCTGAAGCAGGCCCAGGAACAGTATGAGCAAGTGCTGCATCAATTCGAGCACCGCTTCGATGCGCCGGGCCCGCGCTGGAGCGGCCAGCCTCTGGGCCAACTGCCGCTCGAACAGGCGGAAAAGCACTGGATCCTGCTGCGCGACAAGACCGGAGAATTGGCGGACTGGATCGATTTTCGCCATTTGCCCGATCGCTTTGGCCATCTGGGTCTGGCCGACTTCTGGGAGCGCATGCAAGAGAACCCGCCGCCGCGCGAACAGGTCGTGGACGTTTTTCTGAAATCGTTCTGGTCGGCGTGGGTGGAAGCCGTGTTTGAAAAAGACGCGGCCCTGGGCGGTTTTCGACGCGCCGATCACGAGCGCGTGCTCGAAGAGTTTCGCGCACTCGACCGCCAGTTCATCGACGCCGGCGCCGGCCGCGTGGAAATACTAGCCCGACGCTCGAGCGAGGGCGGCACCGAGGACGAAGTCACTTTGCTCATGAAAGAAGCCCACAAGAAGACAAAGCACTGGCCGCTGCGGCGCTTGTTCGACGCCATGCCGCGTCTGTTGTCGCGCATCAAGCCATGTCTACTGATGAGCCCGCTGTCGGTAAGCCAATTCCTGCCCGCCGACGCCGCCAAGCTGCACTTCGACGTCGTCGTTTTTGACGAAGCGTCGCAAATCGTGCCCGAAGACGCAGTCGGCGCGATCTACCGCGGCAGGCAAGTCGTCATCGCCGGCGACAATCGGCAGTTGCCGCCGACCACGTTTTTCCAGCAATTGGCCGACGAAGGCGACGACGAGGCCGATGAGGAATTGGCGCCCTACGAGAGCATCCTCGACACCGGTCTGGCCGCCGGACTTCCGCAACGATTGTTGCGCTGGCACTACCGCAGCCGGCACGAACATTTAATCGCCTTCTCCAACGAGCGCTTCTATGAAGGCAAGCTCATAACATTCCCCGCCGCGGTGCGCACGTCGCCGGAGCTGGGTGTCTATTTCCACCACGTGCCGGACGGCGTCTATGACCGCGGCGGCAAGCGCGACAATCCCCGCGAAGCCCAAGTCGTCGCCGACCTGGTGCTCGACCATTTCCGCAAGCACCCGGATAAAACGCTCGGCGTCATCGCCTTCAGCTATCCGCAGATGGACGCCATCGAAGACGAATTGGAGCGCCGCCTGCGCCGGCATCCCGATCTCGAGAAGTTTTTTGGTGAAGACCGTATGGAGGGTTTCTTCATCAAGAATCTGGAAACCGTGCAGGGCGACGAGCGCGATGTCATCTTTCTCAGCGTGGGTTACGGCAAAGACGCGAGCGGCAAGCTGGTGCTCAATTTCGGCCCGCTCAATCGCGAAAGCGGCGCCCGCCGGCTCAACGTCGCCGTCACCCGCGCCCGCAAGAAACTCATCGTCATCAGCTCCATCAAGGCCGCCGACATCGCCCGCGCCGGCCCGCCGCCGGACAGCGTGGCTCATTTGCACCATTACCTTGATTTCGCCGAGCGCGGCTTGGGCGCCTTGAAACCAAAGGGCGCGGAAAAACCTGCCGTCCAGCCCGCGCTGGGGGACGACATAGCGGCAGTGCTGCGCGACCTGGGATACCAGGCCGCGCCGAACGTCGGCTGCGGCCCCTTGCGCATCGACCTCGGCGTCGTCCATCCCAAGCAGCCCGAATCGTTTCTCCTGGGCATTGAATTCGACGGTCCAGGCTACGCGCACGCCGGCACCGCGCGCGACCGCGACCGACTTCGGCCGGCCATGCTGGAACAACTCGGTTGGAAGCTGCACCGCCTGTGGGC
Source organism: Gemmataceae bacterium (assembly GCA_022616245.1). GTDB lineage: Bacteria > Planctomycetota > Planctomycetia > Gemmatales > Gemmataceae > JAKEFD01. Next base: position 4,782 of record JAKEFD010000046.1, read on the forward strand.
CCCCGATTGGCTCGAGCGCCGGCAGGAAGAAATCGAGCGGCTGAAAGTGACTCTGCAGGGCGTAACGGGCTGACGAACGAGGCATCGTGGATTCATGAATCCAATCGTCGGGAAGCGACTTCTAAACTCGAACGTCATTTCGTTCCTCTCAGGAGTAGTCTCATGCAGGCCAAAGAAGCCATGGCCCTCGCTCTCTCGGACACGCGCAATACGCTGTCGATGTACTTCGGCGATTTGTCGGACGCAGATTTGCAAGTGCGTCCGGTGCCCTCAGCCAACAACATCGCCTGGCAGATGGGACATCTCATCAATTCGGAAGTCTTTTTGGGGAAAGACCTGCCCGGCGCGACCTATCCGGAGTTGCCGGCGAAGCTGAAAGGTCAGTACAACGACGAAGCTTCCAAAGGCGTCCCGAAGGCGGGATACCTCAGCAAGGCCGAATACTTGGAGTGGTTCAACAACGTCCGCAAGGCCACCATAGAGAACGTGGCCCGGCTGTCCGACGCGGATTTCGACAAACCCAGCACCGGGCCGATGGCGAAGTTCGCTCCGACGATTGGAGCGCTCGTACTCTTGATCTCCAATCACACGCTCATGCATGCCGGTCAGTTCACCGTGACTCGGCGCGCCCTCAACAAACCTGTGGTGTTTTAGTTATCCACGAAAGTACACGAAAACGCACGAAATAGCACTGCACTATTATTTCGCGTTTTTTCGTGTGACTTCGTGGACGAGCAGCATGATGAATCCACCGGAATACAACGTTACGGGCATCGATTATTCGCGGCGCGAACACTTCGTCTATCGCGGACCCATTATCGATATTCATGCCCATGTGACGCTGACGCGGCCCGCGGATGCGCCTGCCGGGAAGGAGCCGGCGAGCATCGGCCAGGCCGAGTCAATGTTGCAGACGGGCCGCGAATTCGGCATCGTGCATACGACGTCGATGTGTCCGCCGGAAGACATCGCCCCTTTGCGCGAGCGGTTTGGCGGCAAGCTTACCTTCAACGGCCCCATCTCCAAGAAGACCTTCGACGAGCAGGACGACGCAGCCTATGGCTTGCTTGAGCGTTTTCTGCAAGCGGGCGTCAAGATCATCAAATACTGGTCGGCGCCGCGCGGCCGCGAGCGCGGCCTGTTCGTTGACGCTCCGTGGCGCATGGAATGCACTCGGCGGGCCATCGCGGCGGGCATCCGTATCTTCATGGTGCACGTCGCCGACCCGGATGTCTGGTTTGGGAAGGTGTACGCCGACTCCGCCAAGTTTGGCACAAAAACCGATCAGTATGCCGGCCTGGAAAGAATGTTGCAGCTTTTCCCGAATGTGACCTGGATCGGCGCGCACATGGGAGGCGACAGCGAGCATCCGGATCACTTGGAAGCGCTTTTGGAAAAGCACCCCAACCTGTGCTTCGACACGAGCGCGACCAAATGGCAAGTGCGCGAAGTGTCGCCGCGCCGCGCGGCGATCCGAAGTCTCGTCTGCCGTTATCCGGACCGGTTTTTGTTTGGAACCGATCTCGTGACCCGCCACGAGCTAGTGCGCGAGCACTACGTAAGCCGCTATTGGTGCCAGCGCACGCTGTGGGAAAGCAGTTGGGAAGAGCCTAGTCCGATCGCCGATCCGGATTACACGCCCCAAGAAGGCGGAGCGCCGACGCCTATCTTGCGCGGCGTCGGCTTGCCGCTCGACGTGCTGGACCAGGTGTATTACGCGAATGCCGAACGACTCTTGGGTATGACTTGAAGCACGCCGCTTGCGGCTTCGCGCTTGCTAGTGGGAAGAATTGAAATCCAAAACCGGCGAGCGCGAAGCCGCAAGCGGGGTGAATTAAGCCAATAACTCCCGGATCACATTGCCATGCACATCCGTCAGCCGGAAATCACGCCCCGCATAACGGTACGTCAAGCGTTCATGATCCAAGCCCAACAAATGTAAAAGTGTGGCATGCAGGTCGTGAACGTGGACGCGGTTTTCGACTGCGCGGTAGCCAAACTCATCGGTAGCGCCGTAGGTGATGCCACCCTTGACGCCGCCGCCCGCGAGCCAAACGGTGAAGCCCCAGTGGTTATGATCGCGGCCATTGGCGGGCCGGCCGTTCATGAGCTCCACCGACGGCGTCCTGCCAAACTCGCCGCCGCAGATTACCAGAGTTTCTTCGAATAGTCCGAGCCGTTTGAGGTCCGATAAGAGCGCCGCGATGGGACCGTCAATCTCGCGCGCCAGCCGGCGATGATTGGGCTCGATGTTGTCGTGGCTGTCCCAGGGCTGCACGTCGCCGTGGTAACATTGCACGAAGCGGACGCCGCGCTCGACAAGCCGGCGCGCGATCAAGAGTTGCCGGCCTTGCACGTGGTCGCCATAGGCCTGTCGGACGCGCGGCGGCTCGCGGTTGACATCGAAGGCGTCGCTCGCTTCCATCTGCATGCGATAAGCGAGTTCGAAAGATTGGATGCGCGCTTCCAGGTGCGCGTCTTCGGCACGCGTTTGCTGGTGCCGGCGATTGAGCTGCGTTAAGAGGTCGAGTTGCCGGCGCTGGTCGTCGCGCGCCAGGTGCGGATTACGGATATTGTCGATCAGCCGCTCGATACTGGTCTGGCGCGTGTCGATGTGAGTGCCCTGGTAGATGCCGGGCAGAAACGCCGAGCGCCAGTTGGAGGAATCGGCGACTGGCAATCCCGGGCACAGCGCGACGAAGCCGGGCAGGTTCTGGTTTTCGGTGCCGATGCCGTAGGTGATCCAGGCGCCCATGCTCGGCCGCGACAACCGTTCGTCGCCGCAATTCATGAGCCGCATCGACTGTTCGTGGTTGGGCGTGTTGGCGTACATCGAGCGGATGACGCAGATATCGTCGACGTGGGCGGTAGCGGTCTTGTCGAAAAGCTCGCTGACTTCGATGCCGCACTGGCCGTACCTGCGAAAACGGAACGGAGAGGGCAAAGCAGCGCCGGTGGCACGCTCGGTGGTGAGATTTCCCGTCGGCAGCGTGCGGCCCTCGTAGCGGCGCAAGAGCGGTTTGGGATCGAAGGTATCGACCTGCGATGGCCCGCCGTTGAGATAGATGTGGATGACGTGCTTGGCCTTGGCGGAAAAATGCGTGGGCCGCGGCGCGAGCGGATTGCGCGGATCGGGCGGCGTCTGGGCGGCCAATTCACCCGCGTCGTGCAAGAGGCCGTAAAGGCCCAAAAGGCCCAGGCCCGTGCCGGTGCGGCGGAGGAAATCACGGCGAGTAGAAACCATTGAGTCTTTCATAACGCACTACTTGATCGTGGCCTTTGCAGCGTGCTCGTTCGAAGTAGGCGGGCGAGCCGCAACCGGCTTTATCGAGAATTCGTGCTCGTCAGGAGTATTCTTGAAACGCACCGTCATTCCGGCCGACTTAATCGTACCTAGCCCGCCATAAGGCATAACAGCGTCGCCATTCGCGTCATGGCAAAGTGCACTCAAGCGCGCGCACAGCATGCGCAGCTTGCCTCGCGCCGCATCCACGTCGATCGCACACGCTTGATCACCTAGCTCGAAATGCAGACTTTGATCCGTTTCTAAGCGGCAGCGGATTTCACGGCATTCTTTGGCGATGTCAAGCAGCTCGTCAATGAAAGCGAAGATATCGATCTTTCGGCCCAACAGCTTGGTCCGAACCAATTCACGGATTCTTGCTTGTGCGGACATCGTCATAGAATCCTTTTGGTGATCGTGGGCCATTCTCTTAGGAGCTCTTCAAGGCCAAAACCAGTTTCGAATCGAATCTCGCCGCCCGCGTCGATTCCCAATTGTGCGATCTTCTCTGGCACTTCAATCTCCACGACGGCTGGGCCGCCTTCGTTGGGAAACAGAATCGCTTTCCCCGCAGCGTACTGGTCTGGAGTGCCGACGGTTACTGGTCCACCGGCGGGATAAGTGGAAAAGCCGCGAGCTGACTCTATCCCTCCTGGCTCTATGAAGCTTGGATCAGGCCCATTTTGCATGATCGAGTCGGCTCGTTGCCGCGTCGTGCCATGGCGCAAGGTACGCATGTTGTCGGGCGACATTACTTAGCGAAGCCTTATCACCCACTTTACACATTCGCCGTTGGATTCGAAAGCCAATCAATCCACGAACAAGAACTCATTGGTCAAGAGCAACACCTGCGCATACTGCTGCCACGCTGTCAACTGCTGGCCGCCCCCCTTTTCCGCGTCGGCCACAAATCGCAGGCCGCTATCCACCTCGCCCCTGTCCGCGCTGCGGGCGAAGACCAATCGATACAACGCATCCACGCGGTCTTCTGCCTTCTGGCTTTCGGTGCGTGCGGCGAGCGCTTTGGCCTGCTCGATCAAAAACGGCGAGTTCAACCCGAATAACGCCTGCTGCGGCACTGTCGTCAGGGGCCGGCGCTCGGCGGATTGGTCCGGACTGGCGAAGTCGAAGGCGCGGAACAAATTGGGCAGGGTTTGGCGGTCCACAAACGCGTACACGCTGCGGCGCGCATTTTTCGCATCGTTGACGATGTCCACGGGCCGGCCGCCCATCTTCAAATCCAGGCGCCCCGATACGGCGAGATACGCATCGCGCATAGCCTCGAAATCGAGCCGGCGACGGTGCATGCGCCAGAGGAGCTTGTTTTCCGGATCGATCTTGCGGCACTCGGGTCGATCGACGCTGGCCTGCTGATACACCTGGGAATGGACGATGTGGCGGTGCAGTTTCTTCAAGGACCAGCCGTCTTGCATGAAGTTCCACGCCAGCCAATCGAGCAATTCCGGATGCGACGGCGGCGTGCTGCGCGCCCCGAAGTCGCTCGGCGTGGACACGACCGGTTCGCCGAAGTGATGCATCCACACGCGGTTGACGAGCACGCGGCTCGTGAGCGGGTTGTCTGGCGAGGCAATCGCTTTGGCCAGATCGAGGCGGCCGCTGCCGTACGCGAAGGGTTTTCTTTTTACGCCTTCCAGCACCGCGAGAAACTGGCGCGGCACCGGGTCGCCCGGCGCGGACGCATTGCCGCGCACGAAGATCTTCTGATCGATCAGCTCTTCGGCATCGTGAAGCACCATGGCCCGCGGCGGAATGTCGGCCATCTTGACCGCGATCTTGTCGAAGCTCGTGCGCATGCCGCCGTAGGCATCTTTTTCGCTACGCGAGAGGTATTGCGGCGTTTGCGACTTCGGGAAATACGACGGGCTTTGCTTGCCGGCGACGAGTTCAAAAAGCTGCCGCTGCGCATCGGACGGCGCCGGCTTGTCTTTGCATTGCTCGTAAGTGCGTTTCAAGAGGTCGCCGTATGTTCGCGCCACGTCGGCTGTGCTCTTGAGCTTTGCCGCGAAGAGCGCTTCCTTTACCAGTGGATTCAGCTTCGCTTGCCAGCGCTCGAGGATCGCTTGCGCGCCTTGGCCAAACGCAGCCTCATCCAGCTTCATGAATTCCGGCCACGGGCCAAAGACCCGATCCTGTGCGCGCGCCGGGTGCTCGAGGTAGCGTCGCCAGCGGTTGACGATTTGCGGTCTCAGGTCCGTCGGAGCGAGCGACAGAAAGTAAATCGCTGTCTCCGAAATGTCGGGAGCGGTCGTCGCGACTTGCAAGAGATAATCGCCGACCCGTTGCCGCGCCGTTTCACTCAAAAGGACGTATTGTTTGTCGATCAGCTCTTCCATCTTCTTTCGTTGGGCGCCCGCCTGTTTCTCGAATTCCGCCGTGCCCTTGTACTTCGCCGGATCGTCGATGACCGGCAGTTCCAAGGGCGCTTCGCAATTGGCGAAGACGCCGTAGAGCGAGTAATAGTCCGCAGTCGGGATCGCGTCGTACTTGTGATCGTGGCAGCGGGCGCAGGAGACCGTTAGCCCCAAGAAGCCGCGCGTCACCGTGTCGATGCGGTCGTCAATGATGTCGTGAATGTTGTTGTCGAACATGCGGCCCAGCGTGAGAAATCCCATTCCCGCTAAGCGCCATGGCTCGCCTTTCGGCTCGATGAGGTCCGCCGCAAGTTGTTCGGCGATGAAGCGGTCAAACGGCGTGTCCTCGTTGAAGGAACGAATGACGTAATCGCGGTAGGTGTACGCGTAGGGCCGGATGCGGTCGTCGCCATACATGAGGACGCCGTCCTTGGTGTCGGCGTAGCGGGCCACGTCGAGCCAGTGCCGGCTCCAGCGCTCGCCGTAGCGCGGCGACGCGAGCAAGCGCTCCACGACCTTGTCAAACGCGTCAGGCGAAGCATCTTTGACGAACGATTCGACTTCCTCGATGGTTGGCGGCAGCCCGATGAGATCGAAGTAAACGCGCCGGAGCAGCGTGCGGCGATCGGCAGGCGGTGAAGGCGCAAGGCCATTGGCTTCCAGTTTCGCGAGAATAAAGTGGTCAATGGGGGATTCCGGCCAATCACGCTTCTTCACGTTTGGAAAACTGGGCCTCTCGATCGGCTGATAGGCCCAGTGCTTCTTGGCAGCGGCGAAATCGATCCCTTTAGCGACCGCGGTCTCCGTCGCGCGTGGATCGGGCGCGCCCATCTCGATCCACTTGGCGAAGTCGGCGATCACGGCCGCGGGCAGCTTGCCTTTGGGCGGCATCTTCAGATCTTGATGACGAAGCGCTTGCAGCAAGAGACTCTCGTTGGGCTTGCCCGGCACGAGCGCGGGCCCGTTGTCGCCGCCTTTCAGCACGCCGGCCTTGCTGTCGAGCAACAGGTTGCCTTTTTGCTTCTTGGCTTTCAGCGCTTCGGTGGAGTGGCAAGTATAACAATGCTCGACGAAGACCGGGCGGATCTTGGCTTCGAAGAAGTGCACCTGGTCTTCGGTCGGCAACGAAGGCTGCGCATAGGCGTTTGCTGAACCCCAAAAGATTGCAAACATCGCAAGCGCGGATTTGCGGGGCACGAACACGTCTCCTCCGGAAGATCAGGGACCAATCAACGTTGCCTTCCCTGGTTTTGCCTACGGTAGCTCTGCCAGCAGGCAGCCCAACTTTTTTGCGCGACAGTCGATACGACATGACCAATCAACTCCTTGGCCAAGCGGCGGTCAACGCATTCATCGAGCAGGACTCTCATTGGGCTTCCACGAGCATGCGCCGGTTGGCTTCGCGCAAAAAGTCAATTACCTGTTGGCGCGTCACAGTTGGAAACCCCTCCAGAAAATCGTCGATCGTATCGCCCGCTTCGAGGTAGTCGAGGAAAGTCTGTACCGGCACTCTTGTACCGGCAAACACGGCGGTTCCCCCCATAACCTCCGGAGATGTCGTGACGATCGTTTGTTTTGGCATTCTCACCTCCCGTTATTAGCTTACATCGAAAGCGTCGTGGGTTGGACTGAATTCCAAATCGTCTACGCCAACAGTTCGGGGATCACGCGCGCGTGTTCGACACCGGTGAGGCGCTGGTCCAGTCCTTGATAGCGGAAGTGGAAGCGCTCGTGGTTGTAGCCCATCAGGTGCAGCACCGTGGCGTGGAAGTCGCGGATGTGCACCGGGTCGCGGACGATGTTATAGGAGAAATCGTCGGTTTCGCCGTAGATCGCGCCGCCCTTCGAGCCGCCGCCCGCCATCCACATCGTGAAGCAGCGCGGATGATGGTCGCGGCCATAGTTTTGTCGGGTCAGGCCGCCTTGCGAGTAAATCGTGCGGCCGAATTCGCCGCCCCAGATGACCAGCGTGGAATCGAACAAGCCCTTTTGCTTGAGGTCCTTGATGAGACCCCAGCAGGCCTGGTCCACGTCGCGGCACTGGTCCGGCAGCCGGCCGGCCACGTTGGCGTGTGTGTCCCAGTTGTTGTGGTAAATCTGCACGAACCGAACGCCGCGCTCGACCAGCCGCCGCGCCAACAATGCGGTATTGGCGAAGGTGCCGGGCCGGCGCGCGTCTTCGCCGTACATGCGGAAGGTGTTTTGCGGCTCGCGCGACAAGTCGGTCAATTCCGGCACGCTCGATTGCATGCGAAACGCCATCTCGTATTGCTCGATGCGCGTGTGCGTCTCCGGATCGCCCACGAGGCGATAGTTCATCTCATTGAGCTGGCGGAGGCCGTCCAGAGTCCGCCGTCGGATCTCCGACGGCACGCCCGGCGGATTGTTGATGTAGAGAATCGGATCGCCCGCCGTGCGGAACGAGACGCCCGCATGCTCGCCAGGGAGAAAGCCGCTCTGCCACAGCCGGGCGGAGATGGCCTGCACTTGCTCGGTGTTCGACGGCTGCGCCACCATCACGACAAACGTGGGCAGGTTAGCGTTCATCGAGCCCAGTCCGTATGAGGCCCAGGTGCCCAGGCAGGGCCGGCCGGTGATCTGATTGCCTGTCTGCATGTAGGTAATCGCCGGCTCGTGGTTGATCGCCTCGGTGTGCAGGCTGCGCATGAAGGCCATGTCATCCACCATGCGCGACGTCCACGGCAACAGCTCAGAGACCCACATGCCGCATTGGCCGTGGCGTGCGAAGCGGAATTTGGAAGGCGCGATGGGAAAACGCGCCTGGCCGCTGGTCATAGTGGTGAGCCGCTGCCCCATGCGGACCGAATCGGGCAGGTCGTGGTCATACCACTCCCCCATGACCGGCTTGTAATCGTAGAGGTCCATCTGCGGCGGCCCACCGACCATGTGCAGATAGATGATCTGGCGCGTCTCGGGCGTATGGTGCGTGGGAATGCGCGCGGCGCCGGTCGGCTCGGGCTCATCGGCGCTTGCCGTCGATTGGCCTAACAGGGAGGCCAAGGCAGCGCCGCCAAGCAGATTGCCGCCTTTCGCGAAGAAATGGCGGCGGGTGATGTTTTGTACGAATTGTTGATAGGGGTTCATGGAATGCATCCTGATGCTCGATCATGAAATCACAATTTGTGATATCAAGATCACAACTCTATTTGTCCTTGGACGTTACAACTTGAGGTTACAGTCTGTTACCCCAAGCGCTCAAGCCGTTATTTGTTCAACACCTCATCGAGATTCATCAACTGATTCGACAACATCGTCCACGCCGCCAGTTCCGGCGCGGCCAGCGAAGCATCGGGGCGCGATTCGCCGACGGTGATCAGCTTCTGCGCGTCTTTGGGATTGGCTTGATAATAGGCCAAGAGATCGCGCAGACTTTCTTGCACGACCTTCAATTCTTCAGCGCGGAAGGAGCGCGCTAGAAGTCTCTTGGCGATGAAGTCGATGCGGCCATCCGTTTCCGCGGCGTTTTTCAGCGCGTTCTGGGCCAGGTGCCGGGCCGCTTCCACGAACTGTACGTCGTTGAGCGTGACCAGAGCCTGCAAGGGCGTGTTGGTCATCTCGCGGCGGACGGTACAGGTTTCGCGGTTGGGCGCGTTCAGGATATCCATCGACGCGGGCGGCGCGGCCCGCTTCCAGAAGGTGTACATGCTGCGGCGATACAGTTTCTCGCCGGTGTCTTCCTTGTAGTCGCGCGTGTTGCTGCCGATCATGGCCACCGCTTCCCACACGCCCGGCGGCATGTACGGCTTCACGCTCGGGCCGCCCAGTTTGCGCACTAGCAAACCGCTCGACGCCAGGGCGTAATCGCGGATCATCTCGGCGTCCAAGCGGTAGCGGGCAGCGCGGGACAGCAGACGGTTGTGCGGATCTTTTGAGAGTTTCTCGGGCGTCACGGTCGCGGCCTGGCGATAGGTCGCCGAGGTCACGATCATCTTGAAGAACTTCTTCACGTCCCAGCCCGTTTCGCGGAATTCGAGCGCCATCCAGTCGAGAAGCTCGGGGTGCGACGGCAGCTCGCCGGCCACGCCGAAATCGCCCGCGGTGCGCACCAGGCCTGTGCCGAAAACTTCTTGCCACATCCGGTTGACGGTCACACGCGCCGTGAGCGGATGATCCGGCTGCAACAGCCATTGCGCGAAACCCAGGCGGTTGCGCGGCAGGTCTTTGGCCATGGGCGGCAGCGCCTTGGGCGTCTGGGCCTTCACTTTGTCGCGGCGCTGGTCGTACTCACCGCGATTGAGAATGTAAGCGATCGGCTCCGTGTTGTTTTCTTGCATGACATGGGCGACCGTGCCGCGCGACTTGAGCGTCACTTCCTCTTGTTGCAACTTTGAAAGTTTCCCGCTCAGCTCTCGCGAGGGCTGATCCAACGACGACAGCCACCAGTCGAAGATCTCGGCCTGTTCTTGCGGCGTGCGTTTGTCTTCGGATTTCGCGAGAAGCTGTTGGACGCGCGGCGTCTTGGCCAACCGGTCCGCCTCCAGACCCGAAAGCGTGCGGCCAAACAGGAGGATATCTTGCAGAGCAACACCTTGCAAGCGTTCGCCGGCGTGGCGTTGGCCGATCTTGAGAGGCACGTCGGTGCGAATAGTGTTTTGCAGCTTGTCGGTGAAGACGTCGAGGGCTTGCAGCGCGCCGTTGAAATAGACCTTCACGCCCGCGGCTTTGCCCGAGCCGTCGTAGGTCACCAGCACGTGGTACCACTGATTGGGCTGCAGCGGCGTCTTGGATGTCACCTTGAGCGCATCGTCCGGCCAAGCGTTGATGATGTGCATGCCGATTTTATCGGTTTCCATCCACAGGTCCCAGCCGCGGTGTTTCTTGTCGGGGCCGTCCATACGCGCGACGATGGCGCCGGTCTGGCCGCGGCGCGGAATCTTGACCCAGCCGCCGACGGAAAAGCCTTGGTCCTTTTCGAAGTTGCCCGCGTCGGCAATCTCGACCGACGGACCGGGACGCACTAAAGCGGCTTGGCCTTCGAGCTTACCGGCTATCCATTCAAAGCCCGAGCCAATGTCGAATTCACGCGGCTTGCCGTTCACCGTCACGGCAACCTTCTTGTCCTTGCCCTCGTTGAGCTTGGCGTGGACCAGCAGGCCTTCGCTGGGCAAGAGCGGGGCCACAGTCTCAGGCTTGGCCTGCGCGAGCCACGGTGCGTAGTCCTTCTTGGCTTCCTCTTTGCGCTTGGCAATAGACTTCTTCGCTTCCTCGATTTCCTTGACGAGCGCTTCCCAGCGCGGCCGGTCTTCGGCGCGCGGCACCGTGATGATCGGCGGGGTGTTGGGGATGTTGCCGTCCATCGCGCCCTGCGTGGTGTTGTTGAAGAACGCCGACATCGAATAGAAATCGTTAATGCTGAAGGCGTCGTACTTGTGGTTGTGGCAGACCGCGCAGCCGGTCGTCATCGCGAGCCACACTTGGGACACGGTCTCGGTGCGGTCGCGCGTATAGAGGACCAGATACTCTTCCGGGATGACGCCGCCTTCGTTGGTCGTGATGTTGCAGCGATTGAAACCGGTCGCGATCTGCTGGTCGAGCGTTCGTTTGGGCAAAAGATCGCCCGCCAATTGCTCGATCGTGAATTGATCGAACGGCATGTTCTTGTTGAAAGCGTTGATCACCCAGTCGCGGAACGCCCAGATTTCGCGATAGTTGTCGAAGTGGATGCCGTGCGAGTCGGCGTAACGGGCCGCGTCGAGCCAGTAGCGGCCGCGGTGCTCGCCCCAATGCTTCGAAGCCATCATCTTGTCGACGTACTTTTCGTAGGCATCGGGCGCTTGGTCGTTAACGAAGGCTTCGACGTCGGCGGGATCGGGGGGCAGCCCGGTGAGGTCGAGGCTGAGCCGGCGGGCCAAGGTGCGGCGGTCCGCCTCGGCAGCGGGCGTCAAGCCGGCTTTCTCCAATTCGACAAGGATGAAGGCGTCGATGGGATTGCGCACCCATTTCTCATTCTTCACTTTGGGCAGAGCCGCTCGCTTGGGCGCGATCAGCGACCAGTGCGGCTGATACTCGGCCCCGGAGGCGATCCAACGTCGCAGCAGTTCCTTTTCCGCATCTTTGAGCTTCTTGTGCGACTTGGGCGGCGGCATTACTTTGGCCGGCTTGTCCGAGAAAATGCGCTGG
>JAKEFD010000351.1 GCA_022616245.1 Gemmataceae bacterium
ATCGGCCAGTGCCCAAAGCCCAAGCCCCACAGGGGCGACAGTACGGTTTCGTTGACGGATGCACTGTCGCCCCTTTGGGGCTCGGGATGTCTGTTGCTGTCCAATTCCAGGGGTTGACACCCCTGGCTATGAACTGTCGCCCCTCCGGGGCTTCGGTCGGGAAAGTTGGGCCTCCGAAACCGAATGACGATTAAGGCCAGGGAGGGGGGGGGTGGCTGTGTCGCGCGACCTATCCTGCAACTATGTGAATTGCCAACGGGTTACGGCACGAAATAGGTCGCGCGGGGTTGTCACAAATCCGCCGGGGCAACCGCGGCATGTGATGGAATGACCAATGTCATTTATTGATTCGCACGGGCAAATAGAGATAGTGCATTTTCTCTGGATTGCGGACTTGCTGCGCCTGCATGAACGATTGGGCTTGCGCACACATGTCTCGACCGCGATCGCCGCCAAGTAGGGTTCCCAACCGCGACTTGACGGCGGCAGCCCAGGCGCCGAAGTGTTGCTCCAGACCAGTTATGGCTTTTTCCCAAAGTGAAACGGCGGCATCGGTCTGGCCGCGGTAAAGGGCTACCGCGCCCAGAACGCGATCGGCAATCGCGTTGCCCCACGGAGTTCGTTCGCGCTGTAACTGGCGGGCCGCGCGTTCGGCCAGTTTGAGCCAGCGTTCCCGGTCCGTTCCCTTTGCGGCCGCATCGAGCGCGCAGCGGGCACGCATATCCGCCACCCAGGTGCGGATCGATTGGAATTGCAGGAGCAGCGAGCGCTTAAGCGGCCGCGCCTGTTCGTCGAGCAGTTTGAGCGCCTCGGCGCCTTTTTCCATGTAAAGCAGCGTCCACGCCCGATGGAGCATTGCTGCCAGGTGCTGGATGTGAAAGCCCTCATAGGGCCATTGCGCCAGGGCTTCGGCGATCTGGCACAAAGCGCCGTCGGGATCGTCGTCCACCAGGCGGACGATCGGCTTCGCCCAGGTTCCAAGCGTGGTGACGGCGAAAAGATCGCCACGCTCAACCGCATCGGCGTAATACGCATCGGTGCGCTTTACGATTTCGGAGAACAGGCCCGCGTAGTAGGCGGAGTAAACGATAAACGTTCGCGCCGTGCCGATTTCCCAGGCAGCGCCGGTGCAGCGTTGCCGCAAGATGTCTTCGGCCTCCAGGGCGTGCTCGACGGATTCGACAAAGCGGCCCTGATGGTGGGCGGCGATGGCCGAGGCGGTTCGGCACAGTCCCAACAGGTACGGATCGCCCAAGCGTACTGCCAATTCCTGCGCTTTGTGCTCAAGCAGATCGGCCCGGGCTTTACCGGCCAGGCCCGGAGCGCTGGCAAAGGCGGTCTCCCAGGCCAGGGCGCGCGCCAACCGCGTCGGCTCGCCCGCTTGCAAGGCTTTGAGCAAATTGCGCGACTGAAAATCAGCGACGATCATCGTGTCGGTCATGCTCAGTCCCTTGATGACCGACCACATCATGTCAATCTGCTTGAGTTCCAGAGCCGGGACACTGGCGGAGTCGCGCTCGACATACTTGAGGCCGCGCCATTTCAAACGCAGCCGGTGCCACAGCAGCGAGACGAGCGCCGTCATGGTCCCACCTGGCAGGCTCAAGCCGACCGCTTTCAAGCTCGAGCGGAACAGGGTCCTGCCTTTGTCCAGATGGCCGCTGACGCAATATTGCGTCGCCGCCAACTGTTGCAGCTCGAGGCGTTCGTCCCCTGAAGCACCCTCACAAACGCCCTCATACACTTGGGCGGCCTCGCCGCCGCGGCCCGCATTGACAAGCGCGTCGCCCAACTTCTTTCTTAGGCGCCGGTCCTCGGCGCCGGCGGGCCTGAGGGCGTCCAAAGACTGGCGATACAATTTTGCGGCTCGCACGAAGGCCAGCGCCTGCTCGGCTTGTCCTGCTGCCTGGAGGTAGTATTGCCCGGCTTTGGGAAGTTCATCAGCGGCGTGAAAATGCACGGCCATCGCCTCTGGATCGGCGTTGCCTGAAGCTTCCAGAGCGACGGCAATGCCGCCGTGATGGCGCTTTTGGATCGTGGCCGGCAATCGTGCCGTGAGGCTTTCGCGGACACGGTCGTGGAAGGTTTCGACGTCGTCATCCAGACTCGGTCCCGTGCTGCGTACCAGGTGCGCGGCTCGCAACTGCGCCAGAACGTGCGGCGAAGGCGCTGCCAGTCCGGCCGCTTGATGGATGATCCGCAGCCGCATCGGCTGGCCGGCCACGGCGATGGCTTCAAGCAGTTGCCGCGGCACGCTGTCGAGTTTTTGCACGCGCTGCCAGAGCACTTCATCGAGATCGAGGCCGCTGTCCGCCCCCTCACCCCCGACCCCTCTCCCCCCGAGGGGCGAGGGGAGGTCCATGCCTGCCTTGATGTGCCGCACCAGCTCCAGGACGAAATACGGATTGCCTCCCGATTCGCGGACGACCTGCTCCGCCTGCGCTTTGGTTTGGGGCGTGGCGTGGCCCAGCCGGCCAGTCGCCAGTTCCAACGTTTCCTCCGGGGTGAGCGCCGCCACGGTGAGTTCGTGGTCAACTACGTTGGCGTCGTGCCGCGTGCGCGGCGCGAGCAGCACCTTCAAGCAGGCGCTCGTCTCGACATATTCGCTGCGGTAGGCCATCAGGACGAGCACGCGCGGCGGGTTGGGCGGGGACAAAAGGTCGGCCAATAGCGCGGCGCTATCCGCGTCGCCCCACTGCAGATCGTCCAGCGCGAGCACCAGCGGCTGCAGGACCGCCAGCCGCGCCAAGAGCGCGCGTAACGCGGCAAATGCCTTGCGGCGCAGCTCGCGCGGCTCCGGAGAGTCGAGCGGCTGCTCCGCGCGTACGATCGCTTCAACGCGGCGCAGCACGGGAAAAATCCGCGTCAGAGCGGCAACCTCCGCCGGGATGAGCCCGGCCACGTCCAAGCGCTCCAGCCGAAGCAAATAACGCGCCAGCGAATCGATCAAACTATCCACGGCTTTAAAGGGCACGGACTCTTGTTCATAACAGCGGCCCGTCAGGATGACTGACCGGCCTTGTTCCAAATGTCCATCGAGGAAATGCTGCAACAGAGCGCTCTTGCCTGCGCCGGATCGGCCAGGCACGCGACAAATCACAGTCCGGCCACTGCACATCTCTTCGTATGCACGCTCCAATTCCGCCAGATGCTCCCGGCGTCCGACGAAAGGCAAGATCTCGGTCGCCTCGTCGGGCGCGACTGCCGCGCCGTGCAACCGGGCCAGGACGTCGCGGCCGGTGGGTCTTGCCGCCGGATCGCGCCGCATGAGCTCCACGCACAGCGCGTTGAGATCTTCCGGAATTCCGTGGACCAATTCCGCGGGCGCTGGCGCGTCCAGTTGCAGTTTCTTGTCCAAAACCTGCATGGGCCGACCGGTGAACGGCAGCTTGCCCGTGAGTGACTGAAACAACATCACGCCGAAGGCATACCAATCGCTTGCCGGGGTCAAGGGCTGGGCGGCCGCCTGCTCCGGCGCCATGTAAGCGATGGTGCCGGCAGCGTTATGGTCGGTCGATTCGTAATAACCGGCTGGTGGTAGGCCAACGGGCTTAGATTCGCCGTGCACGATAGGCCGGTGACCCAGATCGGCCAGCAGCCCAAAATCCAGCAGCACGACCCGACCGTCGCGCCGCACCAGAGCGTTGGCAGGTTTGAGATCGCGATGCAGTTTGCCTGCTTGGTGCAAAGCCAGCACTCCTTCGGCCACTTGGCGAAACGTCGCGCGCACACGGTCAAAGTCCAGATCGATGCCCGGCGGCGCCGGATCGGTGCGTTTCGACGCGCCTGCCTCCGAGATCGCGGCATCGGCAAGCGTGGGCAGAGCTGAGTCGATGGTTCCCGCCAAAGGCTGGGAAAGGTGATCGACGGTCTCCTCTTGCACAGGAACCGGTTCCGTATTCTGGCCGGCACGCACGAAGGTCAAGAAATCGACGCCGTCGACAAGCTCCATGGTGAAAAACCACTTCGAACCGTCGGAGATGAGTTCGTAGAGGGGCACCAGATTTGGATGAACGGTTTCCGCGAGCCCGCGGAACTCGTGCTTGAAGCGATACAGTCTGGTGGCATCGAATTCACGAAGCGTTTTCAGCGCCACACGGACGTTGCGCTCGCGGTCGTAGGCCTCGTACACCACGCCCATGCCGCCTGCGCCGAGGCGACGAACAAGCTCGAACCGGTCCGTGCCTTGGAACTTGTCCACCTCACGTGTGCGCATGCCTCTAAATCCAAGGATTGTCTAGACTTGTGACCAGTGAAGGCGGTGGGGCTCGAACCCACGACCTACGGATTAAAAGTCCGTTGCTCTACCGCTGAGCTACGCCTCCTAAGTCTTTTGTTTTCAAGACTTTAGTTCAACTAATCTCATCCAACTTTTTTCAAACTACTCCCTTTACTACTCCCCGGCGTTTCCGTAGACTGAAAAGGGCGAAGAAACCCGCCCGTTTGTGGCGAGCGGGTTTCGGACACCGACTGAACTCTTTCGCAAGGAGTCGATGCCAATGGTCAAGTCTACCGAAACCGTCCCCTCTCGTAAACCGCCCAAGCCTGAGAAACCGTACGCGGGCTTTCCCTTGTTCGCGCACTCCGGCAGCGGGCAATGGGCCAAGAAAATCCGAAAGCGGCTCGTCTACTTCGGCTCGTATCGCGCCGATCCGGACGGCAGCGCGGCGCTGGAGAGCTTCAACAAGGAATGGCCCTTCCTCAAGGAAGGCCGGACGCCGCCGGTAATCGAATGGCCGGGTCGCCGGGGCGGTTGCCCGACCCCGGCTCCCACAGATCCGTACGTGCGCAGTTAACGCATACGGCTCGTCAAGTCATAAGTTCGCCTACACGA
>JAKEFD010000352.1 GCA_022616245.1 Gemmataceae bacterium
CGTTCCCAATTGGCATTGGTGCGCAGCCGGTTGGTGCTCAACGCCGCTTTGCGCGATCCGGAAGTGGCCGGGTTGGAAATCGTGCAAAAGCAAGTCAATCCCGTCGAATGGCTGGAAAAAGAGCTGATCGTCGATGTTTCCATTGGCCCGGAAATCTTGTCGATCGCCATGGTTGGTCATCAACCGGACTCGATGAACAAGCTGGTTAACGCGGTGCGTGTGGCATACACGAAAGAGATCCTCGACAAGGAACGGCGCACTCGATCGGATCGGATCCGTCAACTCGAAGAGCTATACAAGGACTACGACAAAACGCTGCGTGTGAAACGCGACAATCTCAAGCAGTTGGCGGAAACCCTGGGTTCGAAGCAATCCAAGAATCAAGAGTTTAAACTAAAATCTCACTATGCCGAACTAGAAAAGCTGCAAAATGACCTCGTTAGTCTGCAATCGCAAGCACGCAAGTTCCAGATTGAGCTAAAGGGCGCCACATTGAAGCAGAAAGAAGCCGATGCACTTGCCTTGCCTGACGAATTAGTGCAAGAAATCTTGAAAAAACATCCCGAATTGAATCAGCTTCAGGCTGGCATCGCTGAAAAGCAAAAGCGGCTTCAATCAATGAAGGAGCGACTTCGCAATCCGGAAAAAGACGAAATCTTTACCGCGACGAATGAAGCTATTGTTGCCGACACCAAAGCCCTGGAGGCACGCCATGCTGAGTTGCGTGAGGAGGTCGCCAAGAAATGGCGCTCGGAGATCTTGGCCCAGGTCAAAAACAACATGCGTACTCGCGAGGAACAGTTGGCTCTCTTGAAAGAGCTGGAAAAATCCCTGGAGGGTCAAATCAATCAGAAAACGCGTAACATCGAAGAACTTAACAAGAAAGCCGTCAATCTGGAGTGGCTGGAAGAAGACATCCAGCTCATCAGCGAAGTGCACAAGAAACTGGGCGCGCAGAGAGAAGCGCTTCAAGTGGAAACCGACGCGCCTTCGCGCGTGAGCATCTTGGATGATGCCTACGCCATTCAAACTCGCAACCAAGCCAGCCGCATGCGAACCGCAGGCATGGCTGGGATTGGATTATTCGGCCTGGCATTGCTCGGCGTCGCCTTCATGGAGTTCCGAGTCCGGCGCGTCAGCGGCGTTGGGGAAGTCGTCTACGGCTTGGGACTGAGGCTGGTCGGCGTTTTGCCGCACGTGCCGGCACGAGCGCTGGGGGCAGGCGCCAGCAGTCAGTCGGACCTCCGCTGGCAGCACATGCTGATGGAGTCCATCGATTCCACCCGAACCATGTTGGTCCATGCCGCGAAGCAAGATTCCTTACGCGTGGTCATGGTAACCAGCGCTTTGAACGGCGAAGGCAAGACGTTGCTGTCGAGCCATTTGGCGGTCAGCCTGGCGCGTGCCGGCTTCAAAACGCTGCTGATTGACGCCGATTTACGTCGACCCTCGGTGTATCGCATCGTGGACTTGCCCTACGGACCTGGCTTGAGCGAATTGCTGCGCGACCAGATCGACCTGGAATCCGTCGTGCGTACCGGGCCGTTGGATAATCTGTCCGTCATCACCGCCGGTCACTGGGACGTCGCTTCGATCCGACTGCTGGCACAACGGAAACTGGGCGAGATTCTCGACAGTGTGAGAAGCTCGTACGACTTCATCATCATCGATTCGGCGCCCATCTTGCCTGCCGCCGATACGTTACTGATCGGCCAGCACGCCGACGGAGTCCTTTTTTCTGTTCTGCGCGACGTCAGCCGGCTGTCCACGGTCCACGCTGCCTTCGAACGCATGTCCATGCTCGGCATTCGCATCCTCGGCGCCGTGGTGGGAGGTGCAGCGGTAGACAGCTATGCCTATCGCTACGAACCGCCCGCAGCGGCCGTTTAACCTTCGCGTCGATGGAACCCGTAACCTTGCACGCTCACTGGAAATGCGTGGGCCATTATCAGTTTCGCATGGAGTGTCATGAATAGATTTCTGCCCGTTCTGGTTGTTGCCGTCTTGATAGTCCTATCGGGCGTTGTTCATGGCCTGTGGACCGATCGTTGGATCGTTTCCCAGGAGTTGGAAAACGCGGCGAAACGACTAGAGTCCTTTGTTCCGGAGCTGGATGATTGGCAGAGCCAGCCACTGGAGCTGGATCCACGCCAGAAGGAGCAGGGAGGCGTGATCAGCTGCATGTTGCGCCGCTTTGAGAATCGTCGCAACGGCAAAGCTATCGTTGTTCTAATGACATGCGGTCGGCCCGGGCCGATGTCGGTACACACGCCGGAAGTTTGCTACGTAGGCGCCGGTTATAGAATGGCCGATCCAACGAGACGCAAACTGGCCTCCAACGGCAGCCCGAAAGCGACCGAGTTCTGGACTGCCAAATTCACCAAGGGACATGGCGTCGAAGATACGCGACTGCGACTGTATTGGTGTTGGCGGGGCGCTGAGCGCTGGGATGCGCCGGAAAACCCGCGCGTCGCGTTTGCCGGCCAGCCCTTCCTTTACAAGCTCTACGTGATTCAAGACTTGGTCAGTTCCGACGAAGCGATGGATGACGAGCACTGCCGCGAATTCATCGCTCGCCTGGTTCCAGAACTCGAACGCGGCTTGGCCAAACAGCACTAAGTCGGCAGACAATCTGCAAGTTGCCGAGCCACTCCCGCCTAGAAATCGGACTCGTTCGCCGCCAAGTCCTCTTCCGATCCCGCTAGTGCCCCACCTTCAACCGCACAGGACACGAATATGATTGCCCACAGCGAAACCTCCTTTCGACACGTGCTGCACAGCCCCAAGGCTCCATCGAAGTCGCTGTTGGCGGCGCCACGGCGACAGACTTGGTACGCTCCGGTCAAGATCTTGGCCGATTGTTGTCTCGCGGCGGTCTTCTTAGCACTTTCGGCGCCGCTACTTGTACTAGTCGCGTTGGCTGTCAAGCTGACGTCGCGCGGGCCGGTCTTCTATTCGCAAACGAGACTTGGGCGCCACGGGCGTCCTTACAGGATCTACAAGATCCGCACGATGTACCACAATTGCGAGCTGAAATCAGGCATTTGCTGGTCTACCAAGGGGGACCCGCGCGTGACTCCGTTTGGCCGGTTTCTCCGTGCCACGCATCTTGACGAGTTGCCGCAACTCTGGAACATACTGCGCGGCGACATGAGTCTGGTTGGACCGCGTCCCGAACGCCCGGAGTTCGTGCCGGAATTGGAAAAGGCAATGCCGCGCTACAGCGAACGTCTGCGCGTGCGCCCAGGTCTGACGGGTTTGGCGCAAGTCCAACTTCCTGCCGACACCGACCTGGAAAGCGTGCGCCGCAAGCTGGCTCACGACCTGCATTACGTAGAACATCACACGGTCTGGCTGGATTTTCGCATCCTCGCCAGCACGGCGCTGCGCGTCTTGGGTATTCCGTTTCACATTGGCCGCGAACTTTTCTTCCTGCCTGGCGGAAAGCGCGTGGAGCTGGCCTACAATCGCAGCATCTCCGATATCACAACGGAGACGATTCAAGGCTCGTCGATATCGTTGCCGACCGCTATCGCAGCCGCACCCGCTGTTGCCACAGTCACCGAGCTGCAACCCGCCTAACCAATGTTGCCGGACATACTCTATCTGGTCCATCGGGTCCCACATCCGCCTGACAAGGGGGACCGCATTCGCGCGTTTCACATGTTGCGCTTTTTGGCGCAACGGGCGCGCGTCCACCTTGCGTGTCTCGCGGACGAGCCTGTCGGGGACGGCAGCATCGAAGCCCTGAACGAATTGTGTGCACGGGTGGCGATTGTTCCAGTGGGCCGCTGGTTTCGCTGGCTGCGCGCCATCGGTTCGCTTGGTTTGGGCAGGAGCGCTTCGGTCGGCGCCTTTGCATCGCGGGCCCTGCGCAAGATTATTCATGCCTGGGCGAGAGAAACCGACTTTCGCACGGCACTCGCCTCGTCCTCGAGCATGGCGCCGTATCTGCGTCTTGCCGATCTTGTGGAGGTCCCGGCGGTCGTGGACCTGGTTGATCTGGATAGTCAGAAGTGGTTCGACTACTCGGCCGAATGCCGCGGCCCCAAGCGCTGGCTCTATATGCTGGAAGGGTCGCGTCTGCGCCGCTTCGAGCGCGATCTCGCCGCTTGGGCGCGAGGGATTACTTTGGTGAGCGCTGCTGAGGCCGATCTGTACCGGCACAAGTGTGGCGCAGGACCGGTGCACTCCGTCGTTAACGGCGTGGACTTAGAGTACTTTCATGTCATGCCGCAGGTCAGCAATCCCGAGTGCGTTTTCGTGGGCGCACTGGATTATCGACCCAACGTGGAGGGCGCGCGCTGGTTTTGCCAAGAGATCTGGCCCGCAATCCGAAATGCCCGCCCCGATGCGCGTTTGACGCTGGTTGGCCGCAAGCCCGTGCCCTCTGTGCAACGACTTGCACACATTCCTGGTGTCAAGGTCGCCGGTCAAGTGCCAGACGTCCGACCGTACGTGGCCAACGCCGCGGCAGTCGTCGTTCCACTGCGTATCGCACGCGGCATCCAAAACAAGGTGTTGGAAGCTCTCGCCATGGAGCGCGCCACTATCGCAAGTCCCCAAGCGTTGGAAGGCCTCAAGGTCGTGCCGGGCCGTGAGGCCATTTCCGCTGAGACGCCTGAACAATGGGTGCAGGCTTTGCTTCAATTGTTGGCAGATCCAGAGCGTCGTCTCCGCCTCGGTCAAGCGGGCCGCCGTTTCGTCGAAGAGCATCATTGCTGGGATAACTGCCTGGCGCCAATGGAACAGATCCTGTCCCTTCAGAACGTACTGACAGGAATTGAGCCTGATATTGTTCCAATCCCAAGCAGGCGCGAAAGTGTTAACCCTGCTGTCAACGTCAGTTGACACTTCAATTCAAGTACGAGTGAAGCAACTAACAGCCCACTTCCCTCTCTGCTGCAATTCTCCCCACAAGTCTTTCGCCCCTCGCGTATTCTGGCTTCTTGCGTGTCAAGAAATCGAGCAAACCAGAATAGGTACGTCGTTTGCTTCTCCTCAGATTCTCCGAACTTGTAACCCACCGGAACAGAGTGCGCGCCAATCAATGTGATTGAAGCACAAATGTTGCAAGCAACGGCCGACAAAGGAGTTGACGTGAGTGCCGAGACGTGCGTGCTCAGTGAAGCCTCTGCGATCGCTCCGCCCGAAACAGACAACCAGGAAAGCCAGAACGATCTGCCGGTGACGGTGATCGAACGCCGACCGGGGTGGCGTTTTTTCAACCTGGCGGAACTATGGCGTTATCGCGAGCTGCTCGGCTTTCTGACATGGCGTGACATCAAGGTCCGCTACAAACAAACGGTTCTGGGCGCCGCCTGGGCCATTCTGCAGCCGCTGGCGACCATGGCGGTGTTCACTATGTTCTTGGGGCGGGTCGCAGGCATCTCGACGGGCGACGTGCCGTATCCCTTGTTCGTCTTCGCGGGATTACTGACTTGGACCTTCTTCGCCAATTCAGTAACCAACGCCGGCCAAAGCATCGTTGGCAATCAGAACCTGGTTACCAAGGTTTACTTTCCGCGGCTCATCATTCCCATGAGCGCCATCGGCACCGGACTTGTTGATTTCCTGATCGCTTTCGGAATGCTCATTGTGCTGATGATTTGCTACGGCAGCGCATTATCTTGGTCTATTCTCTTGACGCCAGTCATTTTCTTATTCTTGGCGATAGCTGCGCTTGGCGTCGGCACTCTGCTTGCTGCGCTGACCGTGGCCTACCGCGATTTTCGCTACGTCGTCCCGTTCGGCGTACAGCTCTGGATGTTCGCCACGCCGACCATCTATCTGCCGGTTGAAAACATCGTTGGTCCGCGCGGGCAAGCATTGTTGCCGCTCAATCCGGCCTATGGACTGATCTACAACTTTCGCCAGGCGATGCTTGGCGGCGCACTTGATTGGTATGCGTTAAGCGTCTCGGTATCCGTCAGCTTGGCCTTGTTAGTTGTCGGCTGCCTATATTTCCGACGCGTGGAGCGAAGCTTCGCAGACATCATTTAGACCCGTGCTTGATGCGAATGAGAGACTTCTTCAAAGCAATAATCGACGCATTGGCCTTATTGCTGACGGCGCCGTTGGCACTATTGTTGGCAATGGCTTGCCTTGTCCTTGGAAAGCAAAAGGCGTTTCCCGGCTGGTCGCAAGGCATGAGCCTTCTTCCCGGATTGTTTGGCGTCACCTTGCGGCGCGCTTTCTATCGCTGGGTACTGCCACGTTGTGGACGCAATAGTTGTCTTGGCTTTGGCACCATCTTTTCTCATACGACCGTGGAAATCGGCCGTAGCGTCTATGTCGGCGCGTTTTGCTGCATCGGCGATGTGACTCTTGAAGATGACGTGCTCGTCGCTTCGCACGTATCCATTGCCAACGGGGGCGCGCAGCACGGCATTGAACGACTCGATATTCCGATTCGCGAACAGCCCGGTGAATTCCCGCGCGTGACGATTGGCCGCGACACCTGGATCGGCGATCGCGCGGTCATTTTGGCGAATGTCGGCAAGCACTGTGTCATCGGCGCCGGCTCGGTCGTGACGAAACCGATACCGGATTATGCCGTGGCGCTGGGCGTGCCGGCGCGCATTGTCCGATTTCGTAACGAAACCCTCTCTCCCGATCCCGCACTGCCGGCAGAGTCTGCGTAGTCTTCGCAGCGGAATGCGCGAGGATTCGGCTACACGTCTGGTCATCTCCCAACCTCGAGGCGAAGTTCATGTGCGGCATCGCAGGTGTCCTATACGCAGACCCCGCCCGACCGGTTGATTTCGCCATCCTCAAGGCCATGGGCGACAGCATTGCCCATCGCGGCCCCGACGCCGAAGGATTTTGGATTGATCCCGGTCTGGGACTTGTCCATCGTCGCTTGTCCATCATCGACCTGGCGGGCGGCGATCAACCCATCGGCAACGAAGACGGCTCGGTGCAGGTTGTTTTCAATGGAGAGATTTACAACTATCAATCCCTGCGCGCGGAGCTCGAAGCCAAAGGCCATCGCCTCAGGACCCATAGCGACACCGAGGTCCTCGTTCACCTTTATGAGGAGATGGGCGACCGGTTGGTGGATCGGCTGCGCGGCATGTTCGCCTTTGCACTTTGGGACCGCAAAGAAAGGCTTTTGGTGCTGGCTCGCGACCGCGTCGGCATCAAACCGCTTTATCTTTACCGCGACGACGAAAAATTGATTTTTGGCTCGGAGCTAAAAGCGGTGCTCGCCCATCCCGGCGTCGAGCGCGCGCTCAACGTCGAAGCCCTGGAAAGCTATCTCGCGTTCGGCATGGTCACCGGCGCGCAGGCGATTTTCAAGAAGGCGGAGAAACTGCCGTGCGGCCATCTCTTGACCGTCGACCATGCAACACTGCAGCGGCCGTCGCGCAGCTACTGGCAATTGCGGATGGAGCCGGACGAGCGGTTAAGCGCGGAGGATTGGCAAGAAGCAATCCGGGCCAAGCTCGATGAATCCGTGCGCTTGCATTTGCTGGCCGACGTGCCGCTGGGCGCGTTGCTTTCGGGCGGCGTTGATTCCAGCGTGGTGGTCTCCCATTGTGCGGGGCGCACAGACGGGCCGTTGCAAACTTTTTCCATGGGCTTTCAAGACGAGGAATTCAGCGAGTTGCCCTTCGCCCGCCAGGTTGCCCGGCAATTTGGCACGCGTCATTACGAGGAAATCGTCACGCCGGATGCGGCCGGACTGCTCGACGATCTTTCGCATTTTTACGACGAGCCCTTTGCGGACTCTTCGGCCATTCCGACTTTCCTAGTGTGCCGATTGGCCAGCCGCAGCGTCAAGGTCGTGCTGTCGGGCGACGGCGGCGACGAGGCCTTCGGCGGCTACGCCCGCTATGCCCACGACTTGCGTGAAGCCGCCATTCGCCGCTGGCTGCCGCGCTGGTTTCGGCGCTTCGGACTGGGGCCGTTGGCGCGGATCTGGCCCAAAGCGGATTGGCTGCCGCGCGTACTGCGCGCCAAGACGCTTTTGACCAATCTGTCGTTGGAAGCCGGCGCCGCCTACGCCAACACGCTCGCTCTGTGCCGGCCGCCCTTGCGACGCCGGCTGTTGACACCTGGACTCGTCGCAACGCTGAACGGCCATGCCCCGGAAGACGCTGTCCGGGCGGCATACGAGAGCGCTCCGCCAGCGGATGCTTTGGGTGGCATGATTGCGGCAGACGTTGCGACGATGTTGCCGGACGATTTCCTGGTGAAGACGGACCGCGCCAGCATGGCGCACGGGCTCGAAATGAGGCCGCCGCTTTTGGACCATGAGCTGTTGGAATTAGCGGCCCGCATCCCATCGCGCCAGAAAGTCCATCGCGGCGAGACGAAGTGGATATTGAAACAAGCCTATAGTAGGCCCCACGCTCCGCATGGGGGGACTCTGCCCGACGAAGTGCTCCGGCGGCGCAAGCGCGGCTTCGAAATCCCAATCGACGCGTGGCTCCGCGGGCCGCTGCGGCCAATGTTTGAAGATTGCGTGCTCAGTCGACAAGCGCGCGTAGCGTCCCTCGTCGATCAAGGCGTCGCGGAAAAGCTGTTTCGCTCGCACTGCGCCGGCATGGGCCGGCACGGAGGCACCCTGTGGTCTCTGCTTGTTCTTGCGCGCTGGGCCGAGCGCTACTTGGGCGGCAGTCCTCCGGTCGCTAACGCTTCCGGCTCGCCAAGCGCCTCGTTGCGATTACAGACGGGGACACACTGATCGTCAACTCCGGTAGACACTCGGCATGTCGATGATGCAGGCCACTTTACGAAACGAGTCCGGAGCATCCCCGAAACGTTGCGATGACTTGATGATCCGTCGTTTATCAAGAATGCGGGTGGCTTTATGTGCCATTTGTCCGGAATTGGCAAGCCATTTGCTTTAAGCGAAAGCACTGCTCTCGCTCACCCCATGGCGTTGGCAGATATTTGCGAGGCGTCGGCCACGGCGAAGGGCACTGCACGTGAGTCGGCGCCTCGCTTTTTTTCCATAGGACAGATTTTCAATCTCTGTCCGCAATCCAAGCCTAGATCATGACCACCTTGCAACTCCCGTTAGATTCCGCGTCCGCATCCGGTCGCTTACGCGATTCGGCTCGCCCAGTTCGCGTAGAAGTCCACTCCGGCGTTGCATTGGAAAAGCGCATTCCCGAGTGGGAAACATTCCTCTTGAAGGCCGAAGAGACGCCGCTCAGCATGCATCCGGGTTGGCTCAAGGTGCTGCGGCGCGGCCTGGGACACGAACCCTATTGCCTCGAGGCGACGGAAGGCGATTCAATTCGAGGCATACTGCCCTTGGCCTTCGTTCACAGTTGGCTGTTTGGCCGTTTCCTGGTGAGCTTGCCGTACTTGAATTACGGCGGTCCGATCGCGGACGACGCCGAAGTGTCTACATTGCTGGTCGATGAAGCCGTCGCGTTGGCCGACAAGCTCAACGTGCGCTACCTGGAATTGCGCGACACCAAGGCTCTCGATCATCCGGCCTTGCCGAACCAGCTCACGACCAAGGTGCACATGCGCTTGCCGTTGGCGGACTCGAGCGACGCCATGTGGAAAAAGCTCGATGCCAAGGTGCGCAACCAGGTTCGGAAGGGGCAAAAAAGCGATCTACAAGTGGCGTGGGGCGGCTGGGACTTGTTGCCGGAGTTTTATGCGGTGTTCGCGCGCAATATGCGCGACCTGGGAACACCGGTCTACGGCAAGAAACTGTTCGCTTCTATTTTTGAGACCTTTCCCGAGCGCGCTGAGTTTTGCGTCGTTCGCCAAGGCAAGCAACCGGTCGCCGCGGCATTGTTGCTGCACGGCTGGAACGTCACGGAAGTGCCGAGCGCCAGTTCCTTGCGTCAGTTCAATAACACCAATGCCAACATGCTGATGTACTGGCATCTCTTGCAAAGGTCCATCGAGCGCAAGCAACGGGTGTTTGACTTTGGCCGCAGCAGCGCGGACGGCCCCACTTATCGCTTCAAGAAACAATGGGGCGCTTTGCCCTCGCCGGCCGTTTGGCAGTATTACCTGCGTAAAGGCGACATCAACGCCATGCGTCCCGACAACGGCAAATTCGGCACGATGATCCGGCTCTGGAAGCGCCTACCCGTGTTTTTGACGCGTTGGATCGGCCCGCGCCTGGTCCGCGGAATTCCGTGAGAAAATGACTGGCACATCAATACACACACTCACCGTAAACGTCCACTTCACCTCCGGCTCTTGGTCCCACCCCAGCGACTAGATTGGTGCCAGACCCGCGCGACCTATCCGTTGCCGTAACTCACTGGAAGACAAGAAAGTTGTGGGATTGGTCGCGCGACACACTCACACCCCCCCCCATCCTGGCACCAATCGTAAACCGGTTTCGACGGCTAAACGCTACCGCTTTCCTTCTTGCAAGAACGCCTCCAAAGTTCGCCGCACCCCTTCCTTAAATGTGATTTTCGGGGAATAGCCAAGATCGCTCTGTGCCGCCGAGATGTCGGCCTGGGAAAAACGCACGTCTCCTTTTCGGGGCGGGCCGAAGACAGGCTGAAGCGTTGCTCCAAGCAAATCGTTGAGCACTGCCACCAGTTCCAGTAGCGTTACGGTGCCGCCGTTACCGATGTTGTAGACTTTGCCGACGGCCGCCGGGGCCGTGGATGCCTTTTGGACTGCTTGCACCGCGTTTTCGACATAGGTGAAATCGCGCGACTGCAAGCCGTCGCCCTGGATTGTCGGCGGTTTGCCGTCAGACATCGCTGCGATGAAAAGCGGAATGACGCCGGAATAGGGGCTAAACGGATTCTGGCGCGGTCCGAAGATATTGAAGAATCGCAACCGCACCGTCTCGAGGCCATAGACCTGTGTGAACGATTTGCAGTAATGCTCGCCGGCCAGCTTGGCGGTCGCGTAGGGAGACATGGGCGAGGTTGAGTCGTTTTCGCGCCGAATCGTTCCCGGCGTGTCGCCATAGGCGCTGCTGCTGGCAGCATAGACAACGCGGCGCACCTTGGCCAAGCGGGCGGCGTTCAGCACTTGCAGCGTGCCGGTTGCGCAGACTTCGTGCGTTGTGACCGGATCCTCGACGCTGCGCTGTACCGACGGCAATGCCGCCAAATGGAACACACATGCAATGCCATCCATCGCTCGTCTGACCGATTCGGAAGACGTGACGCTGCCTTCGATGAACTCGATTCGACCTTCGACGTGACGCAGGTTTTCCCGCTTGCCCGTGCGCAAATCGTCCAGCACGCGCACGCGCGCCCCGGAAGCCAGCAAAGCATCCACCAGGTGCGAACCGATGAAGCCGGCGCCTCCGGTCACCAGGCAATTCTCCACGATCACCTCCTGAATTTAGCGTTCGCAGCATACCCAGTTGCGACGAGGCATGTAGCGAACGCTAAACGATCACCCGTCACGGTGTCAACTGTGTTGTCTCACTTGGTTGACACTAATGGCGTTTTTCTACTGTAACCAGAGCGCACAAACAGCCCGCTAGCCGGAACTCCTTGGTACCAAAGAAGATCGGCCTTCCCGAATTATCTGTTCTCACGACAAATCACTTGGCCCGCCGTTTGCTTTTCTCACATTCGTTAGCCGTGACTTGCGCGGCTTCCCTTGCCGTCAATCTGCTTACTCCCCTGTTTTTTTCTTCCCTGCAACCCACCGGGACGGAGTGCGCGCCGTCATCATGAATCTCGATTGTCTATCGCCAACTCTTGACACCGATGACCGCCCAGAAATGAAGTTGCCTTCCCAAGTGGAAAGCAACGTCGTTCCGCTGGTGATCCAGAGCAAACGCGCCTGCCCGGCGCCTCAGCCGATCACCATTGGGGTGCCGCTGCCGCGCGGTTTTCTCCGCCAGGCGAACCAGGTCTACCTGTGCAACGCGGCTGGCGAATCAGTTCTTGTGCAAGCCGAAGCATTGGCTCGGTGGTCCGATGACAGCGTCAAGTGGCTGCTTGTAGACTTTGTGGCCCAAGGGCTGGCCCAAGGCAACAACGAGTGGTCGCTGGTCACCCGTGTTTCCCCTCGTCCTCAAGGGAGAGGGGTAAGGAGTGAAGCCCAGCAAATAACGGTTCAAGAAAATGGCCGCACCTCTTTCGTCGCCACCGGCGCGGCTACTTTTTTCTTGAATACCAGCCGCGGGCTGGCGCTGCAGCAAGTCCTTGTCGGCAGCCAGGTGATGCCAAGCGCATTGCGCGCGGTGCTTGTCGATCGAAAAGGACGCCGGTTGGAACCGAAAATTGAGTCGGCTCAATTCGAAACCGCTGGTCCGGTCCGTGTCACTCTTAGGCTAGAAGGGAGCTTCCGCAACGGCCTGCGTTTGGTTGCCCGGCTTTGTTTCTTTGCCCAGACCGGCTTGATGCGCGCGCGCGTGACGCTCCATAACCCCAAGCGAGCACGCCACCCTGGCGGCATGTGGGACCTGGGCGATCCCGGATCGATCCAGTTCCGAGAATTCTCATTGCAACTGACTCCCAAGTGCGAGGCGGCCTTGCATTATCGCTTGCAGGCCGAGCCGAGCGTACCGTCGAACGATACGACCGGAGCCGCCGTTCTTTATTGCAACGGGCACGGCCGCTGGGTTCCATTTCCCCAGATTCAAGGGCAGGCGGACACTGAGCCGGAAATCTACCAGGATTCCAGCGGCGGCGAGAACTGGCAGAGCCCAAACCATGTGGACCGTGACGGACGCGTCCAGTGCCGCTTTCGAGGCTACCGAGTTCGACAAAACGGTCAGGAACAGGTCGGACGACGCGCCAGCCCGGTCTTGATCGTCGAGGCCGCTCGCAGCGCCATCACCGTCGGCGTCCCGGAATTCTGGCAACAGTTTCCCAAGGCGCTCGAGGTAGCAGTCGGTGTTGTGAAGGTAGGGCTCTTTCCTGGCCAGAGTCAGTCTGCTTTCGAACTGCAAGGCGGCGAGCAAAAAACGCATGCGTTTTGGCTGAACTTCGGCCCAGCCGGCGACGCCGAACACGCACTCGAATGGGTCCACGGCCCGGCAACAGCCTGCGCCACGCCCGCTTGGCACGCCCGTTCCGGCGTCTTCCCTCATTTACTGTCCTCCGATGCTGCTCCGCACGCAAAACTGGACGCCTACCTCGCCGAAGTCCTCGAAGGGAGTGAGAATCTGTTCGCGCGGCGCGAAGACGTCGACGAATATGGCTGGCGTCATTTCGGCGAAATCTATGCCGACCACGAAAGGGAACACTACGACGGACCTGCCCCGCACATTTCGCATTACAACAACCAGTACGACTTTCTCGGCGGCGCTATTGCGCAATATCTTCGCACCGGCAATGTCCGCTGGTTCGATTTGATTGACCCATTGGCACGCCATGTAATCGACATCGATATCTATCACACGGACGAGGACCGCGCCGCCTACAACGGCGGATTATTCTGGTTCACCGATCACTACAAGACAGCGGCCACGTGCACGCACCGCACCTATTCGCGCGCCAACTGCACGCCAGGCGATCGCACTTACGGCGGCGGACCAAGCAGCAACCACAATTTCACGACCGGGCTCTTGCACTACTACTACCTGACGGGCGACCTGAACGCGCGCGCGGCCGTTCTTTCGCTGGCCGATTGGGTCGTGAACATGGACGACGGCTGTAAGACCGTTTTTCGCTTGATCGACGACGGTCCCAGTGGTCTGGCCACCTGCACGGCTTCGCTCGACTATCACGGCCCTGGACGCGGCGCCGGCAATTCGATCAACGCGCTCCTGGACGGCTGGTTGGTGACCGCAAAACGCGCTTACCTCGACAAGGCTGAGGAGTTCATCCGCCGCTGCATTCATCCCAACGACGACGTTGCCGCCAGGGAATTGCTCGACGTGGAAAAACGCTGGTCGTATACGGTCTTCCTGGTCGTCCTGGATCGCTATCTGCGCGCGAAAGCGGAAAGGAACGAATTGGACTTCATGTACGCCTATGCCCGCGCGAGTTTGCTCGGCTACGCCCAGTGGATGGTCGACAACGAAAAGCCTTATTTCGATCAGCCGGAGAAATTAGAGTATCCGACCGAAGCATGGGCGGGCCAGGAATTCCGCAAGGCCAACGTGCTGCGCTTGGCCGCGGCGTACGCCGATGAACCGCTACGGGCGCGGCTGTTGCGGCGCGGCCAGGAGTTGGCGGATCGGGCTTGGTATGATCTGGAGCGGTTCGCCACGCGCTATAGCGCGCGCGGCATCGCTTTGGTGATGGCCGAAGGCCCGCTCGATGCTATGTCACGTGTAACGGAAATCGAGCCGATGCCGCGGCCTGAGCGCCAGCACGCTTTCGGAACGCCCGTCACGTTCGTTTCGCAAAAACAACGCGTCATGGAGCAGTTGCAATCCGCTCGCGGGATCGGCAAAACGCTGATCCAGGTTGCCAACCCCATGCGTTGGCTGCGCGCGCCAACGTCCAGCCAATACTAATTCCATGTTCCGAATCTTCGCGCCCAATCTTCAGTTGGACAATGTGTCGGAACTATCAGTGGAACAGGTGCGCGCTCTTGGAATTCGCGGCTTGCTGCTCGACCTCGACTGCACCCTCAAAGACTACCACTCCGAAACGGTGCCCGAGCGCGTGCTGGCCTGGTTGGACGATATGCGCAACGCTGGTGTGCGCATGTGCCTTTTGTCCAACGGCAAGCCGCGCCGCATTGCGCGTTTTTCCCAGGCCTTGGGCATGCCGTATGTCGCCAAGGCATTCAAGCCGCTGCCGTTCGGCTGCTACCGCGGTCTGCGCACACTGGCGCTGCCAGCGACAGAAACTGCGGTTGTCGGCGATCAGCTTTTCGCCGATGTGTTGGCAGGGCGACTTGCCGGTTTGTTCACGGTGCTGGTGCGGCCCACCAGCCCCGCCGAGCCTTGGTTCACGCGCTTAAAAAGACCCTTTGAAAGATTTGTCCTCCGACAGCTCAATGCCCGCCGTCTGCCCTCGACAAGGCTCATCCACAATTTAGCTTGGAAATGACCAACTATGGCAACCATTCAGCAAACCGAAGGAACGCTATCCGTGTCTTCCGTGCAACCTCAAACGGTTGAGCCCAGCGTCGCGCCGCGCTCGGCTTTGGACGCGATCCTCCCGTATTGCTCCATTGCGCGCCCCGATCACTGGTTTAAGAACGTTTTCATGCTCGCCGGCGTGCTGCTGGCGTATTTCTGCTATCCCGAGTCGCTGCAGGCTGACAAGATCCTGCCGTTCTTCGCCGCGCTGGCCGCAACATGCCTGCTCGCTTCGAGCAATTATGTGATCAACGAGATTCTCGATGCGCCTTTTGACCGCAGCCATCCATCCAAGCGCTATCGGCCCATTCCCTCCGGCCGGGTGTGGCTGCCTATCGCCTACGCCGAATGGATACTGCTTGCCGCGGCAGGCTTGCTGATTGCGCTCAGCGTGAACTGGGCGTTTTTCTGGTCCGGCGCAGTTCTGTTGGTGATGGGACTGGTTTACAACTTGCCGCCGATCCGATCGAAAGAGCTGCCCTACATCGACGTTTTGAGCGAGTCGATCAACAATCCGATTCGCCTGATGCTCGGCTGGTTTGTGGTCACCGCGCATGTCTTTCCACCCGTCTCGCTGCTGGTCGCGTATTGGATGATTGGCGCCTTCTTCATGGCAGCCAAACGCCTGGCGGAGTATCGCTCGATCGGCGACCGCGCCGTCGCGGGGGCTTACCGTGGTTCCTTCCGGCATTACGATCAGGAAAAACTGCTCATCAGCATGTTCGGCTACACAACGTGCTTCGCGTTGTTTTTGGGCGTGTTCATCATCCGCTATCACTTGGAATTGATCCTGATCTTCCCGCTCTTGGCGGGCTTCATGTGCTATTACCTGTACGTGTCTTTCAAGAAGGGCAGCGCCGCGCAAAGCCCGGAAAAACTCTATCGCGAGAAGGGCTTGATGATCTATCTCGTGGCCTGCTTGGCCGTTTTCTTCTTGCTCATGTTCACCAACATTCCGGTGCTGTACGAGTGGTTCAACGTGCCGCCGTCGCCCGTGGCGCCGTTGTGGAAGTTCTAGCGAGCATTTCACACTGGTGTAGCGGAACTCGCCAGAGTTCCGACGCGAAACCTGCCGGAATCTGGCGAATTCCGCTACAGCAATCTGCAGGCGAACCATTCTCATGCAGGCTCAAACCGTCGACTACCATTTGCGATTGGAAGAACGCGCCCACAAGCCCGCGACTGGCTGGGGGGCCGCGCTCGCCGGCCCGTTGACTTGGATTCTCCTCAGCGGTGCTGTGCTTCGGCTCGCGCTGTGCGCCTTGGGCAAGGACTTGCCGCTGCACATCGTCGACGAGCAGCACTACAACCAGATTGCGGTCAACCTGGTGCAGCACGGCGAGTTCGGCTTCGCGCCCGGCGAATTGACCTCCCTCAGGCCCCCGCTGTATCCGGCACTGGTCGCCGGCGTCTATGCACTCTTCGGCGTCGAGAACTTCGCCGCGGTTCGGCTCTTGCAGGTTATCTTGAGCCTGGTCACCGTGGCAGTCGCGTATCGACTGGGCTGCGCTGTCGCTTCGCGCAAGACCGCCCTTTGGCTCGCCGGCTTTTGTTGTTTCTATCCGTCGTTTCTGGGCTTCAACAACCTGATTCTTACCGAAGTTCTGTTCACGCTGCTGCTCACGCTCTTCTGCCTCGTCATGGTCCGTTCCTGGCAGCGACAATCGTATGTCACCGGAGCATCGGCGGGAATCGTCCTCGGGCTGGCAGCTTTGACTCGCAGCGTAGTTTGGCTCTTCCCTCCGGTGCTTGCAGTGTTTTTGTTGTTCGCTTGGCCGGGCTCCATTTGGCGGCGTTTGCCGGCGGGGCTGACGGTGGCGCTTGGATTCGCTGCTACCATTGCTCCCTGGACGATCCGCAACACGCTGCTGCAAGAAACCTTCGTCACCGTCGATGTGATGAGCGGTCGCAACTTCATGATGGGCAATTACCAGCACACGCCGCTTTACCGCTCCTGGGATGCTATTTCGATTACCGGCGACAAGGCATGGTGGCATGAAGTGCTCGCGGCCTATCCAGCATCGGAACGAAAAACGCAAGGCCAGTTAGACAAGCTGGCGCTGGCGCAAGGCTTGAAGTTCGTACGCGAGAATCCGGGACTGACTCTCGAGCGCTGCCTTGTCAAGTTCTTCGACTTTTGGGGATTGGAGCGCGAGCTGATCGCGGGAGCGGCACGCGGCTATTTTGGACCCATTGCGAAGCCGGCGCTGCTGTTGCTTGCGCTGGTTGTCTTTGGAAGTTACGCTCTTGCCTTGCTGTTGGGAGTTTTTGGACTCGTCCTGGCGCCCAGCTTGGATCGGCGCGCCTGGTGGTTTTTCTTTCTGTTGGCAGCCTTCGTTTGCGGCATGCACACCATGGTTTTTGGCCATTCCCGCTACCATTTGCCGCTCATGCCGATTGTCTTTTTGTTCGCGGCTGCCGCTCTCGTGCATCGCGACGATATCTGGCAACGGCGCGGCAGCGGGTCCTTCTGGCTCGCCTGCGGGCTGTGCGTCCTGTTTGTTGCCGGTTGGATCTGGTTGTTTTTCGCCGTTGATCTGGATTTATTCCTCAGTGCGATGGGTTCGGCCTGAGGCGCTTCTCCGTTACCTTTTCTCGAAAGATGTACATCAATGCCTGGAATCTGCGGAGTTGCTAGCACCACATCCCTGCCCAATCTGTCGACCATGGTCGACACGATGGCGCGGCGGATGAAGCACCACGAATGGTACGTCGAACATCGGCACGTCGGCCGTTTTCATGATTATGCGCTGGCCCGAATGTCGCTCGGCTTCGTCAACAAGGCCGTTCAGCCGGCGTCGAATGAAACGGGCGCGCTGCTCGCGGTCATGGAGGGCGAAGTTTACAACTACGAGGAAGAACGGCGCGTTTTGAAAGCCGCCGGCCACGTCTTCCGCACCGACAGTCACGCGGAATTGCTGCTGCACGGCTTCGAGCAAGAAGGTCAGGCGTTTTTCCGCCGGCTGCACGGCATGTTTGTCGCCGCCGTCTGGGACGTGCCCAATCGCCGGCTCATGCTGATTAACGATCGCTTCGGCATGAAGCCGCTCTATTACACGGAATTGCCGGGCCGATTGCTATTTGCCTCCGAAATCAAGGCCTTGCTGGTCGATCCCGAAGTATCGCGTCGGCCACATCTGCGCGGGCTGAGCCAGTTTTTTGTTTACGGGCAGTTGCTCGGCGAAGACACCATGCTCGAAGCGATCCGTCTTTTGCCCGCTGCGAGTTGGCTAACGTATGAAGCGCGCGGCGGCCGCATTTTGCTGGAAAAATACTGGCATCACGAACCACAGTCGCAGAACGTCGATGTCGACGAAACGGATTTCCTGGATCAAATCGACGACGCCTTTTGCCGGGCCGTGGACCGGCGCACGCAGGGAACTGCTCGGCTTGGACTGTCGCTATCGGGGGGCCTCGACGCCCGAACCATTCTTGCCTTGGTGAACCGCGAAAAGCCGCTTAGCACGGTGACACTCGGAGTACAAGGCAGCCTCGATCATAAAAGCGCCGCCCAGCTCGCGCGGCTGGCCGGCCGTCCGCATCACCGCTACGTCCTCAATACCGCGTTCCTCGACTGCTTCGAGGAACACCTCACGCGCATGGTCCACCTGACGGACGGCCACTATCTCTCGCAGTGCATTGTCATGCCGACACTGCCCATCTATCGCGATTTGGGCATCGAAGTGCTGTTGCGCGGCCACGCCGGCGAACTCATGCACATGGACAAAGCCTACGCCTTTTCGCTCGACGAAGCAGCACTGCAAATGCGCGACGACGCGGCGCTCGAGACTTGGCTCGCACGCCGGTTGCGTGCCCACATGCTCGATGACCTGGCTGAGCCGCTATTTGCTCCGGAATACCACAAGCACATCGAGGAGCTGGCCGCCCAGTCGCTGCGTGACAGCTTGCGCGACTCGCAAGGAGTCGGGCCGCCGGTGCAACGTGTCTGGCATTTGTTCGTTTCAGAACGGCTGCGGCGCGAGACGGCCCTATCAATGATGAAGTTTGGCTCGCAGGTGGATACCCGCTTGCCGTACATGGACAACGACCTGGTGGACCTCTTGCTCGCCGCGCCGCCGACGATAAAGCTTGCCGAAAACATCCAAGCGCACATCATGCGCCGGCGCATGCCGGCCTTCCTCGACGTGGTCAACGCCAACAACGGCGCTCGTCTCGGCGCCGGGCGCTTCGCCAAGCGCTTCGCCGAGCTGAAGCTCAAAGTCTTTGCCAAGGTTGGTGTGCCCGGCTACCAGCCCTACGAGCGACTGGGACTTTGGCTGCGGCGTGAGCTGCGGACATACGTCGAGAAAACATTGCTCGACCCGCGCTGTCTGGAGCGCGGCATCTTCAATCCAAACGCCGTTCAAAGCGTGGTCCGCCGCCATCTGAACAAGGAGGCGAATCATACTTTTCTGCTCATGGCTCTTCTGATTTTCGAAACCGGACAACGTGAGTTTATCGACGGCGTGGCCGTGCCGCGCGGTTCCTCCTACGTCGCGCCGGCTACGAAGATCTAGCTTTTCTTGAGTGTAGACCCCACGCTCCGCGTGGGCGGCTGCACCGGAAAACCCCACGCGGAGCGTGGGGACTACTTTCATGCGAACCATTTGCCAATTGCTGCATGGTCTAAGAGTCGGCGGCGCTGAAGTGCTCGCGGCCCGGATCGCGCGCCGCCTCAGCATCCACTACCGCTTCGTGTTCGTTTGCCTGGACGAACTGGGCACGCTCGGCGAACAGTTGCGCGACGAGGGTTTCGTGGTGGAGGTGCTCGAAAGACGCTCGGGAGTGGATGTCGCCTGCTCCATGCGCCTGGCGGGCTTCCTGCGGCGGCAGCGGGTCAGCGTTGTGCATGCCCACCAATACACGCCCTTTTTCTACGGCGTCACCGCCCGCATGCTTTGCCATCAGCCCGCAGTTTTGTTCACCGAGCATGGCCGGCATCAGCCCGACTATCCACGCCGCAAGCGCATCGTCGCCAATCGGCTGCTCTTGCGCAAGCGCGACCGCGTCATTGGCGTCGGTGAAGCGGTCCGGCAAGCACTCATCGACAACGAAGGCATCCCGGCCCAGCGCGTCGGCGTCGTCTACAACGGCGTCGATCTCGAACCGTTCAGCAATCACCGGTCCGAGTGCATGGATGTGCGCCGCGAAATCAACGCTGCCGCGAACGACCTGGTGATCATCCAGGTGGCCCGTCTGGATTACTTGAAAGACCACGCCACCGCCATCCGCACCCTGGAGCGTGTGCTTGTCCGCCGCCCGGACGCCATACTCGTGCTGGTCGGCGAAGGGCCCGAAGAAGCCAAGATCCGACAAGTCGCGCGCGACCGGGGCGTTTACGAGCGCGTTCGATTCCTTGGCCTTCGCAGCGACATCCCCCGGCTATTGGCAGCCGCCGACCAGTTTCTTCTAACCAGCGTGAGCGAGGGCATCCCCGTCACGCTCATCGAAGCGCTGGCCGCGCGTCTGCCCATCGTGTCGACGCGAGTCGGCGGCGTCGCCGAGGTCGTCGAAGACGGCATAACGGGCCTGCTCGCCGCTGCGGGAGATGATACAGCACTCGCGGAAAAGGTGCTGCAGCTGGCCGGCGATCCAGAGCAATGCCGGCAACTCGCCGAGTGCGGCCACGCCCGCGCAGCACAGCTCTTCAGCGAACGGCAGATGCATGCCGGCTATGTGAATCTCTACGAGGAGATGCTTCGTGGCTGAGACCGATCGCCCAACCCTGTTGGTCTTCGCGGACGACTGGGGCCGGCACCCGTCGAGCTGCCAGCACCTGGTGCGGCGGCTGCTGGATCGTTATCAGGTTTATTGGGTCAACACCATTGGCATGCGCGCCCCGCGCTTGGACGTTGCTACAATCCAGCGCGGCATCGAAAAGCTCCGACACTGGGTCCGCCGTCCTGTTGTTCAACCGCGACCGGCCGAAGAAGCACATGGACGCCAGCCGGCTGACGCCGATGCACCGCGCGTGTTGAATCCCCGCATGTGGCCGCGCTTCACATCTCGTTGGGAACGAAAGCTGAACCGCGAGTTGTTGACACGGCAGCTCAATCCGCTCTTGCGTTCCCTGCCGACACCGCCCGTGGCGGTCACGACACTGCCGATCGTTGCCGACCTGATGGATCGAATGCCTGTGAAACACTGGGTCTACTATTGCGTGGATGACTTCGGGCAATGGCCCGGTTTGGATCAAGAGGTCCTGCAACGGATGGAAGAAGTCGTCATTCGTCGCGCCCACCGCTTGATCGCCGTCAGTGAGACACTTCAAGAGAGGATTGCGCGCAGGGGGCGATCCGCTGATTTGCTCACCCACGGCGTCGACATTGATTTTTGGAGTAGCGTCAATCCGCGGAGCACCATTCACCAACTCGAAAACCTCGAGCGGCCGCTGATTGTCTTTTGGGGCGTTGTCGACCGGCGCATGGATTTGGCATTCGTCCAATGCTTGGCGGAACGGCTGACGCGCGGCACGATTGTCCTTGCCGGACCCGAAGCGGATCCTGACCCGCGGCTTCTAGCATTGCCGCGCGTGGCGCGACTTGCGCCGCTGCCGTACGAGCAGCTTCCGACGCTTGGGCGGGAGGCGGCAGTGCTGATCATGCCCTATGCCGACTTGCCTGTGACCCGCGCCATCCAGCCGCTCAAGCTGAAGGAGTATCTCGCCACGGGCCGGCCGACCGTCGTGCGTAACCTGCCCGCGACGAGCGCGTGGGGCGATTGCGCAGACGTTACCGATTCTCCCGCCGAGTTTGCCGCGGCAGTTTGCCAAAGACTCGAAACCGGACTCCCCGATTCTCAGTCCCAAGCGCGCGCTCGCCTGTCCCGTGAGAGCTGGGACGAGAAAGCAACGCTCTTTGAACAATGGGCCATCGCCCGGGAGCCAATTCTTCATGCAAGTGCTTAGTCGCCCAACGGCTGCGGCCCGTCTTGCACCTTCCGGCACGCCCGTAGTCTTGCACACGCGCGTCGTGACCGGAACCGGGGGCGGCCCCGACAAGACCATATTGAATTCTCCCCGCTACCTGCTCCCAGCCGGCTATCGCACCCTGTGCGCCTACATGCACCCGCCCGGCGACCCGGGCTTCGAGGAGCTCGAGCGCAAGGCCGCTGCCTGGAACGTGCCGCTTTTGTCGGTGCCGGACCGCGGCCCCTGGGATTGGAAAGTCGTGACCCGCTGCCTCGATATCTGCCGCCGCGAGCGCGTCGCCATCTGGCACGGGCACGACTATAAGAGCAACGCCCTGGGCCTGCTCGTACGCCGCTTTTGGCCGATGCGTCTGGTCACAACGGTGCACGGTTGGGTCAAGCACACCAGGCGCACGCCGCTATATTACTCCATCGATCGCTTCTGCTTGCCGCGCTATGAAAAAGTCATCTGCGTTTCGCAAGATCTGTACGAGGCCGCCGTGGCCGCGGGCGTGCCAGCCGAACGCTGCGTCCTGATTGAGAACGCCATTGACACTGCCGAGTTCGCCCGGCGGCGCACTGTCGCTCAGGCGAAAGCCGGCAACGGCATTTCGCCTGAGCGCTTTGTCATTGGCGCGGTGGGCCGCCTGTCCGCGGAAAAGGGTTTCGACTACCTCATCCGGGCGGCAAATCAGTTGCTGCGCGAAGGCCTCGACCTGGAAGTGCATATCATCGGCGAAGGCGAGGAAAAAACGCGGTTACAAGAGCTCAGCCAGTCGCTCGGCCTTGCGGACCGAATCCGCCTGCTCGGCTACCGAGCCGACGTACGCGAACTTTACGAAGCTATGGACGTGTTCGCGCTCAGCAGTCTGCGCGAAGGCTTGCCCAACGTGCTTTTAGAGGCGATGGCCCTGGAAGTGCCTGTGGTCGCCACCCGCGTCAACGGCGTGCCGCGCCTCGTAAGCCACGAAGAAACGGGTCTCTTGGTAGAGCCGGGCTCGGTGAACGGGCTGGCAGACGGGCTGCGGCGGTTGCTCTTAGACGATAGCCTGAGGCGAACATTGAAGCAAAATGCACGGACGCGAATTGAACGGCGCCACAGCTTCGAGATCCGCATGAGCAATGTACGTGCGCTTTATGACGAGATGCTTCTGCGAATTGACTGAGTAGCTGCCACAGAGACTTACAGGATAGGTCGCGCAACACACAGAGACACCCCCTTGCGTGCATGAATAATGGATTGGGGTGCAGCTGGTAATTCTACACAAGTGGCATTTTCCCAGCGTTTTTCATCCACCCGTGTAGTCGTTAATTATGAAAAACCCTGTGTTTTCGGGGGGGTCTGTAGAATTAGCAGCTGCACCCTAATGGATTGCATCTCAACCCAGGGAGCCGAGGTGCAATCCATTTTGGGAAGCAAACGCGCTACTCCTTTCAGAGTCTCAACTTGCGGC
>JAKEFD010000047.1 GCA_022616245.1 Gemmataceae bacterium
CGGGCTTCGGCGTCGAGCTTGGCGAAGATGGCTGAGGCCTCGCCCTGCGCCTCGATGCGATGCTTTTCGGCTTCCGCCTCTGCTTCTACGATGACCTTGGCCTTCTCCGCTTTCGCCGTCGCTTCCAATTGGGCGCGGCGTTCGGCCTCGATGCGTTCCGCTTGCGCCAGCGCCGCCTTGGCCTGGGCGCGGTGCTGTGCTTCCTGGACGGCGGCGTCGGCTTCGCGCTTGCGGGTCTCGCCTAGCTGAAACGCCTCGGCCTGCTTCACTTGCAGATTGGCCTGGGCCAGCGCGACTTCCGCCTGGGCATGTGCCTCGCCCGCGATGGCCTTGGCGTTGGCGTCGGCGATGGCGATGCGCATCTTGCGCTCCGCGTCCTTCACCTGCGCGTCTTTCTCGAAGGCGGCCTGTTGCTCGCCGACCTTTTGCTCCTTGTCCAACTCGGCGACGCGGACGGCTTGAAGCCGCTGCGCCTCCTTGATCTGGGTTTCACGCTCCAGGGCCGCCGTCTCTTCGCCGACCTTTTTCTCTTTCTCCAGTTGGGCGACCCGCACCGCCTGCTCGCGCAGGGCCTCGCGCGTGCCGATCTCCCGCAGCTTAGTCGCGTTGGCCACCTGGATCGACTTCTCCCGGTCCGCCTCGGCCACGCCAATTTGCCCGTGCTTTTCCTGCTCGGCCACGTCAATCTTGGCCTGCTGCACCGCCTGGGACGCCGCCTTGCGACCGATGGCTTCGATGTAGCCGGACTCGTCCGTGATGTCGGTGATGTTGACGTTGATGAGCACCAGGCCGATTTTCTGCAGCTCGATCTCCAAAGACGTTTGAATGCTTTGTAGAAACTTGTCGCGGTCCCGGTTGATTTCGTCGATCTTCATCGACGCGATGACCTGGCGGAGCTGGCCGAAAATGATGTCTCCCGCTTGCTGCTTGATCTCGTTGATGTCGAGTCCGAGCAAACGGATGGCCGCGTTCTGCATGGTTTCCGGATTGGTGCCAATGGCGACGGTGAAGACACTGGGGACATTGACGCGGATGTTCTCCATCGACAAGGCGCCTTTGAGCGGAACCTCGATCTGAATGGGCTCCAGGCTCAGATACGAGTAGTCTTGCACGAGCGGCAGCACGAGACGCGCCCCGCCGTGCAGGCAGCGAGTGCCGGTGGGGCTGCCGGTGTACTTGCCGAAGATGACCAGCACCTGATTGCTGGGGCAACGCTTATAGCGGCGCACAAACAGCATGAGAATGGTGAAAAACACCATCACCGCGACGATGATGAGCGTCAACGCGGGCCAAGAGATGGGAAGGCCGCTGGGACCCTGCGCGAAGAGTGAAGCAAACATGAGTCACCTATTCTGCTGTTG
Organism: Gemmataceae bacterium; assembly: GCA_022616245.1. Taxonomy (GTDB): domain Bacteria; phylum Planctomycetota; class Planctomycetia; order Gemmatales; family Gemmataceae; genus JAKEFD01. The sequence continues at coordinate 1,362 of JAKEFD010000047.1, forward strand.
AAGCAACTTCAACCGTATCCGAATTCAAAACTCCCACGACGACAACTTTGGAGCCGGTGGGCAGCGCGCCTTTGGCAGTGACCGCTTTGTATTCCATCGTGCGGCTCATGAAGTCCACCATGACTTTGCCTTCGCCGCTCTTCTCCGCCGGGACTGTGAGATACACCGTTCCCCGGCTGCCGAGCGCTCGGTCGATGCGAACCGTGCCGTCCACGTTCAGCTTGGTCATGAATTGCATGACCCAGGCCACCAGGAACATGGCGCCCAGGCCGGCGCCGACCGCCATGAGCAATGTGACCTGCGGCTCGAATTCGGCATTGTGGCCGACCAGCCCTGTCAGTCCGAAGAAAGCAACGGCCGCCGACAGAGTGCGAAAGGTCAACAGGCCGAAGTACCAGGAGGACTCGTTGCCGTGACCGGCCTGATGGTGACCGGCGGCGGCGTGGCCTGCATCGTGCCCGCCGAAATCATGTCCGCCGTCGTGCCCGCTCGCGTCGTGGTCGCCGCCCATGCCGAGCAGCGTCAAGAGGAACTGACAGACGATCAGCGTGCCGCCTACAGCCGCACAGACAATGTAAGTGGTTTCCATGGTCCACCTAGCTATCACGTAGGACGGGTCTCCAGGCCCGTCCGGACGCATGGTAATTAACCGGGACGGGCCTGGAGACCCGTCCTACCAAGCATGATCCAGCTGCAACGGCCGAATTGCAATGGGTTCTCGCAATGCCGCGTGCGCAAACTCGGCCGCCTGCAGCGGATCTTTCGGTTGTAAGGATCTTGCCCCGGTCAGTTATTCGTTGACATGCCGATCGAGATTTAGACAGAACGCAGCACAAAATCCCAAACCACCACTGCCGCCGTGCAGCCCACGAGCATTAGGAAACCGGCCGCGTCCCCAAAGCGGGTTTGAAACAAATGCAGCGTGCGAAAAACACCGTCAAAACCGCGACAACGCATGGCTTGGTCGACGCGCTCCGCCCGCTCCTGGCTGCGCACCAGGAGCGACCCGGTTGCCTGACCGACAGTGCGGTAGCAATGCGCCGTCGCCCGGTTGCGATAGCCACGGACACGCAGAGCGCTGCGCAAGCGCACCACTTCTTCCGCCAGCAGAAACACGTAGCGATAGGTGAGCAGGGTCAAATGCAAGAACAGGCGCGGGCAGCGCAGCGCTTGGGCGGCGCGCAGCGTCTGGGGCAAGGGCGCACTCGCCATCAGCGCCAAAAACAGCGAGACGATGGCCGCCGCCTTGAGAAGGAGCGTCAGCGCCAGGCGCGTACCTTCTTCGGAAAGTTCGATCCCCAAGACGTTGAGGGTCGGTGCAGGGTAAAGGAACGGCAACCACACCAGGAAGACCGCAAGAAAGACGGCGACGACGACCAGCCGCCGGCAATACCAGCGCAGCGGAAGTCTAGCGAGGAGGACAAGGATTAGCGCGCCGGCGAAAACCACAAGCGCCGCGGGCAGCGTCCGCACCAGCGCCGCGGCGAAGACCATCAACAAGACACCCGCCAGTTTCCAACGCGGGTCCCAGCGCCCCAATGGCGACTGGGTACATTCGGGAAAATCGAGCGTGAGGGTCACAGGTGGTCCATGGGGAGTGGAGCGCGGAGAGTGGAGCGCGGAGAGTGGAGCGCGGAGAGTGGAGTGTCGGGAGTTGCGCTTCGCGCTCTACTCTCCGCGCTTCGCGCTCCACTCTCCCCGCTCCGCGCCTCACTTCGCACTGGCCGCGACAAAGGGCAACGACTTACTTCGGCCCGGCACCCAGGCGTTGCACGCATTGATTATTGCTTGGCGGAATGACTCGGGATCGGGCACGCCGGGCAATGTCAGCGCTTCTTTGCCGGCGGACAGGATCCGCAAAGTCGCGGCCCGGAAAAACTCGGTGTTGGCGTCGGTGACCAGCTCCACGTCGTCGATCTTATCCAAGGGAATCTCCTCGCTGATCTTGCCGCTCCAACCTTTGCGGACCACGAGCCGGCGATTGGTCAATTCGTAACGGCGCGCGAAGACCGGCAACACCTTGCCGAAGTAAACCATTGCCATCAGCATCCAGGCCAGCGGCGCTAAGACAATGGTGCGCGTCAAACTCTTGCCCAGAGCGGCGATGCCCGGCGCCCGCGCCACGCTCGGCCACACCTCGCGAATGCGCGCTTCGGCCAATTCCGGCGGCACCACTCCGGTCACAGCTTGCAGGCGTATGTCCATGGCGAAGAATCTCGAACGAATAGCAAAGGAGGTTTTTTAAGCAGCCAAGCCGGAAACGCCAAGGCGCAGCGCATGTTGGGTGTACCGGGCAGGAGGCCCGAAACGTGCAAGGAACGAAGCTGTCCATTAGTGTACTTATATGTATAAGTGGTACCCGATCCTCGCCGGCTGTCCGCCTCTCTGCAGCGTATTTTATCGGCGTCCGCTGATGAATGCGACTTCGCCTGAGCGTCTACTCGCTCCTCGCCATCCACGATCCCAATTTCCTCCGCCGTCAGCCCGTACAACTCGTACACCAACTGGTCGATTTGCCGGTGTCGCCGCGATCTCCTTGGCGGCTTAGCCTTCGCGCCACATTCGAAAAACGGGAAACCAACGACGACGCCAACTGCTAGAATGCTATTGATCCGTGTCCGGAGTAAGTCGATTTTTCAATGCAGGTTGTTCTCGTGGATATCGGAGTAGCTCTTGATGGCGCTTGGCAAGCCCAAATTGCGGCCGGCGCGCAGGCGCACACGCGCGGGCACTGCGCCGAGGCGGAGCGGCATTACTTCGCGGCCCTGGCCCAGGCGACAATGCACGGAAACGTCGGTCTGGAAGCACGCGCGGACTTTGAACTGGCGCGCCTTTATGCCGATTGGGGGCGTCTGAACGACGCGCTCCGGTTTCATCAACGAGCTTTGGCGCTGGCGGAAAAGGCGTTTGGCTCGGACTCTCTCGACGTCGGCGAGATTCTGACCGCGTTGTCCGGCGTGTTGTGTCAAGTCAATCGTGTCGCCGCGGCGGAGCCACTGCTGCGCCGCGCCGCCGCGATCAGCCTGCGCGCGGGAGGGCGCCGGCACCGTTTGTTCGTCCGCGTGCTGGAACATCTGGGGCTGTGGAACATGGCTGACGGCCATTATCTCCAGGGGACAAAGCGCTTGCGGCGCGCCTTAGCCCTGGCGGAGCAAGTCTTTGGCTCGTTCCACGCGGAGACGGCTGATTGCTGCCGTAGCCTCGGTTACGCACTGCATGCGCGCGGCGACTTGCGCGGCGCGGAAGTCCAATATCTGCGCGCCTTGGCTATCGACGAACTCCTGTTCGGGCCGGGGCTCAAACAATCGCGTTGCCTGAATCTGTTGGGCGTTTTGTACGAACGGCAGGGCCGGTTTGCCGAGGCGGAAGAGAAACTACAACGTGCCTTGGAGATTGTGGAAAACACGCTGGGTCCGGAGAACGCGAACGTCGGCCGCGTGCGGAAAAACCTCGCCGATCTTTGTCGCAGCCAGGGACGCAATGCCGAGGCCGAGGCGCATCTGCGCCGAGCGTTGGTCATTGAGGAAAGGTCGCCCGCGCCCGACACGCGCCAACTGGCATACACGCTTCTGCGTCTGATGCGTTTGGCGCGCGAGCGCGGCGACGAAGCGGATACCGCCGCGCTGTGGCGGCGCTGTTTGGATTTCCACCAACCCCTCTTGGATCTGGACCATGTCGACGCCATACCTTGCCTGTCGGAAATGGCCTTGATGCACGAGGAACAGGCTGACTGGGCCAGTGCCGAACGCCTACGCCAGCGCGCTGTGGCCATCGAGGAAGCGGCCCGCGGCCCGGACAGTTTGGAAATGGCGTGCAACTTGCACAACCTGGCCATGCTCTATTTCAAGCAGGATCAAGTGGAGCGCGCCGCTGGTTATATGGAGCGCAGCCTGGCTCTGTTCGAGAAACATCTTGGCCCGGTGCATCCCGATGTCGCCCTGGCCGTGTCCATGCTCGGCGCCACGCACCTCGCGCAAGAGGACTTCCCGAAGGCCGAGCGTTTATTCCGGCGCGCCCTGGCCATCTACGAGGAGACGCTCGGCCCGCGCAATCCGAGGCTGCGCACTTTGCTGCGCAACTATGCCATGTTGCTGCGCCACCTCGAGCGCGATGCCGAGGCCGAGGAAATGGAAGCGCGGGCGCGGACGCTGCTGGAGGCAGGGCCAGCATCTTAGCTCAGCACAGTGCACGGTTGCAGGCCCGCCGGGCCTAAGAGTTGGCTGGCGCCTCGCCTTCCACGATCCGAATTTCCGCCGCCGTCAGCCCGTACAGCTCGTACACCAACTGGTCGATCTCGTGGTCCGTCGCCTCGATCTGCCGCTCCAACGCTTGCCGCTCGTGTGCGGTCCGGGCCCGGGCCCAAGCCGAGGTCGCGGTCAGCGGCGACAATGGCAAGACGAAGATTGTTTGCTTCTGCACGAGCCCTCAGGCCACCTGAAGCGGACGATAGTGAAGGACCATGAGTTGATCGGCGCGCAATGGCAAGAGCGCGTAGGTGCGACCATCGTCATCGCAGAATTCGACCTCGAAGACGTTTGGCGCGAGCTCTTCGACAACTGTCCCGACTTGTCCGCGCCGCAAGCCGCGCACGGGCAGATCCTCGGTAAGTGCCACGACATCAAGCAGTTCAATGGCGCGGTTCATATTCGTCCTCGATGCTCAGAGTACATAGCAACTCGTCAGGCGGGGGAAATCTTCGGCACTAAGAACGATCCAAGAGCTGCGGATCTTCGCTTCTCCCGCCGGTCCCTTCATTATAAAGTCAACGACATAGCGTTGCCCATATTGATCTTGATCAGTGGCCGTTGCTTCCTCGGTGCTTGCGGCGTCGAGTAAGGCGGCGCGCAAGAGGTCGGCCTGGCCGGCGCCAAGGCCCAGCGCGGCCGCGAAGACCCGAGCCTTGTGCTTGCCGCGTGGATGATCCGGATTCAAACAGTAATCGCGCAGCTTGGCGATATCGACAACAGCGCGATCACCATTGGGGAGTTTCATAACAGTTACTCGCTTGCATCCTTGCCTTCCACGATCCGAATCTCCTCCGCCGTCAGCCCGTACAGTTCGTACACCAACTGATCGATCCGCCGGTCCGTCGCCTCAATCTGCCGCTCCAGCGCTTGCCGCTCGTGGGCGGTTGCCGATCATCAATGGCCCAATTTGCGTTGGGGCCCCGCCTTGGTACACTGACGGGATGAGCACCACCCGATTGCTGCTGGCTGGCGGCGAAGAACACGACTTCGTCATGCGCGATGGCCAGCTGTTCGTCCGCTCCTGCGGACAGCCCGACATGCCCATTCGCTGGTCTCGGGGCGCCGAGCATTTCTTGCTGGTCGCCCAAGCCAAGTACGGCTTCCATCCGGTCTTTGGTCCTGACGGCCAACCCGGCTTTGATCTTCCCAACGGCGTTTACATGGTTGGCTTGAAACCATTCCGGCAGTCGAACGGTGATTTGAGCCTTCAAGTCGAACCGGACCGGCGCATTGCCAGCCGGACGTGAAGAAGGCGACATGGCGGAACCTCCATAAACGCTCAACGCCGTCGCGAGCGCCGCGGGCGGACACGGTTGCGGACCCCGCGCTCTTTGGCAAGCAGGCGGCCGAGCGAGCTGCCGCCACGCAGGCCGCGTGCGCCTACCCGTAGAGCCGCGTCGATCGCCGCCCAGGTCTCACCAGGGGCTTGAGCAATGGGGCCCGACTTGACCGCGGGCCAACGCCCGATCTTTTGGAAATGGGCGTCCGCCCAAGCGAGGATCCGCAGGTACGACAAGGGTGAAATATCGGGTCTGATCGGTACGCCGCGGCGCTTGGCAAGGATTTTGGCAAGGGAAGAGCCGCAACGCAGGCCGCGCAGGCCGTACCGCAGAGCGGCGTTGATGGCCGACCATTTCTCCCCGGGCGCCTGGGCGACCGGACCGGATTCGTACCGCGGCCAGTGGCCAGTGTGCTGGAAATGGGCATCGGACCATCCCAGAATTCGTCGGACCGTGAGGCGGGGAGGATGGACGCGGTTGCGAACGCCGCGACGCTTAGCCAGAAGCGCGACGAGCGAAGAGCCGCCGGGCAGACCTCGCCGGCCGGTCTTCAATGCGCCGTGAATGGCGCCCCACGTTTCGCCCGGGGCCTGTGCGATGGGGCCCGATGCGTGCGTCGGCCAGCAGCCAGTCCGCTTATAATGGGCATCCGCCCACGCCAAGATCTTACGCAGAGTCAGCCGGGGCAGACAGGCCTTATTGCGGACGTTCCGGAATTTGAACAACAAGTGGGCCAAACTCCATCGGCCAGGCAAACCAGCTACCCTGCTGCGCTGCAAAGCGCTATCGACAGCGGACCAGCTGCGTTGCGGCGCCCCCCGGATGGGGCCAGCCTTGGCCGTGGGCCATTGCCCGGTTCGCTGGTGATGCTCGTCGGCCCAACCCAGTATCTGCTGAACTTGCAGGCGGGGAAGGCTTACCGGGTTCGCGACGTCGAACGCGCGGTTCAACAGGCGCGGCACGGAGTCGCCCCCCGGCAATCCGCGAAAGCCCATGCGCAGGGCCGCGTCCACGTTGCACCACACTTCGCCGCGCGTGTCCGCAATAGGTCCGCTGTTCTCGTTGGGCCAACGGCCGGTGCGCCGGCGGTGCTGCTGCGCCCAGGCCGCGATTTGGCCCTCGGTCAAAGGCGACAGCGCCTTGAGATTGCGCTTGCCTCGGGCCTGGCTCAAAAGCTTGGCCAGCGAGGAGCCACGCTCCAGGCCGCGCAGCCCCAGACGCAAGGCGCTGTCGATCCGCCTCCACATCTCATTGCGGTTTTCGTAGACATAGCCCGAGTCCGCCTCCGGCCACTTCTTGGTGCGGGCGTAATAGCTATCGGCCCAGGCCAGAATCTGCGCGATCGTCAACGGCGGCAAACGACCTCGGCGCAGGCGCTGGGGATCGCGCGGGCTGAATTTGCTCGCTTCAGGGACCAAGCCGGCACTAGCTTGCAGACCCGTCCGATTCATCTTTCTACCTCTCAGGCGCGTCCGCGCTTTCGCCCGCAACGCTTGCCGCTCGTGGCGGTGTTCAGGCCCAGTGGGCCGGCGGAATCTGGCCCAGGGCGAGCCTCGCGAGCCCTGTGATGACGGCGGCGACGTAGCGTTTTTATTTTGGATCTGCCGATTCAGGCGGTCGCATTGCACGACCACGCCGGGACGGGTCTTGCCATGACCACCGCCGACATAGGGGAACTGCACGAGGACCACGTCGCCGCGCCGGGTCATGACCGGTCCTCGCGCCGGTAGTGCTGATACGTGGCCAGATGCGGATCGTGGGCATCGTCTTCCGCCATGATCCGGTCGACCAAGGGATACGCCACGCGCGGGTCGAACTCTTCCTGGAGGAGAGATTCGAGTCGTTCGTAGACCTTGGCAGGCACGAGAACAAAGACCTCTTTGGTGTGCGGGTTGAGGACGCGCATTGGCTCACCGTGGTGGTCTTCGAGCACTTGCCGCTGCTCTTCAGTCAATGCGATGTGCATAGCCGTCTCCTTTGCACGCATCCTATTGCGGGTTTTGGCCCTCCACAATCCGAATCTCCTCCGCCGTCAGCCCGTACAGCTCGTACACCAACTGGTCGATCTCGTGGTCTGTCGCCTCGATCTGCCGCTGCAACGCTTGCCGTTCCTGCGAAGCATAGGCTTTGGCCTAGATTGACACGAGATGATCCAGTAAGGCAATTCAGGTGCGGATGCCGGCCTGGGTGTTGACACAGGGATGTCCCGTGGTGTATACCAAACTCCCCTCCTTGACAAAAGAATGTATAGTGAAGAGAGAAGATAACCATGTTCTCGTCGACGTAATCCCATCCCGGAGGACGGGACGTGTCTGCAAATCAACAACCAACACGCCTTCGAATGACCTTTCGAGGCGAGTCATTCCGCGCCCAAGGCGTCGTTCCTGTGAGCATGCTGGCCGCTAAACTGCAAGCTCTGCAAAACGTCCTTTACCATGCCGCTGCTGCCGTTGTCTCAGATAAGGCGCCGCGGCGCGGTCCTTGGCAGAACCGCTACCGTGGGTCGGCTGAGTTGCTTTTTGAAGCCGCACATCACAGCGAATTGTCTGTCGAGATGGAATTGCCGCACGACACTTACCTCGCTGAAGATTTCGAAATAGGGCAGGAAGCCTTGAGTCTTGTCTTCGAACTGGGCCATGTGCTTCAGGCAGAAATGCCTTCACTGGATGAACTGGACTTGGGACGGGACGAGCGCAACTACTTACTTCGCGCCTTCGAAGGGCTTCTTCCCAGCACACTAGATGATTACGAAATCGAACTCGAAAACTGCTCACCCGCACGGCATCCGAAAGTCAAATTGAGTCCCGCGATGCGCCGCGTTGTCCGCTCACTACTGCAACGAGAACCTTTGCTGGCCGCCGAGCCGGTCACGTTAGTCGGCGAACTGGTCAAGATCCACGTCGGTGTTGGCCCCGAGCTCATTGCCATCCGCCAGCGCGGCGTCGAGATTCCGTGTTACTACCCCGACGGGCTGCGCGACCAAATCGCGAACCTTATGGCTGGTTCGCTGGTCGAAGTCACTGGGTGGGCGACGTTAGATAATGAAGGCCGCGTGAAAAGCGTGGAAGACATTCTCGAAGTGGAAACCGTCAGCACCGATCCCATTCGGCTAAGCCGCTTCGAGCATGGCGGCGTCCGTTACAACCTGCGCAAGCCGCTGGTGGTCAACATTGAATACACAGACGGCCTTTGGGTCTATCACAACGAGTCCTTCAATCTCTGGGGATACGGTGATCGGCGCGAGGACGCGTTGGCCGATTTGCACGGAAACTTCGCCTATGTATGGAAGGAATTCGCGGAAGAAAACGACGACGTATTGGACAGCAAGGCCAAGGCTATCAAAGGCCTCCTGCTCGAAACCGCGCTCAAAACGTAGCCTCTGGAGTTGTCGATTTGCTGGTCCGTCGCTCGATCTAGCGCTCCAACGCTTGCCGCTCGTGGGCGGTTTTGAGGCCCGGCGGAATGTAGCCCAGGGTGAGCCGTGCGAGCCGTGGGTAAGCGGCGTCGCGCCGAATCAATCCCAGGTAGGGCGACCATCGCGAATGTCGCCGTCCTTGCGCCGCCCTATTGTTGACTTTTAGCCTACAATAGTCGAAGTTAATCAATGAGGGCGATTGGCGCCGTGATCGGGATTCGGCCCTTGCGCTGCAATAGGCCCCGGCAGCCGTCGAATCGGCTAAGGGAACAACCATTGGCCGGGCCGCTGACAAGGTTGGGCACCCCCCGGCTTTTGCAGAGTGGACGCGCGGCGGAAAATCGGCCCTCAAGTAATCATCGGGCGGCCTGAATCAGGCCGCCCTTACTTTTTGGCGGGCAGCCGGCATATCTTCCCCAATCACCCGAGTGCCATCGAGCGACCGCACCGCCGACGTTTTTGCCGCGCCGATCATTGACAACCGTCCTAGAATCGGAAAACATTGGGGGCGTATGCTAACTCAAGAAAAAGCCGATGCATTGATGGCAATGCCAAAGAGGCTTGTCGAGCAAGGCAGGATTAACTTTCCGCTCCCCGGCGCTGCGCAACAGTACGAGGCTCTCTCGGAAGATGGAAAAGAGGCCTTTCTCTTTGACGTCAACCGCAAAGGCCGGATGAAGCTTTCCAAATGCACTTACCAGGAACGATACGCAGTTGTGGAGATTCTCCTCCGGCTCGACCTGGACGGTCCGACTCACGAAAACCCCGACGGCGCAGAGATTCCGTGTCCGCACGTGCACGTCTACAAAGAAGGATTTGCCGACAAATGGGCCTATTTGCTGCCGGCTGGCGTTTTCACCAATACCGCCGATTTGGTAAGAACGTTTCTTGATTTCCTGCTTTATTGCAACGTGCGCAAGATCCCCGACACGCTACCAGGACTGGGACTGACTTGATGAGCGCCGACTGCCAAAAACTGGTTGACGCCTATGTCAACTGGCTGAAGAGTCGCATAAAGGTCGTGGACCTGAACGGCGTTTGCGAAATCACGACGCCGTTTCTGGATCGGCACAACGACCGCCTGCAAATCTTCGTCGAGAAGCTGCCCCAAGGGCTTCGACTTACCGATGACAGCTACATTGTTTCGGATCTTGAGGCGTCGGGGTGTGCTTTGGATACGCCGTTGCGCAAGCAGATGCTGCAAGCCACGCTCAACGGGTTTGGCGTTGGCCTGAGCGCCGACAATGAGCTCTTCGTCGAAGCTTCGGAAGAAAGCTTCCCGCAGAAAAAACACGCCCTCGTTCAAGCGATGTTGGCGGTCAACGACATGTTCATGACCGCGAAGCAGCGGATCACCAGCCTCTTCTGGGACGATGTCATGCATTTCCTGGAGGGCAACGACATCCGCTTCACGCCCAACATCCACTTTCCGGGAAAGAGCGGATTCAGCCACAAGTTCGACTTCGTGATCCCGCGCTCGAGAACTCAGCCCGAGAGAGTCCTGCGGGCAATCAACAGTCCGTCGCGTGATTCGGCGACATCCCTGATATTCGCATGGACCGACTCGAAGGAGATGCGTCAAGGCGAAGCCCGTGCCTACGCCGTCCTAAACGATTCCGAAGAACCCATCCGCCAGGAAGTTCTGGCCGCACTCAGCCACTACGACATTTCGGCAATTCCTTGGAGCCGAAAGAATGAATTTGCCGAGGAACTGGCGACGTAATGCTCGTCCCTCTTGACCTTTTCCACGTTCGCTTATCGACCGGCTGGCCCCATCCGAGCGGTCAAACCGTAGATTTCCAGGACATCGTCCATGTGCTTCAGCAGAACCTTCCGTTGGTGTTGACTGAGGGGAATGGCAAGGAGTTCTTCCGGCGACATACCGCCGTTATCTGTGAGCCAGTCGTAATACTTCACAACCAACCTTGCGACTACCTGAGAATCCGTTTCATCTTGTGTCAGCAAGTAGGTTCGTGCGGACTGGACATTCATGGGATTCTCCGACCGTGATGCTAATTGACATCGGCATTTGCTAATTGACATTATCAATGCCTCTCATCATATAATGTCAGTCTGGCGAGTCAAGGGAGAAAAAGACAAATCCTGGCAACAGTTAGGCAATTTGACAAAAACGCTTGAAGCCTCAGAAACAAGGTCGACATGCACTGTCGCAAGCCAAAAAGAGGACAAATATCACCATGCGAACAAGAACGACTCCAAAAAGGATCGACGTGCAATTGCGGGAGGGAATCAAGGCGAGCGGGATGAGCGTTAATAAGCTCAGCAAACTGGCTGGAATCGGCAGCGGCATGCTGTCGCGGTTCCTCAATGACAATCGCAGCCTTCGCCTAAACAGTGCCGCCGATGTAGCGCTGGGGCTGGGCCTTGAACTGGTTGGCGCCTCGGAGAGAAAAATTTCATATTTTCACGACCGCAGCGCTGCCAACTTGGAAAAGGCCTTTCAAGCTGCGAAAAAGACCATTCAAGTCATTACTACCACGATGACGCGAGAGGGCAGCCGCAATTTCGTTAGAGCAATACTCGACGCTCGGAACGCGGCCGAACGTGCCGGAAGAGGGCTCAAGGAGGTAACGATTCTAGCCTCCCATCCCGATAACCCGTTTCTGAGAGTCCGCGCAGCCCAGCTGGGAGTGTCTTACGAGAAATACAAAACTGAACTAAGAGACGTCCTAGGAATCATTAGTCACGAGTTTCGTGGCTGGCCGAACTGTGAACTTTGGACGTATCGCGATTTCCCAGTACAATTCTGGTATCGAGTTGATGCGACGATCTACGTGAACATCCCGTCAATCGTGCGTCATACGCGCCACAACTGCCTTTTTGGCGTTCCAGTTGACTTGCCAGGAGTCAAGAAGACCTTCCTTGCCCATTTTGATAAGCTGCGCAAGAAGAGCAAGAAATTCAACGCTTAGGTCCGCAAAGTCTGTAGAGAACGTAGTACTCTTCCGTGTCCCAGTCCGTGGGAGTTTCCGTTCTCGCAATCGCCCGATGCTTCCGCAGTTTGTTTAGGAAAGCGATCAACTCGTCGTCGTTCAGGTTAAGTCCAGGAAGATAGGGCTGTGCGTTTGGAAAAAACTCACGTTCTGAGTTCAAGCGTGTCTGAATCACTTCACCCTGTTGGAAATACTCACGCAGCCAATCGAACATGTCGACTGCGTAACGGATTTTTGGCACATTAGCCATGAACATTTTGTTGGCGAGTTCTGTTTCTCGCACATCAAGTGACAGCGGTTCCCAACGCCTGCGGCACCGTCCGCGCGCGAGGCGAAAGAGAATCGGCAGGGACCACTTCATGCGCGTCATCATTTTCCCTTGCGCGCGAGCGTCCGGTGAGAGTGTCGAAAGGGCCGCTTTAAGAAAGGCAGGATGCTTTGCGAGGTGTCGCAGTTTCTTGTAGAGCAGCTTGCTCATGTCGGGATCCTCCACTCAAGTGCCGAATTTGCTCCCATTCCAGTCTGAATTAGGGTCGGCACCATTGTCAAGCTAATTCCGGGTGCATTCCCGTTTCTGCGCGCGGCCTGGCGTGATAGGATGGCTTGCTGTGCAGCTGGACAGGAATTCCAGTCTTTTTGGAGGAAGCCATGGACG